>JBEDUR010000198.1:0-8062 GCA_040414865.1 Acidimicrobiales bacterium
CGGCCGTGGGCGAGCGGATGACCGAGGTGGCCGGTGAGGCCGGCGACGGCATGATCGTCCACGGGTTCACCACCCACCGGTACTTGCGCGAGGTGACCATCCCGGCGCTCGAGCGCGGAGCGGCCAAGGCTGGCAAGGCCCGGCGTGAGCTGACCGTGGCCTACCCCGGGTTCGTCGTCACTGGCGAGGGTGCCCAGTTCGAGACGGCCAGGACGGCGACCAAGCGCCAGATTGCCTTCTACGGTTCCACGCCCGCCTACCGACCGGTTCTCGAGCTGCACGGCTGGGGAGAGATCGGCGACGAGCTGAACATCATGTCCAAACGGGGCGAGTGGGAGGCCATGGGCGAGCTGATCACCGACGAGATGCTCGATGCCTTCGCCGTGGTGGGGCCGATCGAGGACGTCCCGGCAAAGGTGGGCGAGCGATTCGGCGACCTCGTCGACCGGTTCAGCTTCTACGCCCCCTACCGGATGGAGGCCGGACAACTGGGCGAGGTGCTTGCTCAGTTCAGGAAGATCTAATCCGAGGCGTCCAGCCCCAAGGCGTAGCCATCGAGGAAGGTCGAAGCCTCCTTCTGGCGCGCGAAGCGGTCGGCGATCTCGTGGAAGCCGGGCGAATGGTCCGGACGGACGAGGTGGGCCAGCTCGTGCACGAGCACGGCGTCGAGCACCCAGGGGGGGACCCCCTTCAGGCGGTGCGAGAGCCGGATCTCGCCAGAGTCGGCCGTGCACGACGCCCACCGCTTGCGCTGGTTGGTGACCCACCGCACCGAAGCCGGGACGGCTCCCGGCACATAACGCCGGGCCAGCTCGACGGCACGCTCGAGCAAGAGTTGATCGGATGCGACCGCCGGCGGCCGGCGGGCCATGACCCGCTCCACCAGCCAGTCGACCATCTCCCTGCGCTCGGTGCCGCGCAGGTGGCCGGGCAGGAGCACGACGATGCGACCGTCACTCCAGTAGGCGGTGGCGATCTTGCGGCGGCGTCTGGAGACACGGATCTCGACGTCGGGCCGACTGAGCGGCGTTGCCGACGCATGCAACGCCGTACCCGCCGCCGGGGGGGCGAGCGCGGTCATGGCCACCGGTACCGGCGGAACCGCGTCCACCTCGAACAGGCGCTCTTGGACCGTCTTCATCGCGCTCTATTTATCGCACGACGTTGACGAGGCCCGGTGGACGCACGATCACGCGCCGCGGCGATCCGCCTCCGAGCTGGGCTCGCACCCGTTCTGAGTCGAGGGCCAGCGCCTGAGCCTCGGCCGCCGAGATCGACGGCACCACCTCGATCCGGTCCCGCACCTTTCCGTTCACCTGGACGACCATCGTCACGCGCTCCTCGACCACGAGGGCGGGATCGTAGGTTGGCCAGGGCTGGGCGTGCACCCCGGCCTCGCCGGGATGGCGGCGTTCCCAGATTTCGGCGGCGACGTGGGGGGTCATCGGCGCCAGAAGCATGATCAAGGCATCGGCCGACTCAGCGAAGACCTCGCGGTGGGGTCCGCGATCGACACGGCCGTATCGAACAAGCGCGTTGGAGAGCTCCTGGCAGTGCGCGACCGCCGTGTTGAACGACCAGCGCTCGATCTCCTCGGAGACCACTTTGATGCTCCGGTGCACGAGCCGCCGCAACTCGAGATCCTCGGGGTTGAGCTCGCCCGAGCGAGTCGGCGCCTCCGAGTCCACGAGGGAACGCCACACCCGGTCGAGGAAGCGCCCGCAGCCATCGATGATGTCATGGGTCTGATCGGTCCAATCGAAGTCCTCGTGCGGCGGCCCGACAAACAGGTGGAAAAGCCGCAACGCGTCCGCCCCGACTCGCTCGAAGAAAGAGGAGGGAGCGATGAGATTGCCCTTGGACTTGGACATCTTGGAGCCGTCCATCCGGATCATTCCTTGCGCGAAGTAGTACTGGAACGGCTCGCGCTCGATCTCGGGGATGATGCCCACGTCGATGAGGGCGCGCTGGTAGAAGCGCGCGTACAGGAGATGCAGGATGGCGTGCTCAACGCCGCCGATGTACACGTCGACCGGCATCCACCGTTGCGCGGCCGACCCGTCGACCGGACCCTCGGCCCACCATGGGTCGCAGAATCGGAGGAAGTACCAGCTGGAGTCGACGAAGGTGTCCATAGTGTCGGTCTCCCGTCGGGCCGGTCCGCCGCACTTGGGACAGGTGGTGTGGAGGAACCCCGCGTGGAGGGCGAGGGGCGACTGGCCGCTCGGGAGGAACTCGACGTCGTCGGGGGCGAGCACCGGGAGCTGGTCCTCGGGGACCCCAACGATGCCGTGGTCGGGGCAGTAGACCACCGGGATTGGGCAGCCCCAAAAACGCTGCCGGGAGACCAACCAGTCGCGGAGCCGGTAGTTGACCTTGCGGGCGCCGATGCCTTCCTTCTCCAACCACTCGATCGCCCGTTCCTTGGCGGTGGCCACATCCAGGCCGTTCATGAAGCCGCTGTTGATCTTCTCTCCCTCGCCGCTGTAAGCGCCGCCCTCGAAGGACTCCGGCGGCCGCACCGTGCGGACGATGGGGAGCCCGAAGGCCTGGGCGAAGGCAAAGTCGCGCTCGTCCTCGGCCGGCACCGCCATGATCGCTCCGGTTCCGTAGCCCATGAGCACGTAGGCCGCGACGTAGACGGGGACCGGCTCGGCGTTAAACGGGTTGATCACATAGCTGCCGGTGAACGCGCCCCGCTTGGCGAGGTCCGACCCGGGCTCAGCCGCTCGTAGCCGATCGATCTCGCTCGAGGCCCGGGCTTGGCGAACGATGACCTCGACATCCTCGCGGTGCCCGTCGGTGGTGAGGCGCTCGACGAGGGGGTGCTCCGGGGCGAGCACCGCGTACGTCATTCCGAAACTGGTGTCGGGTCTGGTGGTGAAGACCCGAAGCGAGAGGTCCCTCGGGCCACTGTCTTCATCTTGGACGCGCAGGTCGAACTCGGCTCCCTCGGAGCGCCCGATCCAGTTGCGCTGCATGACCTTCACCCGTTCTGGCCACTGAAGTGGATCCAGCGCGGCGAGAAGCTCGTCGGCGTAGCTCGTGATCCGGAAGAACCACTGCTCGAGGTCCCGCTTCACGACGAGGTCTCCCGAACGCTCGCAGCGGCCGTCTGAGAGCACCTGCTCGTTGGCGAGCACCGTTTGGCAGCCCGGGCACCAGTTCACCAACGCGTTTGCCCGGTAGGCGAGGCCAGCCTCGAGAAACCGGAGAAAGATCATCTGGTTCCAGCGCATGTACTCGGGGTCGTGGCTGCTGACCTCGCGACGCCAGTCGTAGACGACGCCGAGCCGAAAGAGGGAATCCTCAAGCTCGGCGATCCGCTCATCGGTAAAGATCCGCGGGTGGGTGCCGGTTTTGATAGCCGCGTTCTCGGCTGGGAGGCCGAACGAATCAAAGCCGATGGGCGAGAGGACCCCGTACCCACCCATTGTCCGGTACCGAGTGACTAGGTCGCCGAAGGTGTAATTGCGGACATGGCCCTGGTGGGCCGGGCCCGACGGGTAGGGGTACATGCACAGGCAGTAGAAGGATGACCGAGGGTCGTCGTTCTCGACCTGGTAGGTCCCCTCGGAGCGCCAAAGCTCCCGCCACTTCCGCTCCACGGCGGCAAAGTCATATGCCCGTGCCATCGTCAAATCGTAATGAACCCGGGGACCGCATCCGGCCAGCCGCCCCAAGCGAGCCACGAGCGACCGGTCGCGGGCACGCCGGGCGGCCTCCGGAGCCGGGGTACAACAGGCCCCACCCGACCCTGGTGCCCTTGGTTGTTCACCTCAGACGAAGCTCGGAGAGGACAGATGACCACCATGGACCGCCTTCAGGTCGTGGCGAGGCGGACGCCAATCACGACCCCGACGAGCAAGAAAGGGCGTCGCCAATGCCCAGCCCTAGGGCAAAGGCTCAAAAAGAGGTCGGCGCGACCCTGAACGCGACGCAGTCTGACGGGCCCAAGAGCTGGCCAGGCGCGTTCGTCGAGCCCACCAGCGTCAGGGCATGGCTTCACTTACGGCGGAGCTCGCCCCAGCGGGCGCGACAATCCCCGGGTGCAGAGTGGAACAAACCGACCATCGACAGATCGGAGACGCTCGATGAGCGAGTTCGGCGCCATCACCTACGAACTGCGGGGTCGCCAGGCGCACCTCATCCTGAATCGGCCCGAACGCCTGAACGCGATCAATGGTGCGATGCCCGGAGAGATCCGCCGGGCGGTCGAACAGGCCAACGACGACCCCGAAGTCCACGTCATCGTGCTCTCCGGCGCCGGGCGGTCGTTCTGTGCCGGTTACGACCTGAAGGACTACGCCGAGTCCGGACGGGGCACTCAGCGGGAGGTCTGGGACCCGATCAAGGACTACCGCGCCATGAAACAGAACACCGACGACTTCATGAGCCTGTTCCGGTCATTGAAGCCGACCATCTGCAAGGTGCAGGGGCATGCCGTGGCCGGTGGCAGCGACATTGCACTCTGCTGCGACCTGGTTGTCATGGCCGACGACGCCCGGATCGGCTACATGCCCGCGCGCGTCTGGGGTTGCCCGACCACCGCGATGTGGGTTTACCGGCTGGGGGCCGAAAAGGCGAAGCGGATGCTCCTTACCGGCGACACCATTGACGGTGTACAAGCCGCGGCATGGGGTCTGGTGCTCGAATCGGTCCCAACAAGCCAGCTCGACGCCCGGGTGGCTGAGCTGGCCGGGCGCATCGCGAGCGTTCCGACCAACCAGCTGGCGATGCAGAAACTGATGATCAATCAGGCGTACGACAACATGGGGCTGCAGGGGACCCAGATCCTGGCGACTCTCTTCGACGGCATCACCAGGCACTCACCCGAGGGACGTTGGTTCCAACAGCTGGCCGCGACCCACGGGTTTCACGCCGCCGTCGCCTGGCGCGACTCGGGCCGGGAAATCCCCGAAGGAGGCGGTGACGTGCCAGAACGGCTGGAGGACGCGTAGCGTCACCCGGTCGCCGCGTTCGGCGCTTGGCAGCTCGTCGGCTGTTCCACCGCCGACCCGTCTGAGGGCGCCTGGTAGCCTGACAACTTCTCGGGGGCGTAGCTCAGTTGGTAGAGCGCTTGACTGGCAGTCAAGAGGTTCGTGGGTTCAAGTCCCATCGCCTCCACCAGGTCTCTTACCAGGGGAAACTCTCGTCAAACCGAACCATCAGGGGCCGATTTGCAACCACGTTGCAACCATCCTCAGATGCGGCGCAGGGTTGGCATGGATCACACCGCTGTCGTGCTCGACGCGCACCGCCCGCACAGCGTTGTCGCGCTGAGGATCTCCGACGGCGCCTCCCACCCGCGCTGGTCCCGGTCTGGACGTACGAGCGCCGGACAGTCGAGCTTCACATGAAGCGCTCGCGGGGTGGTCGCACTGCGGCTGTGGGTGTTGGAGATGTAGAAGGTCATTGGCTGCCTCCGCTTGGGTCGTTCTGTGTTCGAGCCCTCATTCCACAGTCGTCCAAGCCAACTTCCCAGCCGACGGTTTCGCGTCGTAGTTTTCATGACGTACATCGATCTGAGTAGAGAGTCTCGGCCCGAACTTCCAAACAGCACTCGATCTAATGGAAGCGGCGATACAGGACTGCCCGGAGGAGCCACCAGCTCGGCAAGAATGGTTCCATGAGTTCCGTCGACGTTGTCATTCTGTGCCCTCCTGGGTTCGAGGACATCGTCGCTGAGGCTGTACGTCGTGAGCTTCCGAGAGTCAGCGAGTCGGTCAGGACGAGCGGCTTCGTACGGGTGCGAACCGCTGCCTCGGTTAAGCAACTGCGAGCGTTCCCGTGCGCGACGAACGTGTTCGCCGTCATCGCTGACGTCCCTCGTACAGCCATTGACCGCGAAGTAAACAGCCTCAGAGAGCGACTCCCAACAACTCCGCGATCGTCTCTCCCTCGCAGAGGAACGCTTCGGCTCCGCATCCACGACGATGGCCAGTTCGCGTCAACCATAAGCCCGGAAACTGTCGCGCTAGAGAACGCGCTTGGGTCGTGGTCGCAGCTGGGCGTGTCCCGGCGCGGGGCGTCCCTTGAGGTTTGGCTGATCCGCCGGTCCCGTATGCGGTCCTCGCTCTTGGCTACGAGGCTCTCCGGGGGGAGGCCGCATCTCGCGCGCGGCCGCCTACGACCCGAGATCTGTGCGGCGCTCGCGCGCGTAGAGCCGCTCACAGCCGCCGAGCTTGTGCTGGACCCGTTCGCCGGGAGTGGGGCAATCGGTGCCGCGTGTCTCGAGGCCGGAGCAAAGTCAGTCTGGCTCAATGATCTCGACGCGAAGGTTGCTCGGTGGGCCGAACGACAAGGGATGCGATGGACCAATGCGGATTTCCACAAGCTCCGCGTGGCCACCGAAAGCATCGACGCAATCGTGACTGATCCTCCATGGGGCCGCTACTGGAGAGTGAAACACGGAGTCGAAAATCTGTATCGAGACCTCGGAGGTGTCGCCAAATCTTGGCTCCGCCCAGGTGGTGCGCTCGTTCTCTTGACCGGCGCCCCTGACACCGCTGTCGAACTCATGCTGGATGCCGGAAAGTTAAGGAGGGAGCTCGTGCTTCCAGTTTTGGTCAACGGGTCGAAAGCAAAGGTGCTACGGGCACGCAAAGGACGACGCCGGCGCAGCGGCTGAGTTCAGGGCCAAGAACGTACCTGACGGGCCCGTCAGCTACTGGATCTTAGGAGTATTCGCTTGGCCACCTCGTGGAGAACGTCAAACGCCTGTGAAACGACCCCGCTGCTCAGCGAGACGGTGGCTCTATGCCCAACAGCCACGCTTAAGACCAGATTTTCGACTACGTCTGGACATCTTCGAGAAGTACGGAGTCGGGGGCATCCGAAAGCGCCGGTCATCACGAAGTTCTGCGTGTCACCTTTGAGCCGGGCGACACCGGGCTGAACTCACTACGGCGACGGTCTTCATGGTCGCTCGAGCACCAATACCTGATGGCCCTGCTCGAAGATAAGGACGTCGTCGAGATCTGGTCGAACCGACCACGCCGCCAGAAGCGGCTCGATCACGCGGTCCCATTCGTCCTCTGTTCCGTCCCAGCCGAAGACCCGGTGGCGGGTGTTCTCGATCGCCTGACGAAGGGTCCGAGGATCTCGCCAGGGGCAGACTGTCACGATGCCGAGCTTCCTTAACCCCTGGCTCTCGGCAAGCCGTCCCAGGCGTTCGTAGCCAGAGGTCAGCAGCGGCCGGCTCCGACCCAGGCGCCTGCCGATCTCGGCGTCAAGTTCACCCCAGGCGTCGCCGCCGCCGTCTACCCGGTTGCGGTCCAGGGTCAGCAGTCGGCCACCGGGGCGTAGCACTCGGGCGGCCTCCGCCATCACCTCCTGGGGATCGGCCAGGTGGTACATCACCCAGGCGGCGTAGGCGGCGTCCAAGGTGGCGTCGGCGAAGGGAAGGGCAGACGCATTGGCCAGGCCGATGCGTCCCGACAGGCGGGGTTTGGCGAAGGAGAGCATGGAAGCCGAGATGTCGACACCCACAATGTCAAATCCCTTCTGGGCGAACGCCAGGCCGACTGCCGCAGTACCGACGCCGAGTTCAAGGAGACGGCCGGCGCCGGCAGGGAGGAACGGCTCCAGCTGGTCGGCAACGTAAGCACCTCGTCGGAGGCCTCCTCGCGAGGCGTCGTAGACCGCGGCCATCCCGTCGAACTTCGCCACCATCTCCCCCGCTCGTTGACTCTGTGGGCACGTTACCCCGCTACCTCTCGGAAGACTGCGGTCCTCGAGACGTATTGCCGTAGACGTCGCTACGGTCGGCGGTCGACTCCGTGCCCCTCATGCTTTGACGAACCTGTCAAGAGGCGGACGACCCCGGCCAGCCGGATTGCTTTCGTACTCACCAGATGCGCAGGAGCGGCCATCCTGAGTCGGCCGGAGGCGTCCCTGCACACCGGGTGGTGGGTCCGCACGAGCGACCGTACCGGCTATACCGCGTGACCCTCCTAGACCTACTGTCTCTCCGTGGACCAATGTGATGGATGTGGTTTCGAGTATGACCTCAATGAGGCGCTCGGTGCCGCTTCGGCCGTCCTAAGCGGCGTCGATGAGC
>JBEDUR010000199.1:0-8024 GCA_040414865.1 Acidimicrobiales bacterium
CCGTCCTCCTCGCCAAGCAGGCAGCCGAGGTCGACGTGCTCACCGGTGGGCGCCTGCGCCTGGGCATCGGGCTCGGGTGGAACCGGGTCGAGTACGAGGCCCTCGGCAAGGAGTTCTCGAACCGGGCCAGCCGGGTGGTCGAGCAGGTGGCGCTGCTCCGCGAGCTGTGGACGCACGAGAGCGTTACCTTCGATGGAAAGTTCGAGAGCGTCGTGGGCGCCGGGCTCATGCCCATGCCGGTGCAACGCCCCATTCCGCTGTGGTTCGGTGGCCTGGCGCCTGCCGCGCTCCGACGGATCGGCCGGATCGCTGACGGCTGGTTTCCCCTGGTCCGCTACGGACCCGACTTCGAAGCGGCGATGGCGATCGTGCAGCAGGCGGCGGCCGAGGCCGGCCGCGGCCCGATCCCCTTCGAGGGCCGGGTGAGCGTCGGCACCGACCTCGACCGGGTTGCCCGACACCTCGAGGGCTGGCGGACGGTCGGCGCCGCCTACGTCTCGTTCGACACGATGCGCCAGGGCTACTCGTCCGTCGATGCCCACATCGACGTCCTCCGAGCGGCGGCGTCGGTGGTCGACCACTCGCACTGAGCCCCGCCGGCGGGTCCCCCACCGGCCAGAGATCATTTCGGTTTACGCGCAGATCGCCGACTTTTTTACTTCGTGTTCCCTTGGCTTCGCGGAACGTTCACCTCCCCTGGCTACCTTGACCCCGTGACCGAGTGGGCCGAGCGCGGGTCGGGCGAGCAAGCCCCCACCAAGGAGCAGGAGAACCGTTCCGATATCGAGCCCGTCCTGGCGGCCCTCGACCCCGACAGTGCCCGCCCCCTCGACGTCGTGCACTCGAAGGACCTCTCCCTCTCCTTCGGGGACAATCGCGTCCTTTCCAATGTCAACATCGAGTTCCGCCGGGGCACCATCACCGCCCTGATCGGGCCCACGGGTTGCGGCAAGTCCACGTTCCTCCGGACGCTCAACCGGATGAACGACCGGGTGACCGGCTTTCGTTACCAGGGAGATGTCACCCTCGAGGGTGAGAGCATCTGGGCCGCCGGTCAGAACTTGCTCTCGCTACGGCGCCGCGTGGGCATGCTCTTCCAGCGACCAAATCCGTTTCCCATGTCGATCCGGGACAACGTGGTCGCCGGCGTGAAGGCGCACCAGATCGCCAAGGGAAAGCAGCTCAACGTGGTCGCCGAGGAGCGGCTCCACCAGGTCGGCCTGTGGGATGCGGTCAAGGACCGCCTCAACGACTCTCCGTTCCGTCTCTCGGGTGGCCAGCAGCAACTGCTCTGTCTTGCCCGAGCCCTGGCCGTCGGACCCGAGGTGCTCCTGCTCGACGAACCGACCTCGGCGCTCGACCCGATCTCCACAGAGCGGGTCGAGGGGCTCCTGCGGCAACTGACGCCGGCACTCACCCTCATCTTCGTCACCCACAACCTGGGGCAGGCCCGGCGGACCTCTGACGACACGATGTTCCTGTACCAGGGGGAGCTGGTCGAGCACGGCCCGACCGCCGAGCTCTTCGAGCGACCCAAGAACCCGAACACCGAGCACTACGTGACCGGGCGAATCGGGTGACGCGAATTTTCAGCACGATCACAGAAGTGACGCCCTAGGGCACAGGCCAGGAAGAAACACAAAGGAGACGAACCCTTGATTAATAGAACGCGCCTTGCGCGCCGGTCGCTCGCTTTCGTCGTCGCATTCGTGACGGCGCTGAGCGGCTTGCTCATCGGCGCCAGCGCCGCGAGCGCAAGCAACACGAATAGCTCGAGTAGCTCGGGCGGGGTAGAGGACCCAGGCACCGCATCGATCTCAGAGACCGGTAGCACCCTGCTCTACCCGCTGTGGAACATCTGGGTCCCGGCGTACACCCAGAAGTTCCCGAAGGTGACCATGACGACGGCTGGCACCGGCTCGGGGACCGGCATCAGCGATGCCTCCAATGGGACCGTCGACATCGGGTCGTCCGATGCCTACCTCCCGCCGTCAGACGTCTCGGCGAACCCGACCTTGGCGAACATCCCGTTGGCCATCTCGGTCCAGGTCCTCACCTACAACCTGCCGGGCGTCACCACTCATCTCCGTCTGAGCCCGCAGGTCCTCTCCGCGATCTACCAGGGCCAGATCACGTCGTGGAACGACCCGAAGATCGCCTCGGCCAACCCGGGCGCCAACCTGCCGAACATGCCGATCGTGGCCCTGCACCGCTCGGACAGCAGTGGAGACACCTTCATCTTCACGCAATACCTGAGCAAGGCGGATCACAACGGCTGGGGTAGCAAGGTGGGCTACTCGACCTCCGTGCAGTGGCCGTCTACACCGGGCGCCCTGGCCGAACAGGGCAATGGGGGCATGGTGTCGGGTTGCAAGGCAACCCCTGGCTGCCTCGCCTACGTGGGGATCAGCTACCTCTCCCAGCTCCTCGGGGACGGGCTGAACTACGCGGCCCTAGGGAACGGAAAGAGCCAGTACGTCCTGCCGACCCAGGAGAACGTCTCGGCTGAGGCGAACTACTACGTCAAGAAGACCCCAGCCAACGGGACGATCTCGATGATCTACGGGCCGGTGCACAACGGGTATCCGATCATCAACTACGAGTACGCCATCGTCGACAACCACCAGTCGAGCTCTGAGAAGGCCAAGGCCATCCGCTCCGTGCTGGAGTGGGCGGTGAGCCCGAAGTACGGCAACAGCGCCCAGTACCTCGACCAGGTCAACTTCCAACCTCTCCCGCAGAGCTTGGAGCAGGCGTCACTCAAGCAGATCGAGAAGATCAAATAAGTGAAGGCGGTTGGTGAGGCCACCCCGGGGACGTCCCCCGGGGTGGCTGAACCGGTCGGCCGAACCCCGATGTTTCAGCGGTTCACCTCGACCATCCGGGCGAAGGAGCATCACTTCTGGCGATGGGGCGGGGGCGTGTGCGCCATCGTCCCGCCGGTCGCCCTGGCGCTCATCGTGCTCGTGCTTGCCGTCCATGCCTGGCCGGCCGTCAAGGTGAACGGGTGGCATTTCCTCACCGGGATCTCCTGGAAGCAGGGGAACGCCTACGGGTCGGTCCAGTACACCCACGGCGTCGCCCACCCGATGGGGTCTTCCTACGGCGCCTTGGCGCTGATCGTCGGCACCCTGCAGTCCTCGTGCATCGCCATCGTGATCGCGCTGCCGATCTCGATCGGAGCCGCCTTCGCCCTGACCGAGCGGATGCCCCGGCTGATCGCCGAGTTCCTCCGCTATGCGATCGAGATCCTGGCCGGGGTACCGAGCGTCCTCATTGGCCTGTGGGGCATCCTCACGCTCGGTCCTCTGCTGGCCAACCACGTCTATCCGGTCATTGCCAACAACGTTCCCGACGTGCCCGTGCTGAGGTTCTTCAAGGGCCCCGTCGGCCACGGCGAGGGGCTCCTCACTTCTGGCATCGTCCTCGCCCTCATGATCGTGCCGATCATCGCTTCGACCACCCGCACGCTGTTCGCGCAGGTCCCGCCGTTGCCCAAGGAGGGCGGTGAGGCGCTCGGGATGACCGACTGGGAGGTTGGGCGTCGGATCACCATGCCCTGGGTGCGATCGGGCATCATCGGCGCCACCGTCCTTGGGCTCGGCCGGGCGCTCGGGGAGACGATCGCCGTGGCCATGATCTCGGGCTCGCTCCTCAACACGATCACGCCCAACGCCTATGGCCCCATGGGCACCATCGCCGCCGCGGTGGTCACCCAACTCGATGGGGCCCTGGTCGACGGCACCGGGTTCGCCGTCCGCACCCTGGCCGAGCTGACCGTGGTGCTCGTCCTCGTCTTGCTGATCGTCAACTCCCTGGCCCGCCTGATCATCCGAAGGACGGGCTTCCAGGGCGCGCCAATCGGGGCACCGGCCTGATGGCGAGCACCGCCTTCCCGAGCAACCGCAGGCGCCGCGTCGCTGACTGGGCGTTCCGGATCGCGACCCTGCTGGCCCTGGTGGCCGTGATCGGCCCGGTCATCTGGGTGATCGTCGGGATCATCGCCCGAGCCGTCCCCCACTGGCAGTGGTCGGTGCTCACCACCAACACCATCGGAGCGAGCGGCGGCCTCAAGAACGCGATCCTCGGGACCCTCGTTCTCCTGGTCGGTGTCCTCGTGATCGCCGGCACGATCGGCACGCTGGGTGGCATCTACCTGGCCGAGCTGGCCGGCACGAGACGCAACGGCAAACCACGGGGCGGGTTCCTACGCTCGGCCACCGAAGTCCTGGCCGGGATCCCCTCGATCGCGCTCGGCCTGGTGGGGTACCTCGCGCTGGTCGTCGGGTTCCACTGGGGGTTCTCCCTCATGGCCGCCTTGATCGTGCTCTCGGTGATGGTCATTCCCTACATCGCCCGGGGAACCGAGACCGCGATCCGCCAGGTGCCCACCACCTACCGGGAGAGCGCCGAGGCCCTCGGGATGTCGACGGGGTACTCCCTGAGAAAGGTCGTGATCCGGTCGGCCCTTCCCGGGATCGTGACCAGCCTGCTCATCGCGCTGGCCATCAGCGGCGGGGAGACTGCACCCCTGCTCTACACCGCCGGCTGGTACACGGGAACTCCCAAGGCGCAGCTCTTCCACCAACCGATCGGCTACCTCACCTACCCGGTCTGGACCTTCTGGGACTACCCCTCCGACCAGGCCCACTACCTGGCTTACGACGCGGCCTTGATCCTCCTCTTCCTGGTCCTGGCGCTCCTTGTAGTGGCCCGGATCATCGTCAATCGCTCCCAGCGGTATTCGGAGGGACGCCGGCGCTGACCCCGGAGCGGTCCGCTCGCCGGCACCGCGCGCGCTGGTTACTTGTCGCAAGCAACTAAACTGGGTCCTTCATGACCACGGACACTTCCTCCAAGGCACAAGGCCTCGACGCGCTCAATACGAGCATCAAGGCGTTCGTCCGCCTGGTCTCCCAGGGCCGGGTGATCGAGGAGGTGCTCAGGCGCTCCAGGATCGAGCTCAGCCGGCCCGACGTGCAGTTCCTGCACGCCCTGTTGGAGGCCGAAGACGGCGTGCGGCCCGGTGATCTGGCCGACCGGATGCAGGTCGATGCGCCCACCGTTACCCGACGACTGCAGCTGCTCGAGGCCCGTCACCTCGTGCGACGGACCGCCGACCCGCTCGACCGACGGGCGCACCTGGTGCAGCTCACCCCGGCAGGCGCCCGTATGATCGAGCGCGCCATGGCCGTCTTCCACGACTGGCTGGAAGAGGTGCTGGCCGATTGGGCCGAGGGCGAGCGAGAGCAGTTCGCCAGTCTCCTCGAACGCTTCACCGTCGACGTCTACTCCACGATCGAGTGACATGGCCGCTGACACCCAAGCGCTGACCGCCACCCCAGGACCCGCTGGTACGCGCTCGAAGGCCGAGCACCGGCGGCTGCTCGTCGTGCTCGGCGCGCTCATGCTCGGCATGTTCCTGAGCGCGCTCGACCAGACGATCGTCTCGACGGCCCTTCCCACCATCGCCGGCGACCTCCACGGGCTCAACCACCTGTCCTGGGTGGTGACCGCCTACCTCTTGACCTCGACCATCAGCACGCCCTTGTGGGGCAAGCTCGGTGACCTCTACGGCCGCAAGCTCTTCTTCCAGTCGGCCATCGTCATCTTCCTGATCGGCTCGATGCTGTCGGGCCTCTCCCAAAACATGCTCGAGCTCATCGCGTTCCGAGCCGTCCAGGGCATCGGGGCGGGCGGGCTCATGGTCGGTGCCCAGGCGGTGATGGGCGATCTGGTCTCCCCTCGGGAGAGGGGCCGGTACATGGGGGCGTTCGGGGCCGTGTTCGGGATCTCCAGCATCCTTGGCCCGCTCCTGGGCGGGTTCTTCACCCAGAGTCTCTCTTGGCGCTGGGTGTTCTACGTGAACATCCCTCTCGGGGTGGTGGCTCTGGTGGTGGTGGGCGCCGTGCTCCACCTGCCCAAACACCGCACACGCCACAAGATCGACTACCTGGGCACCGCGTTGCTGGGTGGAGCGGTCGCGGGGATCATTCTGCTCACCACCTGGGGCGGCACCACCTACCCGTGGAACTCGACACCGATCTGGACCCTGGCGGCCATCAGCATCGGCCTCGTCGCCGGGTTCGTCTTCCACGAACGTCGGGTGGCCGAACCGCTGATGCCACCGGTCCTCTTTCGGCTCAAGGCGTTCAACCTTGCGAGCGTCGTCGGCTTCCTCGTGGGGTTGGTCATGTTCGGGACGCTGATCTACCTGCCCCTCTACCTACAGACGGTCCACGGGGCCACCCCGACCAGTTCCGGCCTGCAGCTGTTGCCGGTGATCGTGGGCATGCTGATCGCTTTCAACATCAGCGGTCAGCTCACCTCGAGGACCGGGAAGTACAAGGTGTTCCCCATCCTCGGGTGCGCGCTCGCGACCGTCGGGCTCTTCCTCCTCTCGACTATGCAGGTCGCAACGCCGTTGTGGGTCTCGAGTGCCTACATGTTCCTCGTCGGTCTCGGAATCGGCTTCGTCATGCAGGTCATCGTGGTGATCGTCATGAACGTCGCCCCCCAGGAGCACCTTGGCACGGCCACCTCGAGCGCCACCTTCTTCCGCTCGATCGGCGGCGCCTTCGGTGTGGCCGTCTTCGGCGCCATCTTCAACAGCCGCCTGTTGGTCGAGCTACCCAAGTACCTCCCGGCGTCGGTGCTGCACGCCATGCACAAGGCGTCCGGCAACTCGATCGCCAGCAATCCCAAGCAGTTGGCCGCCCTGCCCCCACCGATCCACGACGGGTTCGTCCAGGCATTCAGCCACTCGCTGACCTTCATGTTCCTCATCACCGTGCCCTTCGCCGCGGTCGCCTTCCTGCTGTGCTGGCTGATTCCGGAGGTCCCGCTGCGCGATCGAGCATTCCTCTCGGTGGGTCTCGAGGAGAGCGAGGGCGGGGAGCAGCTTCCCATCCCCGACGAGGCCGCCCCCCAACCGGCCTGAGCCCCACAACGGCGTTGCACCGGGATCACTGCTGGCTGGGCGAGGTCCGACGCGCACGACAATGACGGCGCGACAGCGCTCTCCTCGAAACCCGATTGGTCGACGCTCTCGATCGCCACAGGTCGCAGGTGCCAGACTCCGTCCTCTATTGAAGTGTCGGGAGAGGAAGGCAGCTCGATGGCTCGAACGGATGTGAACCCCTGGGAATGGTCGAAGTCGTTCGGCTTCTCGCAAGCAGTAGAGCTCACTGGGGCCGAACGGATACTCATCTGCTCGGGGCAGACCGCCGTCGGCGACGATGGATCGCCACCCACCAGCGCTGACATGGGCGAACAGGTGAAACAGGCTTTTCGAAACCTCGCAGAGGTCCTTCGAGGCGCAGGACTCTCGAACGCCGACGTGGTCAGAGTGAATTACTACACGACCGACGTTGACGACTTGATCGCCGTGCTGGGACCGATTGCGGCCGAGTTCTTCAGCGGCAATTTGCCCGCCTCCACCTTGCTTGGCGTTGCCCGCTTGGCGTTTCCAGAGTTGAGGATCGAAATCGAGGCGATGGCAGCTCGCTAGCCGTCCAAGCCCCCCACACATGCCGTAATCGACCGTCTTGCTGATGGCCCATCACCGGTCCGGGAATGCGGCTACAGATCAAGGGCGACCTATCCCGCCGGGTTCTCAGGCCCGATTGCAACGGCCAGGGTCGTAACGTCTACAGCTCGTTTGAGACTGCCGAAGTCGGAACTCCGGCCTTCATCTCCCCTTCCGCGCGGGCGCAAGATCGTTGGCTCCGAGATTGTCCCTGCCTTGGGCAGCTCCCTCTTTCGTAGCCCCTTCACCGATCGCGGCGTCCGCCCAAGGCGGGATACCACCCGCCAGATCTCCTAGAGCGCCGCGAGCACCGATTCGGCCGAGCTCACGTCCAGTCCCGGCGTCTTCTCGACGAAGAGCGCGGAGACCACGCCGTCTTCGAGGATGGCGGCGTATCGCTGGGAGCGCGTGCCCAGGCCGAAGCCGCTGCCGTCCAACTCGAGCCCGACCTGCTTGGTGAACTCAGCGTTGCCATCGGACAGCATCACCAGCCGAT
>JBEDUR010000200.1:0-19770 GCA_040414865.1 Acidimicrobiales bacterium
TGGTGCTGGAAGAGCTCGAAGCCACATCTGGGCCAGGGGGGCAGGCCGGCCGAACGGCCGTCTTGGATCTCCACCTCGATCCGCGTAGAACCCGCGCCGAGCCCGCCGTCCCGGGGCACGTAGTTCATGTCCGCCGAACAGAACTTGGTCAAACCACTTACCCCCGAGATGTACGCGGATCAAGAGGCTAGCCCGGGTCAGTCGCGTTCGAGCCTTTCGGCGAAAACGGTCACGGCTCCATCCGTATCGTTCCGGGACAGACATCGGGCGTGGGGGTGAACCAAGCGAGGATTGGAGAGCACCCGTTTACACGAAACAGCCCACCCGACACTTCGGTGCTTGAGGCTGCTGTTCTGTGGTCGTCTCTGCAGATAGACGGCTATGTTCCTACTGTGGCCATCGAAGTGAGCGTGAAGAGCGTCGAACCGACACCGACGGCGGTAGTTGTCGCTGCGACGACATGGGCAGAGTTCCCCAAGATGTGGGGACCGATGCTGAACACGGTGTGGAGCTTTCTGCGCGGCGAAGCGCCAGAGGGGCTCTACAAACGGGGACACAACGTCATGCTCTACTGGGACGATGTCCCCAATGTCGAAGTCGGCGTCCAAGTCAGTGGCGCGTTTGATCCTATCGGGGACGTTGTCGCGTCAACTCTCCCTGGCGGCCTCGCGGCCACAGCAACACACACCGGCCCGATCGATCGGATCGGTGACACCCACGAAGCAGTGCGCGAGTGGAGCAAGGCGAACGGCTATCAGCTGGCCGGACCCCACTGGGAGATCTACGGCGATCCAGACTCGACGACGGGAAATTTCGACGTGGACGTGTTCTGGCTGATCATTACGGCGTAGAAGCGATCGCCAGCCTGCCACGCCCAGGACTGACAAAATCAGCCTGGATGCCCTCGGGGGGGACAGGCTGCCGACAGGCTGGGGACACGATCGGGTCCGCCGCCCGGGCTGCACGACCTACTGGAGCTGCCGCACCGAGTCGGCTTCCGAGCACGCTCTACCTGAAGACAGCCGTGCTTAGGTCCCAACCGATCGTGAGAAAGAGCACCTCCTGATGCCCTGCACAGGACGCGCGGAAGGCCGCTCAGCTAACGATTGTGACGACACACATCGTGATCTCCGGTACGAAAACCTGCGAGGAAGGACTCGACATGAAGGCCCGCATCCATGTCATAACTCTTGCGGTGGCCGATCTCGACCGGGCCCTAGCGTTCTATCGCGACGGCTTGGGCTTTCACACCGAAGGGATGATCGGCACCGAATTCGAAGGAGACGAGAACACCCCCGCCGGGGCCACGGCGGTGTTCAACCTCGACGGTGGACTCATGTTGTCGGTATATCCACGCTCCGAACTCGCGAAAGACGCCGTAGTAGCGCTGACCCCGGCAACGCCCGGCCAGTTCAGCATCGGCCACGTCGTAGCCAACCGCGCAGAGGTAGACGAAGTGATCGCGCAAGCCCGAGCCGCGGGCGCGGCAGTCACGGACTCGCCTCACGAACGACCGTGGGGCGTCTATTCGGGATACTTCCAGGATCTCGACGGACACTTGTGGGAGATCATCTGGAACCCCGCCCTCGACCTCGGCACGTCCTGAGTCACTACGACCGCAGATACGGCGACGGGATTCGCTCCGCACCCCCCCGGAATCGGCAAAGGTGACACGCTCGGACGGCGACCGGGTGCACCGATGTTGCGGCTTGGACAATCACTCAAGCGCAGACTCGAGTTTTCCAGCACTCTGGATGTCCGACAGCTGCGCGTCGAGCGCGCGGGTGCACGACAATGTGGCTCCTTGTGCCTGGCATTGTTGTGCGCGTCCGTGGTCGAGGAGCCCACGGAGCTGCTTCGTGCAGTAGAAGTACACCAACGCCTCGAAGTGTGTCCGGAAGGGTGGGCCGTTGGGGCCTGCGGCCGCCTTGACTGTGCCGAGGAGGCGGGAAGAACTCTCGGGGTGTCCCCGGTCGAGTGCCAGTTTGGCGAAGAGGATCAGACATGCCGCTTCCCCGTGCAGCACCGCGTGATCTCGAACGACGGTCGCGAGGATCGAGAGATGCCGCTCGGCGGAGTCGAACTGACCCTGCGCTGAGGCGATAACGGCCTTGGAGGACTCGAGGACGAACCGTCCTGTCGGCGTGTTGTTGTCAGGGACGCGGGACAAGAGGTCTGCCGCTGTTGTGGTGTCGCCATAGAGGGCGAACAACCCGGCCATGAACGGAGAGGGCACCGCCTCGGCCTCGAGGTCGGTCGTCCATTCGCCGAGCACAGCGAGCGCTTCCTGCGAACTTGAGGCGACCATGAGACGCGAGTGGTGGAAGAGAAGAGCCATGGTTTGACCGGGAGGTAGACCGAGCTTCTTCTCGATCGTACGGACCTCTCGGTAGATTTCGTCGTTTCGCTCGGGACCGGCGAATGACCAGTACATGCCCTGCATGAGGAGAGCCTCCAACGCCATCCAGGTGTCATGTTCGATCATCTCCAACACCTGGGCGCTGAAAATGTTGAGCTCGTCGTAGTCGCCGGTGGCAAGCGCGGCCCGGCTGCGCAGGAGTAGGGCCATGGCTCGGTGCTCCTGATCTGCGGCGGGCAATCCGGCATCGAGCTCTCGCCACCACGCCATCATTTCGGTCACCCGCACGAAGAAGAACCAATAGCTCAGCATCCGGACGGCGATACGGGCGCAGACGTCATAGCGCTCCTGCTGGCGGCTCCACTCAAGGGCAGCCACGAGGTTGTCCGCTTCGCCGGCCAGCCGCGACGTGTCACCATAGAAGTCGTTGATCTCGCTCACCGGGAGCGACTCGATCCAGGTCAAGTACCAGTCCCGGTGAGCCGAGCGGAGACGTTCGGACTCCTCAGTTTCCATCAACTTGTCCTCGGCGTAGAGCCGCACAGATTCGGTGAGCCGGTAGCGAAGCTCGGCTCCCCGGTCGTCGATAGATACGAGTGACTTGGCTACGAGCGAGCCCACCAACTGCATGGCGTCGGGATGGGAGACGCCCTCGGCTGCTCTCAGCGAGAACGAGCCCCGGAAGACAGCCAGGCCGCGCAAAAGCCGCTGCTCGTCGGGGCTGAGGAGGTCATAGCTCCAATCCAGAGCGGCGCCCAGCGTCTGCTGGCGTTGTATGCGCCGCCGACCGCCGACCAGCAGCCGGAACCGATCGTTCAGCCGGTCCAGGATCTCGGCGGCTGACATGTGCCCGACCCGGCCCGCGGCCAGCTCGATGGCTAGCGGGATCCCGTCCAGGCGACGGCAGATCTCGACCACCAGCCCCTCGGTCTTGGCTTCGAGACGCACCTCCGGGCGAGCGCTCCGGGCTCGCTCCACGAACAGCGCCACCGCCTCCGACTCAACCTCCAGGGACGGAACCGGAACAACCCTCTCTCCCTCCACGCCCAGGGCCTCGCGACTGGTTGCCAGCAGGTGAAGCCGAGGACAGAGCGTAAGCAGGCTCTCTGCGAGATCGGCGCACGCATCGAGGAGGTGCTCGCAATTGTCAAGGATCAGGAGTGTCTCTCGTCCCGCGAAGTAATCAGCTAAAGGCTGCGGCCCCGCGTCCAGCAGTTGCAGATCGACAGCACTAGCCACTGCTTGACCCACCAGACCCGGATCCGACACTGCCGAAAGGTCGACAAAGAACGCTCCGTCGGCCATCTCGGCCATCACGTCGGCGGCCACCTCCAGTGCCAGCCTCGTCTTGCCGCATCCGCCGATCCCGGTGAGCGTGACCAGGGTCTCGGACGCGACCATGTCATGGAGCTGCTCGCGTTCCGCCTTGCGGCCGATGAAGGAGGAACGTTGGACAGGAAGGTTGTGCCTTGCCACTCTGAGGGTTCGCAGCGGGGGAAACTCAGTTAGCAATCCCTCCGCAAGCACCTGGAACACGGGCTCCGGACCGTTGAGGTCCCGGAGCCGATGCTGACCCAGGTGCTTCAAGGAGATCCCCTGCCCGAGGGCTTCGGCGACCACCCGGGCGGAAGCGGCCGAAACCAGCACCTGGCCACCGTGGGCTGCCTCCATCAATCGGGCGCAGCGGCTCAAAGCGGCCCCGAAGAAGTCGCCGTCGCGCTCAATCGCCTCGCCAGTGTGGATAGCCATGCGCACCGGCAACTTGAGGCGCGGCTGAGCTTCCACCGCCGCACGCACCGCCTCTGTCGCCAAGGGAAAGACGCTGCATGTGCCGTCGCCTGTGGTCTTGAACACCCGACCGCCGTGGCCTTGGACCGCTGTGGCAATGACATTGCCATCGGATCCAATCAGCTGAGACGTCCTGGCCCGGTCCGATTGCCACAGCCGCGTGGAGCCGACGACGTCGGTGAAGAGGAACGTCTTGGTCGCCTCCGCTGGGCTCCGCCCCTCGCCACCGCCCTTATGAGCCTGCGCCGGGCCCTGGGAGGCGAGCGCGACCAGAGCCCGACGATCGGCCACGCCCAGCTTTCTGATCAGCGATGCCACATGGCTTTCGACGGTCCGCACCGAGATGTAGAGATGCTCGGCTATCTCGCGGTTCGACAGATGGCGCCCCACCAACTCGAAGACCTCGGCCTCCCGCCGGGAAGCAGACTCCATGGCGGCAATTGTGCCGTATGGCCGGGTCCCGCACACAGGTGTTCCGTAGTGCTCGCCCACGAATCCGTAGTTCGATCCGTAGCGACTACAGATGTCGGCGCCATCCCGGAAACCTCACCATTAGCTCATGACCGCAGAAACCTCGATGAGCGCTGGTCCAGCGGCCGCGCGGAACCAAGACGAGCCTGTTGGTTACGCCCTAGCTGCGTCCCGCCCAGAACGCCAGCGGCTCCTGGCGCAAGCCGAACAGCTTTCCCCTCTTACAGAGCAGCTCCTCGACCAGGTCGATCTGGCCCCAGGCACCCAAGCCGTCGACATCGGTTGTGGTCCACTCGGCATCCTCCACCTGTTGCGCAAGCGGGTCGGAAACGCCGGTCAGGTGACGGGCCTCGACGCGGACCCGGTGATGATCGAATGCGCACGACAGGTTGCCATCGAGCGTCGACTAGAAATCGACCTCGCGCTGGGCGACGCCTCCTCAACCGGACTACCCCGCTCAAGCTTCGACTTTGTCCACGCCCGACTCCTGCTGGTCAACATCCTCACCATCAGAGAGGTGGTCGAGGAGATGGTGGCTCTGGCCCGGCCGGGTGGGGTGGCCGCTCTGCAGGAGGTCGACCTCGAGTACTTCGTGTGCGAACCGCCCGATCCCGAATGGGAAGCCCTGCGTGACCTGTTCGTGGAAGTACACAGGGCCACTGGTCGGGACCTGGCCATCGGGCGACGCCTCGAATGGCTGCTCCGCGATGCTGGCCTGGTCGATGTCCACAGTGCTGCCCACATTGTCAAGACTGTGCCTGGCGATCCGTGGCACACGAACCTCCCCTGTTGGGCTCAGTCCGCACGAGCACTGACCAGCGAGGCCAACCGGGTCGGCGACGCAGGACTCGCGCGATTGGTGGCCGAGGCACACGAGTACCTCGCAAGGCCCGATTCCACTAC
Organism: Acidimicrobiales bacterium; assembly: GCA_040414865.1. Classification (GTDB taxonomy): domain Bacteria; phylum Actinomycetota; class Acidimicrobiia; order Acidimicrobiales; family RAAP-2; genus Palsa-461. The sequence continues at coordinate 5,522 of JBEDUR010000200.1, forward strand.
GGCGATCGCGTTCTGGCAGGCCTGGGGCCGCAAACCCGATTCAACCAACCAAGGAGGAAGAACGCCGTGACTCGACACATAGCAACCACCGAAGCGGTACCGGACAACGCCTATCTGCTCGACAACGCCGCCCCCCAAACAGAGAACCGATTCGCTGCCCTTGATACCTGCTACGACCAGGCCACCCGGACACATCTGGAGGCCCTCGGCCTCCAGACCGGGTGGCACTGTCTCGAAGTCGGTGCTGGCAGTGGATCGATTGCCCGGTGGCTCACACAGCGCGTCGGATCCAACGGTCGGGTCTTGGCCACCGACATCGACACGCGGTGGCTTCGAACGGATGGGTTGGCCCATCTCGAGGTCGCCCGACACGACATTGCGGCCGATCCCCTCCCTGAGTTGACCTTCGACCTCATCCACGAGCGGCTCGTTCTCGTGCACCTGGCATCTCGCGACGCCGTTGTGAACCGACTGGTCGCCGCGCTCAAACCGGGAGGCTGGCTGATTCTCGAGGAGTTCGACGCCACCCTGCCCTGCTGCTTGGATCCGCTCAACGAGGAAGAAGCGACCTTCGCCAGGGTCGGCTATGCCTTCATCGAGGCCCTACACCGTCGAGGCGCCGACACCACCTGGAGCCGGACCCTGCCCCACCGACTGGCCGCTGCCGGGCTGATCCGCGTCGGAGCCACCGGGCACGTGGCCATCTACAACGGCGGCTCGCCACAAGCTCAACTTCAGATTGCCAACATCGAACAGGTCGGCGACGGCCTGATCGAAGCCGGTTTGATTACCACTGCGGAACGAAGCATCTTTCGCCGGCTACTCGACGACCCATCCTTCGTCGGCAATCACCCGCTGATGCTTAGCAGCTGGGGACAACGACCCACAGGCGCAGGGGACGAGACGAGCTCGAGTGGGGCGCACGCGAGCGCTCGGTCCTGATCCACGGAGGGACCTGAGATGGCTCAAATGATCATCGTCGGGGCAGGGGTCGTCGGCCTTGGGACGGCGATGCTGTTGGCCGCAGACGGACACGAGGTCACCGTGCTCGAGCGCGACCCGGCACCGGCTCCTGACGTTGCCGACGAAGCGTGGTACGACTGGGAGCGCCGAGGTGTGAACCAGTTCCGCCAGCCCCATGGCTTCCAGCCTCGGTTCTGCCAGATTGTCGAGGCCGAAATGCCGGGCGTCGCCCGCGCCCTCGAAACGGGCGGGGCATTTCGCCGCAACTTCGTTCGCGACTTGCTGCCGGTCTCGGTGACCGGAGGGTGGCAGGCTGGTGACGAGCGCTTCGAGATCCTGACCGTCCGCCGGCCATTTGTTGAAGCCGTGTTCGCTGCACAAGCACAGGCGACACCCGGGATCGAGGTCCGCCGCGGGATGGTGACCACTGGCCTGGTTGTCGGCGCCACGGATGGATCGGCGGTACCGCACGTGGTCGGGGTCGAGACGGCATCAGCAGGGGAAATCCTCGCGGACTTGGTTGTCGATATGGGCGGCCGGCGCTCGGCCCTGCCCTCCTGGCTGGAAGCCCTGGGTGCCGAGCCGATCAGCGAGGAGTTGGACGACAGCGGGTTCATGTATTTCGGTCGGCACTTCCGTTCGCCCGACGGTTCGACCCCCGCACTGATTGGACCTCCGAAGATCGACTGGGGGACCATCAGCTCGCTGACGTTGCCCGCCGACAACGGCACCTGGTGCCTGGGCATCGTCACCAGCGCCAGGGACAAGGCGCTGTTGGGGCTGCGCCGACCCGACCGCTGGGAATCGGTGGTGCGGACCCTGCCCCTGGTCGCCCACTTCCTCGATGGCACCCCGATCGACGACGGGGTTGGGGTCATCACCAAGTTGGAAGACCGATTTCGCGGGCTCGTGGTCGATGGCCGCCCGGTGGCCACCGGGGTGATAAGCGTCGGCGACGCCTGGGCGGCGTCCAATCCCGCGGAGGGGCGTGGGATCTCCATTGGCCTGTCGCACGCCATCGTGCTGCGCGACACGATCCGGGAGACAGGCCTCGACTGCCCTTCCATGTTCGCCTCGAGGTTCCACCAACGCACAGCCGAGCAGATCGAGCCGTGGTATCGGCTGACCCTGGCGGGCACCCGAAACCGACTGGCAGAGGTCGAGGCCGGCATTTTCGGTACGACCCATCAACCAGATAACCGCGACTACCACCACGTCAAGGCGGTGCTGGCCGCGGCACCACACGACCCTGACTGCCTGCGCGCCGCGCTGGACATCCGTTCGGTCTTGAAGCTGCCAAGAGAGATCTTCGGATCAGATCCAGTCCTGGCGGACAGAGCTGTCAAACTGGCAAGCACAGTCGACGACGTGGCTGCCCTGGGGCCAAGCCGCGAGCAACTGGTGGCGATGGCGAACGCGTAGCCGTCGCGAGCTACATCTAATCGAGACCTGCCGAAAGCTTCTTGGGCGCTATCAGTCGGTAGCTGTCCCAGACGAGCTCGGCGATCTCAGCCCAATCGACGGACGGCGACCGAAGGTCGATTCCGATCCAGCCCTTCGACCCAACGTATGACGGGAAGAAAAACGGTTCGCCTTGCGACAGCAGCGCCTGCTGATCGTAACGGTCAGCTTTCATGCAGACCGTACCGCCGCCATCGTGGTCGGCGGCCATTGCAAAAATCTTCTTTCGAACTCGGAATGTGGCTTCGCTCCAGGTCTCTTCTTCGTAGGCCTCCGGGAGCCGCAAGCAGATCTCACGGAATCGTTTTATCGGGTCCGCTCGTGCCACTAGGCCAGTGTCTCAGAAAACGAGTCTCGAGCCTAAGTGCTAGCGCTAAGCGGCAGTGCCGCCAACCGGACCAGCCCTGCGGATCACCTCTACCCCGTCGGAGCAGCTCAGAGGAACCTGGCCTGGGTTATCTCGGCTCGGAAGAACTCGCCGGCCGGACTATCCCACTGCGGCTTCGTTTCAATCGACGTTCCCTGCTGCCAGGTACCGCGCTTCCAGTCTTGACGCAACATGCACCCCTGTGTCGAGTCTTCAACTTGGTTGTTGCCCCATAGTGCGGCTGAGACCCGGCGGCCCTCTTGGTCACTCGGCCTCGAAGGCGAAGGCTTCGATGGCGCCGATCTTGGCGTCCAGGCTGCGGGCCACGAGCAGCCGGGAACCTGCTTCATGACTGGGACGACGCCACCTGCACCCTGATCCCGGGCAACGTCACCGCGGCCATGCCCCGTGGGGCCGGGCTTGTCGTGATCGAGCGGGACCAGGAGCCCTATAGGGCTCATACTTGCTTTTCCAAATCGACCTCTAAATGCTCAACGTCACTGAGGGTGGAAGAAAACGCTCCTCCGCGGAGCTACAGCGACTGTTTGAGAAGGCCGGGCTCATGCCCGGTTCCGTTCACCACACCACCGGTCTGGCCCTGGTAGAAGCGACCGCCCCGGCCGCGAAGTAAACGGACACCCTTTGGCCCCCAGGTCCCCCACCGAGGATCCGGTCCGGCTGATCACGATCACTCAGCCGGCAGCGTTTCGGGCGCAGAGCTTCGGGATTCCAGGCCACCTTTGGGAACGTTTGGGGCAACGGTTCTAACGGAACTCGGTTGGAGCGACGATGCCGTCGGCAGGGTGCCCGCTGGCGACGACGAGGCCGCGGCGTGCCAAGTGCCAACGAACCCGGCTAGCCGTCTCTGCAGAAGGTGAACCGTCGAGTGTGGGATCAGAACCTGGGTGCGGTGGGTGTCCGGCCGAAGGCGACTTGGCCAAGGTCTTTAAGCACGTCCGCGTTCCAGAAAATGTGTTGCGATGCGGCGTGGAGATCACGGGAGCACCGCTGGATCGGGTTGTCGGCGTATACCGCACTGGCCCCGGCCAAAGGCAGCACGGCGTCGACGGCGGCAACCGCCGAACGATGCAAGGTCTGGCTGGCCGACATCACCTGGGCTCTCTGTTGCAGGCTGCAAGGGTCGCCGCGTGTCACGGTCTCCCATGCCTCGCCCGTCGCGTCGATGAAGAAGGCACGCGCTGCTCGCAAGTCCCCATCGACGACCGCGAAACGGTGCTGGACCACAGGGTCGTCGGCGACCGAGGTCCGTGACATGACGCGATGCTTGCGGTCGGCCGCCACCACGAATTCGTCCAGCGCTCGCCGGCCGACACCCGAACTGAATCCGGACAGGTGGACGGCGAGCAGGTTGTGGAAAGACAACCGGTACAGCGGTCCGTCATGGCGGGCCGGTTCGAACATGGGCGCGCACGTCAGTTCCTCCGGAACCGTGATCCCGTGCGCCGCGACATCGTGGCTTCCCGTACCCCTCAGACCGGCCGCGTCCCAGGTGTCGATGATTTCCCCGTCCGTGGATGGGAACAAGGCGAACCGCCAGTCGGGCCGCCCCGGGGGAACCATCCGGGGCTGATCGCCGTCCATGACGAACACCCCGGTCACGAACCATTCGCTATGCGGACAGCCGCTGCTGCACGGCCACCGGCCCTCCACCCGGAAGGACCGGGTGCCGTCCGGCACCGCCCGACCGAGCGGCGCGAACACCCCGGTGAAGCAGATGTTGGGGTTGCCGTCCAGCGCCTTGGTCGCAACGGCCGGATCTAGCCAGGCCATCAACATCGTGCCGCAGCCGATCAGCACCGTCCACCCGCCAGACCCGTCCGCGTACGAGAGGCGCTCGACGACCTCGAAGAGCGTGATGGAATCGGCCTCCCAGCCGCCCAAGGCGGCCGGAAGAGACAGCCGAAACAACCCCGCCTCTTTCACCTTCACCGCCAGGTCTGCGGGCATCGTCCGATTGGCTTCCCCCTCGGCGGCCCGGGCACGGAACTCCGGTGCCAATCGCGCCGCTAGGGCCAGGAGCTCCTCACGCACGGCGGTCACCCCGGGCCGCCCCGATACCCAACGCTCCAGGTTCTGGTAGGTGATTCGCTGTCCCTCGAATCGGAGGGCGACCCTGGATGGAGGCCACGGCGCCCGGTGAGCAACCAGGATGAAATGTCCATGCATGGCAGGGTGCCGACTTATCGGTGGCGGTACATCCCTGGAATCAGGTATTTCGGGCGGCCAGCGCGACCAGCTGCGCCCGCGATCCAATACCCAGCTTGGTATACGCATGCTTGAGGTGGGTTTCCACCGTGTAGGGGGACACGAAGAGGCGTTCGGCCACCTCCCGGTTCTGGAGGCCCTGGCACACCAGATCGGCCACCCTCCGCTCAGCATCGGTGAGAGCCGCCCAGCCGACAACGGCATCGCGCGCCCTCGGCTTCCGCGCTGGCGCCGTCCGTGGCGTTGCATCCGGAGAGACCTCCCGGACGAACCTGGCGATAGGAGTCAGGACGCTGTCGGCGTTGCCCAGCCAGGGCAGATGGTCGCTGCCCTCCAACTCCACAAGACGCGCCCCTCTGATCGCCTTCGCCGCGGCCTTGGCGTGCGACAGGGGGATCAAGTCGTCTCGTCGATGGACCACCAGAGTCGGCACCGCGATCTCGCCCAGACTGCTCCGCACGTCGCTGGCGGCCAACGACTCCACGAGGGCCTTGATCATGCCCGGACTGGCCGATGCCCGTTCAAATGCCGCTATGTCGGGACGGGCCAGCCCTCCTGCCAGGGTCGGGGCGAATAACTCCAGCAAAACGCCCCGACCCCAGTTGCGCGCCACGGCCCGCAGCTGCTTCATGGCCCAGTCCGGCGGATTGCGCGGCGAACAGCCGTAGAGGATCAGTCCCCGCACTCTGCGTGGGTGCGCGGCCGCCCACCTGATCGCGATATGCCCGCCGTCGGAATAGCCAAGCAGGAAAGGCCGCCGGCACCCCGCCGAAGAGATCACCGCCTCTAGATCGGCCAGGCGCTGCTGCATCGTCGGCAGGTCCGAGACCGGATCGGAAAGGCCAGTCCCCCGCTTGTCGAATCGCACCAGCCGGCAAAACGATGACAAGGCGCGGACGAACCGGCGGTAAGCCGGATCTCTCCACTGGATCTCCAGATGGGAGGTCAAGCCCGGGATCCACACCAGGTCAGGACCCGCCCCCAACACCTGGTACGCGATGCGAACCCCGCCCACCCTGGCATAGGCAGTCTCCGGCTCCATCAACCACGATTCTGCCCGACCGCGGACTTCCGTGTTGCTTCGAATGGCCGACCGCTGTGGCTGGCCGGGTGCGCCGATTGGAGATGCTCGCGCACCCCACGCCCTAAATTCGTCCGGCACCTCGGATCTGCCCTTGGGAGCCAGAACTTCTAACGCCAAACGGCCCAGGTCAATCCGGCCATCAATCTCCGCCACGCGATATCCCTGCGGCGCGACCACATCCGGGGACGTGACCTTCAAGTGGTTCAGGGGCGGGCTGGCTGGACGATAGCGGCCGACGGTCAACCTCGAAATAGCCTGATATGCACCCCTGGGCAACTGGGTCGAATCAGCCCGGTCTGGTCGAGGTGCCGCACTACGATATGCGACCTTTCAGAACGTTACGAGGGTCGTTCCCCGCCTCTTGACAGGCCCCGAAAGATCGACAAGACCTAGCCTGACCTGTGGCTTTCTGCGTGTCGTTTCCGACCGAATGCCCGGATTCGGTGCTGAAACTCAGCATCGACGTCGTTATTGGTCGTCGTTGTTCGCAGCCCTCGGGCATGCTGGGGGAGTGACTCGGCATCTTCGTCTGGGCGAGTTCCTATTGGGGGTTGAGGGGGTCGCGCTCATGCGGCATCTCTTCGAGGATGACCGGTTGGCGGCACAGCGCATCGAGGAGATCCGACGGATCGTCTGTGGCCAGGAGGACGTGTACCAGCTCGGTGTCGACGTTCCGATCGTCGATGCTCGGCGCGGCTATGCGCGCTGGTCCGAAACCTACGACAACCCTGGCAACCCGCTGATCCAGCTGGAGCAGCCGGTCGTGTGGTCGATCATCGAACAGATCGCCCCTGGTGCGGCCTTGGACGCGGCCTGTGGAACCGGGCGGCACACGCACCACCTTGTCCAGTTGGGTCACCGGGTTGTGGGCGTTGACGGGTCACGCGAGATGCTGGAGAGGGCCACCAGATCGGTACCAGGGGCCGTGTTTCGGGAGAGCGACCTCCGCTCCCTGCCGCTTGAGACGGCCAGCGTTGACCTTGTGGTGTGCGCCTTGGCTCTCGAGCACGTCGCCGACCTGGCCTGCGCGATTACCGAGATGAGCCGAGTGCTGCGCCCTGGTGGTCGTATGGTCCTGTCGGACCCGCATCCAGCCGCTGTCGCGCTCGGCGGCGCGGCGTACTTCCAAGATGCTGGCGGCGGTGCCGGCGTGGTTCGCGGCTACGGCCATCTCCATGGCGATTACCTCCGGGCCTTCGAACAGGCACAGCTGACCATCCGGCAATGCCTAGAGCCCCGCTTTGGACCAACCGAGGCAGCCATGCAGGCGACAGCTTGGAGTTTCATCCCACAAGCCACCGAAGCTGCCTACGTCGGTCTACCAGGAGCGCTCATCTGGGACCTCGACCGTAAGTGAACGTCGACCGAGAGTGGACCACTGCTGACCCCCGCTAGCCCTGCAGCGCTGGCTTCTCACGGAGTGCGAGTCGCTCTGACGAGCGGCGAGCAGATCGCCGACTACGAGCGACAACTCGGTGGCAGCTTGTAACTGGATGCGCTGCCGTTCTGCGTCGCTGACAGCACGGCACGACTCGGCCTCGATCCTGTCGCACATCGGGGTAGTTGGCCCACAGGGGTTGGACGACCAACCTGGGCCTCCTCATCGACTGCGATAGGCCGCCCAAGCAGGGATGGCCGGGGCGATCCCACAAATGAGGCAACATGTGAGGTGAGTCGGAGCACCGAATCAAACGCGTTGTGAGTTAGAGGGCGGCAGTGGCACGAACCGCTTCAACTTTCCCGCCGTGCCACGGTCGATCGCGTGCGTCAGCGCCACTGTGACATTGAGGGAGGAAAGTCCTAGTCGGCGGAGATCCTCGACGATGCCTTTACGCACTCGGTCTAGCTCGATCGGCCCAGTCGCCCGGATGGCGATGTCGGCGCCGCTTTCAGTCTGGCAGACCTGATATTCAATGATCGAAGGTTCCCGGCCGAGCCACGAGCGGAACAGGTGTGGATGCACCCTCAACGTCCCGAAGGTGAATACGTCATCGAGGCGGCCTTGGATGTCGCCGACGAGACGAAAAGCTGACCCGCACGGGCAGGGCTGATGGCCGAGGGTGACCTCATCGGTGATTTCGTAACGGATTAGCGGGAGTGTGTGGTTGTAGAGGTTGGTGAGGTAGATCTTCGCAGCCGTTGCACCCGGTGGCACGGCCCTGCCGTCGTCGTCGACCGGCTCGATGATGAGCAGGTCGTCGCTCAGGTGCATTCCGCCGAGCTCGCAGGAGACACCTAGAGCGCCGCCTTCTGAAGCGCCCCACGTGTTGATGATGGGTGCGCCCCACGTCCGTTCCACGGCGGTGCGAATCTCCGGAAGCAGCGGCTCCGAGCCAGCGACGAGATACCGAGGTGCGATTGCAAGTCGACCCTCTGCGGCTTCATTGGTGAGCATGTGCAGGGCAGACGGATAGCCGAAGAGGATACCCGGCTGTGCTTTATTGAGAGTGGTGACGATCTCGCTCATCGACGTGCTCACCGGGATGTTTCGGTTGGCGAAGTGGGCTCCGGCAAAGGAGCGATTGAAAGCGGCGACCGTGTGGGTCAGATGCGACGAAGCCACGCTGATCAAGATCGGTAGCTGACCGAAGGCAGGGTCATGCTGGACGGCTTGGATCAGCCGACGCCGCAATCCCAGATACAAGGTCGTCCACGCGTCCCAGTCGTAGACGAACACGCCCCGCCGTCCGCTCGACCCTCCTGAGGCTACTGCTGTAAATCGGTCGAGCAAATATCGATCGCGCCCCGGGGCCAACTCGTTGAGGTAGCGTTCGACAGCCACCAGACGCAGTTCGGGCTCTGTGACAATCTGGTCGAAGTGCTCCATGAGATCGTCTTTAGTCATCGTCGGCAGCTCGACCAACGAGGACACTGAGGCATCCTCGGGCGAAACGCCCGCCAGGCGCTGACGGTGCCAAGGCGAACTCCTCACCGCTGCGCGCAGCAACCCCTTCAGCGCGGCTTCGCGGTGTTCGTCGAGTTGGTCGGCGCTCCAGTAGAGCCGGTCGACCATCTCGGGAGCGCGTCGTCTCGCGTCGACGAGATGGCGTTCACGGAGCCGCTCGTAGGCGGAGTCTCCAGCACCCGACATCGTGATCTCCGTTCATCAAGGAACCGGAACTCGAGCGAGATTGTCTCATCTGCGTCCGGCTGGCGGCCGTAGCCGCCTCTGAGGCTTCCCGGACCGCCAGATCACCGAGCAGGAGGCGCCGGGTCGACGGCATGTGTTATCAGGAGCTGTCTGCATCTGACGGCCGTTATGAGCGCGGCGACGAGAGATTCGAACCATCGGCGATCTCAAGCAAGACGACCGTCAGCGCATCGGGATCGGTGATGTACGGGAGATGCCCAGACGCCATTTCGTACAGCGTCCAACCCGAACTCGACTGTGCGGTAGCTGCCCAACGATCGAAGCCGGGGTTCGGCCACTGTGTGCATCGCACGTACACCCGCGATAGCCGTTCGCTCTTCGGGTGAGCCAGCCGAATCGGCTCGCTGAGAAGTCGGAACGGCGTCGGCCGCAGGCGCTCGAGCACCCACCGGAGGTCATCGACGTCTGTAACGTTCCAGGCCTCAGGGACGAACTGATCCCAGGCAGGCCGAGCAAAGCGCGGAAGCAACCACCCAAAGCCTTCCGAGTCGACGAGTTCTTCCATCACCGCTCGGCGCTCGGGCGCAATCAAGTCGCGTGTACTCTGTCCGTCTTCCGGCACGAAGGCGTCCAGATAGACCACTTTGGCGACGCGCTCGGGTACACGATCAGCAACGCCGGTAATCACCGTCCCTGCCGAGCTGCTCCCGACGAGGATAACTTCTGCGAGGTCTTCGAAGTTCAAGAGCTGGACCACATCTTCAATGTGAACATTGAGGCCCACAGAAGGCGACGCGAGATGTGCACGCTCCCCGAGGCCCGTAAGTGTCGGCGAATGCACCGCATGGTCAGCTAAACGGAGTCGGGCACTCACCTTGCTCCAACACCAGCCACCGAACCAGGCCGGATGTACCAAGACGAAGGTTGCCATCGCTGTCCTCCTCGTCGTTTTGGACCAGTCCTTAGATCAACCTGTGCTCGCACATATAGCCCGACCTCCACGCCGGTCGCAGAACGCATGGCCTTCCGGCCGCAAGATCGTCGACTCTGCGCACCCTGGACCGTTCCTCCAAAGGGGGGCTAAGCGGCCTCCCTCGCTCCACGCTCGACCCACGCCACGTAGTCGGGGTTGGCGTCATCGACAGTGAAGGCGAGAATGCAAGGCACGTCGTAGGGGTGGTCCTTCTTGATCCGGCCAATGAAGGCTGGGACGAGCGAGGTCCGGATGTGGAGGGCGACCCTGATCCCAGTGTCGTCCTCGATGGCACCCTCCCAGCGGTAGCCGGAATCCCTCCGAGCTCCGACCCACGTGTCAAAAACGTGCCAAAAATGACTGAGTGGACCTTTCTGGCGGTCACGCATCGGAGTGTGGCACCCGCCTTGACCTGCGGTTTTCGTGGGTGGAGACGATGGGACTCGAACCCACGACCCCCTGCTTGCAAAGCAGGTGCTCTTGCCAGCTGAGCTACGTCCCCGAGATCGCGGAGGCTCTGTCGGACTGTACCAAACTCTTATTGGATCTCCGCCGGTCTACAGCTCAGGCACAAAGCGAAACCGCGTGGTCTCGAACGACCGAAATGAGACCTCAAACCCAGGCCAGGAGACGATCAGCTGCTCGCATGAGCTTGGAGTTCGTCCAGTTCAACCCACTCGAGAGCCGAGGCATGAGTGGATGCAAGAACCACTGGCGGCGCGACTCCTGCATCAAGGGCCTCCTTCCAACGCGACGCGCAGAGACACCAACGGTCTCCGACAGCTAGGCCGGGAAACCCAGATTCAGGTTGCGGCGTACTGAGGTCGTTGCCATTTTCCTTAGAAAAAACCAAAAAGTCATCAGTCATTCGCGCACAGACAACGTGGACGCCGATGTCCTCGGCGCCGGTGTTACAGCATCCGTCCCGGTAGAAGCCCGTCAAGGGGTCTTCACTACAAGGTTCGAGCTCGTCTCCTAGAACGTTCAGCGGCACGGTTCATTTCACCACGGAATTGGACACGCTTAGGTGGCTGGCTCACGGGGGGAAGCACGAGAGGCAATCAGGCCGGCACCGACCGGACCACCGGTAGATTTCTCGAAGGTCTCCAAGTCGCTCGGCACCACGACTCGCCGGGCAATGAAGTGCCGACGGGCAAGAGTCCCGACGCCAGCGGCTACGAAACAGGTGATCGCCCCGACGAGGAGGCCGACCCTCGGATTCGTTGCCCGAATGATCCACCCGATGGTCGGGCCTCCGATCGGCGTGGACCCGAGAAACGCCACCGCCCAGAGGGCCATCACTCGACCCCTCATGGATGCTTCGGAGTTCAACTGCAAGGTCGAGTTGCCAAGGGCGAGAAACGAAACGCTTCCCCACCCGACCAACGCCAGTGCTACCAGCGCCAAAGCGAGCACCGGCGCCAAGGCGGCCAGCAGTGTGGCCGTGCCGAATCCCAATGCGGCCACGATCAGCGGCCGCACTCCGGTGGAGCCGCGCGCAGCCGTCACCAACCCACCCAGTACGGCGCCGATACCCATCGCTGCCGTCATGAACCCGAAGACCTCGGAGCTCCCGTGGAACGTGTGCTTGGCAAGCACCGGAAGGGTGACGTTGAACTCGTAGGTGAACATGCCGACCATGGCCATCATCACCAGGGGGACGAGGAGACGCCGATTGTGACGTACGTAAATGAGGCCCTCGCGGAGCTGCCCGCGCCGCCTCTCGGCAGGAGGGCTCTGATCGAGCGTCTCCTTGTTCATCACCACCAGAGAAAAGACGACAGCCACGAAACTCACAGCGTTAGCAAAGAAGCAGCTGCCCACTCCGATCGTCGCGATGAGCACCCCGGCTACCGCCGGCCCGACCGCTCGTGCGGCGTTCACGATGACGGAGTTGAGAGTCACCGCATTGCGCAAGTCGTCCGAGCCGACCATCTCCAGCACGAATGCCTGCCGAGCCGGATTCTCGAACGTGTTGTTGAGCCCGAGAATGATCGCCAGCAGGAATATCTGCCACAGACGCACGACGTGGGTGACGGTCAGGATGCCGAGCACCAACGCCTGGATGCCCATGAGCGACTGCAGGACGATCATGAGACGCCGCTTGTCGACGCGATCAGCGATTACACCGCCATAGGGGCCGAGGATGAGGACCGGGAGCGTCTGGAGGGCTATCACGTAGCCAAGATCCGACGCCGAGTTGGTCAGCGTGAGGACCAGCCAGGCCTGGGCCGTGGTCTGCATCCACGTCCCGATCAGAGAGATGCTCTGGCCCACGAAGTACTTCCGATAGTTCGGATTGGCCAGGGCCGAGAAGGTCATTCGACTCGCTCGGCGCAGTCGCCCCTCGGGTTTGGTGCTGGTATCTCCCACCTCTAAGGAACGTCCTTCAGGCGTTCAGCTAACCGCTCCAATGCTGGTACCGCGTCAAGCACACAAGCACGATCTTCATCATCCAGTGCGCTCAGTTCGAAGTTGAGCTGAGCAGTCCGTTCCATTTGGATGCGCACGAATAATCGCCGTCCCGCACTCGTAACGTTCACGAGCGCCGCCCGCCCGTCACCGGGGTGAGGTTCCCTGCGAATCAACCCTTGGCCCTCTAGGTGGCCAGCCAATCGCGACACCATCGTCGGGTTGAGCCCCTCTGCGTTTGCAAGATCCGAGAGACGGATCGGCCCACGCTTGGCCACCGCCTCGAGGACCGACACCTCCGTCCGCGTGAACCTGGATCCAGCTGCTGTTGGGCGTAGCCGACGTGAAATGCGGCTGATCGCGGTACGCAGCCGAGCGACCTCTTCCCCTGTTCTTGCTACCACCGCCGAGTCGCGTTGCACCGTTTCTCCTACTACTTGCTTGCCCAAAGGCAAGTATATCTTTTCCATCGGGCAGTCGGCCTTGTCGCTGGCGCCGTGGGCCTCGCTCAGCGGCCATTTCTGCCGTCCCTTCGGATGGACTCGCCCGAGGAAAGCGAGCTCTGCACGGGCTCGGCTCTCCGTGACTCTCATCGCCACTTTTGGAGCCGCTTGATACGGACGCGCACCGTCGATCGTCCGGCGGTCTGGGTGTGAAGGAGGTTTGCCGCCCAGGTAGCCTGTCCAGGCTTGGGGGCTATAGCTCAGCCGGTTAGAGCGCAGCACTGATAATGCTGAGGTCGCTGGTTCGATTCCAGCTAGCCCCACCAATGAACTCCGAGGTCAAAAGCCCTTTCCGCCTTTGGCACTGACTCGGGGACACCGTTCCCAACAGCCGACGTGGTCCCCGTCGCGGTGGGCGATTTGCAGAGGAGTACGAGGACAGTTTCCGGCTGCTGAAGCTCCACGGCTCCCCGAACTAGCGGTGGGTTCCCGGCGACAGGACCGGCCGCACCACCACCCGGTGAGAGACCATCGGAATCGAGTCGCCCGATACGAACGAAATCGCTGAGGGTAGCCGGCAGATGCCCGGCCGACCCCGGTTCATCGTCCATCCCAGCGTCGTCAGGTCGCCTCTCACACCAATCCACTCATATGGGAGCTATGAGGCGGGCAGCACGATCGGTCGAAGAAACCGATGCGATGTATCTGGTCGGCAACGGCCTCCCACCTACAGCCCTTGTCGCCGTTCGGGATGTTCAGAGAAAAGATCCTTCCGACTCAGAGGTTCTAATGGTCACTCATTCGTCGACTGGGCTTTAGCGACGGTCGTGTGTTGGGCTGGCGCGGTCGGCGACCGGCGTTTCTGGAGCAGAGTAGCGAGGACCATCACAATGATCGCAATCCCAATACCTGCGAATGTGAAAAGGATGCGCCGTCCCTCGGCATCCAGGTTGGCGGGATGAGGGTAGATCCATGGCTAAGAGGACCGCCCCAGCAATTGCGGCCGTATAGAAGGCGTAATTCACAGAACGAATGGCAATCCCCACCCCATGATGAGAATTACGAGCTCTTCAAGTGCGTGGTGGCTGGTGACGGTCACCAGGAGGACAGCGGCAATCGCTGCACCTAGTACGGCGCCAACTAGGCGCTGTGCACCCCGAAGGGAAGATTGTTCCAGCGTGGTTTTCATGGCGACGAGGGTTGCGATCGGCATCCACTCGGCATCCGTC
>JBEDUR010000201.1:0-6934 GCA_040414865.1 Acidimicrobiales bacterium
GGTCGTCCTCGAAGGCCAGCCGGAGCTCGAACCCGAAATCCCGGAGCGCCTCGACGGTGCGCCGCTTGAACACCGAGACGTGGGCATAGTCGCCCCGGTCACGCATCACCAGCAGGTCGAACCGGACCGAGAAGCGCCGGAGCCAGGCCTCGGTCTGGGGCCGGACCCGCAGCGGGCGGCCGGTCAGCAGCACCACCTGGACGTCGCGGTCCAGCAGCTCGAGCAGGCGGCCGATCTCTTCGATGAGCGGATCCTCCCCGCAGGCCTCGAAGAACGCGTCCCAATCCGGGAGTCCGCCGACGATGAAGCGCTGGCGGCCGGCCGCATCGGACAGGACGCCGTCGATGTCGAACACCACCGCCCGGCTCGGGATGAGTGGGTCCGCCTGCCAGGACCAGTTGCGGGGGAACCGGTCGGACGGGCTCACGGCCTCACGGGAGGAACAGCAGCGTGGCCTGGTGGGCGAAGTCGATCAAGGGGGCCGGCCAGATCCCGAAGAGCACAGTGACCAGCACACAGATCCCGATGGCCACAGATGCCAGCGGCGGCACCGAGAGCCGCCCGCCGACCCGTCCGCCGGTGGCGGCAGAGGTCAGCGGCGCCGGCGTGGGGACGTGCTCCAAGAGCAGGGCGGCGTTGAGCGCGAGGCGGTAGTCGGTGGCGCCGTCACCGGTGGCCAGGGTAAGCGCCGGCGCCGGAGCGGGGGACGGCTCCTCGGCGTCGTTGTACATGAGCACGGTGACGCGCAGGTAGAAGAAGGCAGCCACCGCGGCCGAGGCCATGGCCACCACGGCCAGCGGCACCGAATGGGCGTCGACTGCGGCCACCACCACCTGGAACTTGGCCAGGAACCCGGTGGTGAAGGGGACGCCGGCCTGGGCGAGCAACAAGACGGCGAAAGCGAAGGCAAGCAGGGGCTGGCGGCGGGCGAGTCCCCGGTAGCCGGCGATGTCGTGCTCCATGTCGCCGGTGCGACCGACGATCGCCACCACCGCGAAGCTCCCGACGACCATGAAGGCGTAGGCGAGGAGGTAGTAGAGGGCGGAGCTCACCCCGGCGGCGGTGGCCGCCTGCAGTCCGAGCAGGACGAAGCCGGCGTGGTTGATGGAGGAGTAGGCCAGCATCCGCTTGATGTCCCGCTGGACCACGGCCAGGCCCGCACCGAACAGGAGGGTGACGATGGCCAGCACGTAGATGATCGGTCGCCAGTCGGCCCGCAGGACCCCGAAGGACGAGATGAACACCCGGAGGAAGGCGGCGAAGCCGCCGGCCTTGGCCACCGCGGCCATGAACCCGGTGATCGGCGAGGGTGCCCCCTGGTAGACGTCGGGGGTCCACATGTGGAACGGGACCACGGCGGTCTTGAAGGCGAACCCCACCAACAGGAGCGACATCCCGGCCAGCAGCACACCGTCGTGGACGACCACGTTGTGGGAGAGGAAGTCGGCGATCTGGGTCAGGTTGGTCGTCCCGGTGGCGCCGTAGGTGAGCGCGATGCCGTAGACGAACACCGCCGAGGAGAAGCTGCCCAGGATGAAGTACTTGAGGGCGGCCTCCCCCGACTCGGCCCGCTTGTGGTTGTAGGCGGCCAGCACGTAGAGCGCGATCGAGAGGATCTCGAGACCGAGGAACACGATCACCAGGTCGCCGGCCTGGGCCATGAGGATGGCCCCAGACGCCGACACCAGTGCGAGCACGTGGAGCTCGCCCCCCGAGATGCCCTCGCGGGCCAGGTAGCCCTCGGCCACCAGGGCGGTCAGGGCCATGGCCGCGGTCACGAGCACCGTGACCAGGACGCTGAAGCCGTCGGAGACGACCGCGTGGGCGATCGTCGTGTACGGCCCGTGGGACCGGACGTCGGCCCACTGCCACCAGGCCAGGCCGAAGGCGCTGAGCGAGATGACCACGGTCGACACCGTGGCGAACCGCAGCCGCAGTGGCCGCCGCACCAGCGACTGGCCGGCCAGCATGAGCACCGCCCCGCCGAGCATGACGATGACCGGCATGATCGCCAGGTACCGGATGGCCGGCACGTGGATGGTCGCGCTGGCGGCGGCCAGCAACCGGACGCTCACGGCCGGGCCTCGGCGTTCGGCGTTGTGGCCACCGCCGGCTGACGTACGTGGGTCACCTGCTCGACGTGGGTGACGAGGCGGTTGACGGCCGGGGTGATCCGGTTGATGACCGGCTGGGGGTACACGCCGAGCAGCACGATGAGGACAATGAGCGGAGCGATCACCACCCGCTCGGTCCACCCGAGGTCGCGGGTCCCGACGACCGACGGCAGTGGTGGCCCGTGGAAGGTCCGCTGGTAGGCCCACAGCAAGTAGAGCGCGGCGCCGATCACCCCGGCGGTGGCCACCACTGCCCACCAGCGGTGGGTGAGGAAGGTTCCGGTCAGGACCAGGAACTCGCTGACGAAGCCGTTGAGCCCGGGCAGGCCGATGGAGGCCAGCATGACCACCGTGAAGACCGCGGCCAACACGGGCGCCGGCGACTGCAGGCCGCGCAACTCGGGCATCTGCCAGGTCTGCCGGCGGTCGAAGATCCACCCGATGAGGAGGAAGAATCCGGCGGTCACCAGCCCGTGGTTCACCATGAGGAGGACCGCGCCGACCAGGCTCTGGGTGGACAGGGCGAACGAGCCCAGGGCAATGAAGCCGATCTGGGCCAGTGAGGAGTAGGCGACCAGGCGTTTCAAATCACTCTGGGCGCAGGCCACCAGGGCGCCGTAGAGGATCCCGATCACCGCCAGGGTAAGGACCAGCGGGGCGAGGGTGCGCGACGCCTGGGGGAACAGGTTCAGGTCGAAGCGGATCAGCCCGTAGGTGCCGAGCTTGGCCAGGACGGCGGCGATGACGACCGACCCAGCCGCCGGCGCCTCGGCATAAGCGTCGGGTGACCAGGTGTGCAGTGGGAACAACGGCGCCTTGACCGCAAAGGCGGCGGTGAAGGCCAAGAAGAGCAGGATCCCGGTGGCCGACGACAGGTGGGTGTGCTCGAGGGCGGGGAGGGCGAAGGTCAGCACCCCCGTCTGGTCCTGATGCACGATGGCCAGGGCGACGATCCCGACCAAGAGGAAGGCCGAGCCCAAGAAGGTGTAGACGAAGAACTTCACCGCCGCGTAGGCCCGCCGCTCGAACCCCCACCCGCTGATGATGAAATACGCCGGCACCAGCGTCACCTCGAAGAACAAGAAGAACAACACCAGGTCGAGCGAGACGAAGCTCCCGATGCAGGCCGCCTCAAGCAGGAGCATCCAGGCGACGAAGGTCCGGGTGTCGGTGCGGGACCGGGCACCGGCCAGCGCCAGGGGGAACAACACCGTGGCCAAGAGCACGAGGAAGATCGAGATGCCGTCGACTCCCACGTACCAGGACACCCCGATGGAGGAGGCCCAGACGTGGCGGGAGACGAACTGGTAGCCGCCATTCTGGGTGTGCATCGCGGCGGTGAGGGCGATGGCGAAGCCGAGCGTGGCCAGGGCCACCGCGATGCCGACCAGCTCCTGCACCTCGCGGCGCACCCCCACCATGAGGGCGACCGCCAGCGCGCCCACCGCCGGCAGAAGGACCAGGACCGTCAGGTACGGGAAGCTCACGACCACCACACCCGCGAGATGAAGAAGACGACCACCGCGGCCAGCCCGAGGGTGATGCCCAGGGCGTAATTGCGCACGTAGCCGGTCTGGAGCCGGCGCAGGCCCGACGCGCTCCGACGGACGAGGTCGGCCACCCCGTTCACCGAGCCGTCGATGACCCGGGTCTCGACCACGGTCGCGGCGAAGCGGGCCATCGCCTGGCCGGGCCGGCCGATGAGCGTGTCGTAGAAGTCGTCCCAGTACCAGACCCGCTGGAGGAACTCAGGCTCGAGCGCCGGCCGGTTCACCTGCGTGCTCCAAGCCCAGGCGGCCAGGCCGAGCCCGACCACCGCGGCGATCGCGTCGACGACCGCCAGCCCTACCTGGAGGCCCGCCCCCTCGTGGGCCCTGAAGGTCGTGTGGGCGAACTCCGGGCCCAACCAGGACGCGAACCCCGCAGTGTGGATGAAGGTCAGGTCGAGAATGCCGCCGACCAGGGCCAGCCCCGCCAGCAGGACAAGCGGTAGCCGCATGATCCAGGGGCACTCGTGCGGGGGCGGCGGTTGGTGCCCGGACACCGCCGAGACCCAGTGCCGATCACCGGTGAAGGCCACCACGAACAACCGGGTCATGTAGTAGGCGGTGAGCACCGCGGTGATCAGGCCGAGGACCCACAGGGTCGGGCTCTTCTTGAACACGTTGGCCAGCACGTCACCCTTGGCCCAGAATCCCGACAGCGGCGGGATCCCGGCGATGGCCAGCCAGCCGACGAGGAACGTGGCGTAGGTCCAGGGCATCACCCGGGCCAGCCCGCCCATGTGCTTGATGTCCTGCTCGTCGTGGAGCCCGTGGATGACCGAACCGGCGCTCAGGAAGAGCAGCGCCTTGTAGAACGCGTGGACGACCATGAGGAAGATCGCGGCCACGTACGCCCCCACGCCGACGGCCAGCATCATGTACCCGATCTGGGACACGGTCGAGAAGGCGAGGACCTTCTTGATGTCCTGCTGGGAGGCGGCGATGGTGGCCGCCACGAAGGCGGTCAGGGCGCCGATGATCGCGATCACCCACCTGGCGTCGGGCGCCAGCGCGAGCAACGAGTTCACCCGGCACAGCAGGTATACGCCGGCGGTCACCATGGTGGCGGCGTGGATGAGGGCTGAGACCGGCGTCGGGCCCTCCATGGCGTCGGGGAGCCAGTTGAACAGCGGGATCTGGGCCGACTTCCCGGTCGCCGCCAGGAACAGCAACAGGACGACGGCGGTGGTGGCGTCAGAGCCCAGCGCCTGGCGATGGGCGAAGATCGTGGGCAGATCGAGGGTCCCCAGCTTCGAGAAGATCAGGAACATGGCGATCAGGAAGCCGGCGTCGCCGATCCGGTTGTAGATGAACGCCTTCTGCCCGGCGGAGGCGGCCGAGTTCCGCTCGTGCCAGTAGGCGATAAGGAAGTAGGAGCAAACGCCCACGCCTTCCCACCCGACGAAGGTGACGAGCAGATTGTCCGAGAGGACCAGGACGAGCATCGAGAACACGAAGAGGTTCATGTAGATGAAGAATTTCGAGTACTCGGGGTCGCCTTTCATGTAGCCGATCGAGTACAGGTGGATCAGCGCGCTGACCCCGGTGACGAACATGCACATCGTCATGGAGAGCGGGTCGAGCAGGATGCCCACCCTCACCTGGAGCCCGCCGACCCCGATCCAGGTGTAGTAGTTCTCGGTGAAGTGACGGGCCGAGGCCGGCTCGTGCCAGAAGCTCGCCAGCGAGATGCAGGCGACCACGAACGAGGCGACCACGGCCAGGGTCCCGACCCAGCCGGCCCACGGGTCGCCCAGCCGCTTCCCGAAAGCGACCAGGACCACGAACCCGGCCAGGGGGAACAGGGCCATGAGGTAGGCGGCGTGGAGCACGGGTCAGCCCTTCAGCGCGTGGAGGTCGTCGGCCGACGCGCTGGTGCGGCGCCGGAAGATGGCCACGACGATCCCGAGGCCGACCACGACCTCAGCGGCCGCCACCACCAGCACGAAGAAGACGATGGCCTGGCCCCCGATGTCACTCAACATGCGGGAGAAGGTGACGAAGGTCAGGTTGGCCGCATTCAGCATGAGCTCGATGCACATGAACATCACCAGGACGTTGCGCCGGACCAGGAGGCCCAGGGCACCCACGATGAACAGGGCGGCCGCCAGGATCAGGTACCAGTCCCCTGGGACGCTCACCGGCCCTCCTCCCCGTCCCGACCGCCGACCAGGGTGGCGGGCTCATCCGGGGTCCCCGTGGGCTCGGCCTCTTCGGGCCTGGCCGCAGTGGCGTCGGAGACCGGAGCCTCGGGGGGCTCATCGGCTTCGGGCTCCGTCGCCTCCTCGACCCGCGGCCGACGGGCCAGCACCACCGCGCCGACCACCGCGATCACAAGCAACGCGGCCGTGGCTTCAAAAGCGAACAGGTAGGTGGTGAAGACCGACTTGCCCAGCACGTAGACGTTCGAGTGACCGCCGGCGGTCGTCGACCCGGCCACCGAGTGCGCACCAGTCGCCCAGTGTGCGCCCACGCCGAGGGCGATCACGCCGCCGATGGCCACTGCCACCAGCACGAGCGCAAGCGGCCGCTGGCCGCGCAAGGGTTCCTCCGCCACGTTCTCCCGCCGATCGACGCCCAAGAACATGATCACGAACAGGAACAGGACGACGATCGCCCCGGCGTAGACGATGATCTGGACCGCAGCCAGGAAGTCGGCGTGCTGCTCGATGAACAGCACCGCTACCCCGAAGAGGGTCATCAGCAGCGAGAGCACCGCATGCACCGGGTTGCGCGAGACGATGACCCCGAGAGCCCCGGCCATGATGACTGCCGCGCTCACGGCGAAGGTCAAGGCGTCCGGAAAGGTCGTCCGGACGACTCCCGGGATCACCGGCCCGCCCGCAGATCGGCCCGCCGACGACGGGCCGCCGTCAGCTTGGCCCGCTTCTTGTCGGCCGACTCCTTGGCCCGGCCGAGACGTCCCCGGATACCCCGATGCGAGAGTGGCATGTCGTCGGGCAGCAGATGGGCCTCCATGACCTCGCGCAGTGGCATGGTGCCGGTCGCCCGATCGTCCCGGCGGCCGCTCTGGCCGCCCTCGGGCGCGCGGACGCCGTAACCCAACTCGCCCGACCACTGGACCTCGCCCTCGAAGGCGGCCGCGCCCGACGGCGAGGTGGCCCGCATCCACCCGGAGGTGTGGAGATCATCTCCCTCGCGCCAGTCCTCCCAGGGGAGCCGCTTGGGCCGGCCATCGTCGTCCACCAACAGCTCGTCACGGGTGTAGATGGCATCCGCCCGGTTGGTGAAGGAGAACTCGAACAACTTGGATTC
>JBEDUR010000202.1:0-17540 GCA_040414865.1 Acidimicrobiales bacterium
AGGCGGTGGTCGGCCCGGAGGCCGGCCTGCTCGACCACCGAGACTTCGGGCTGGACGTGAGCGGAGGCATTGCCGTCGGTCCGCCAGGCCACCTCGAGTGAGAGCGGAACGAGCGTCGCCCCGAACAAGGCGACGAAGAACAGCATGATGCGCGGGCCCGACCACGTGCGGGTGGGCGCGGCGGGATCAACCCTGGACCGGGACCGGGCCCGCCGGACGAGGGCCAACGCGACCGAGCCGGCCGCCGCGGCCAGGTAGGGGCCGAGGGCCAGATACGCCCACTGGCGGTACAGGACCGTCTTGGACGCCCCGATGGTGACCAGGGCGAACACCGCCGAAAGGGCGTAGAGGACTGCATCGCCGTCCTCGGGCTTCCAGGTTCGAACCGTGGCGCCCGCCCGCTCGATCAGGCTCTTGACCACCCGCAACCCCATGGCACGGCCGCAGGAGCGCCGCGGTGCGAGCGTACCAGCGGCCTCACCGGGGCCGACGGCTCGAGACGGACTCTGAAGACGGGGCCAACAGGATCTCTTCGTAGAACGCGAGTTCGGCGGTGTACGCCGCAACCAGCGTCTCGGCCCGCCGGAACCCGTGGGACTCGCCGGGGAACAGCCGGTAGTCGCAGCGCAGGCCCCGGGCGGCCAGCGCCTCAGCCATGGCCTGGCTCTGGCTGGGAGGCACGATCGGGTCGTCCTCCCCCTGGAGGAGCAGGACGGACCCGGAGATGTCGGCTACCCGATAGAGCGGCGAGCGCTCGCGATACTGCTCGGCCGCCTCGGGCAGCGGGCCGACCAAGCGCTCGGTGTAGTGAGACTCGAAGTCGTGCGTCTCGGACACCAGGCCCATGAGGTCGCTCACCCCGTACCAAGAGACCGCACCACAGAATCTGTCCGAGCGGACCAATGCTCCCAGCGCGCTCAATCCGCCGGCGCTCCCCCCGCGGATGGCCATCTTCGTCCCGTCGACTCGCCCCGTCTCGGCTAGCCACGCCGCCACCGATACGCAGTCGTCGACGTCGTCGACCCCCCATCGCCCCTGCAGGGCCTCACGGTAACGCCGGCCGTATCCGGTGCTCCCGGTGTAATCGACGGTGGCAACCGCGTAGCCCCGCGTGGTCAACATCTGGACGACCGGGTCGAACCCGGCCGAGAAGCTCGCGGTCGGCCCACCGTGGCAGAAGACCACCAGCGGGGGGGCCTCACCCGCAGGACCAGACCAGCCCGAACGCCGTGGTGCATAGAAGGCGGCATGGACCGGCCTTGGCCCGGTGTCCACCACCAGAGGTTCGTCCAGAGAGACATCGTCCGGATCGAGCGGCTCGGCTCCGGCGACGACGGGTGCGGCCCCGGCCTCTCCGGACCACCACCAAACCCCGGGCGGTGAGGTCGCGCTCTGGCCCAGCCAGGCCAGCGAGCCGCGATGGGCGCAGAGCGAGGATGCGGTCACGCACGGCTGAGCAAGCCCGGCGAGCACATGCCCGGCCAGGATGCCCAGGTGGTCGGTCCCCTGCCGGCGCCACAAACACCCGAGCCCACCGCCCTCCAGCGCGACCAGGGTGTGCTGGCCGAGGCCCCAGGCCGGACCCTGGAATTCGGCTTCGAGCTCGCAGAGCCGCTCGACGGCCGCTCCCTTCCGCCAGCGCCAGGGTTGCCACCAGCCGGCCGCGTCGGCCACGAAACACAGGCTCTCGGAGCTGGTCCACACCGGCTGGTCGACCGAGCATCCCTCGAGGACGCTGGTGCCGACCCGCACGACGTCGCCGAGACCCCTCTCGGTCAGCCGGCCCACCCAGAGCTCGGTCGCGTCCCACGGCATGTCGGGGTGGTCCCAGAGCACCCAGGCCAGGTGGCGGCCGCCGGGGGCAAGGGCCATGGAGCCGTAGAAGTCCCGGCCGATGCAAAGGGTCTGTTCGTTGCCTCCGGACTCCAGGCGCACGATCGAACGCTCGCTCCGCCCGCCGGCGATCCGTTCACGCACCGCCAGGACGCTGCTGTCCGGGCCGGCGATCAGCCCGCCGTGCCGCCACTGTTCGTCGGCCGGCGGCTCGGCCCCAAGGGCGGCTGGGCCGCTCGCCTTTGTCCCGGCCATCACCCGCTGCGTCCGGTCCTCGACGAAGGCGAAGGACCCGGTGGTGTCGGCGAGCAGGCACCAGGCGCCACCGCCGTATTCGTGCACCCGGGAGCGGATGCTCGTCCCTTCGGGCGAGACCACCTCGGGCTCCTCACCCGGTTCGGCGCGGACCAGGACGGTCCGGCCGTCCTCGCCCGGGCGAGTCTCGAGCCACCACAACCACCGGTCATCGGAACTGAGCGCGGCGTGTGAACGCCGCCCGGCGGCGACGTCGGCCGGCCTGAGGGGTGACGGCCAGGTACCAAAGGGCGCAGTCGGCACGCAAGGCGACCGTACCCGACCTCTACAGTGGCCCGATGGTCATCCGGGCATTCGTGGTGCGTCGCGACGGCGAAGGGCTGGCCGCGGGGGTGGGCGAGCTGGCCGAGGAAGATCTGGGCCAAGACGGCGTCCTCATCGAGGTCGAGTGGGCCGCCCTCAACTTCAAGGACACGATGGTGCTGGCGCCGGGCAACCGGGTAGCCCGGACCTACCCGCTCGTGCCCGGCATCGACCTCGCCGGCACCGTCCTCGAGAGCACGAAGCCTGAGCTCCCGGTGGGTACCGCGGTGCTTGCCCAGGGCTACGACCTCGGCGTCGCCCACCACGGAGGCTTTGCCGAGCGAGCCCGGGTGCCGGCCGAATGGGTGGTCCCGCTCCCGCCCGGGGTGAGCACCCGCCACGCGGCGATCGTGGGGACCGCCGGGTTCACCGCCGCGCTTTCGTTGCGTCGTCTGGAGGACAACGGCGTCGAGCCCGGGATCGGCCCGGTGCTCGTCACCGGAGCGACTGGCGGTGTGGGCAGCATGGCCGTCTCACTCCTCGCCCGGCACGGCTACGAGGTGGTGGCCTCCACCGGCAAGAGGACCGAACACCCCTACCTGGCGGCCCTCGGCGCGGCTTCGACCATTGGGCGCGACGAAGTCGCCGGAGAGCCCGGCCGGGTCCTCGGCCCGGAACGATGGGGCGCCGCCGTCGACTGCGTCGGGGGGGCCACGCTCGCGTCCGTGCTGCGCTCCGTCCGTTACGGCGGTGCTGTCGCCGCCTCCGGGCTGACCGGCGGCAACGAGTTCACCTCGACGGTGTACCCCTTCATCGTGCGCGGTGTCGCTCTGCTGGGGATCGACTCGGTGCTCACTCCGATCGAGTTGCGCCGCGAGGTGTGGGCTTCGGTGGGCTCGGACTTCCCGGCCGATCAGGCTGAGGCGATGGTGGAGCGGGAGGTGGACCTGGAGGGGGTCGGCTCGGCGCTCAGCGACCTGGCCGCCTCACTCGTGCGGGGCCGGGTGCTCGTGCTGCCCGCTCGCTAGCGAGAAGCCCCAACCTCAGGTCGCGAAGTCCTCGGGCTTGATGTCCTTCAGGAACTCATGGAACTGCCCCATGAGCTCTTCGGGAGGCTGATCCTCTTCCTCGTCGTCGTCGACCCCGTCGGAAGCAAGCATGATGCCTTCGGCGTCCATCAGCTCGTCTGAGACGAACAGTGGGCTGCCCGTGCGCACGGCAACCGCGACAGCATCGGAGGGACGGCTCGACACAACGGTCACGTCGCCACCGCGCCGCAACCGGAGCTCGGCGAAATACGTCGCGTTCTGCAGTTCGGTGATCACCACGCGCTCGATCTCGACGTCGAGCGACGTGAGCAGGTCGCGCATGAGGTCATGGGTCATTGGTCGGGGCATCGTGACACCCTGAAGCGCGTATGCGATGGAGGCCGCCTCCGGTGTGCCGATGAAGATCGGCAGGGTACGCCCCTCGCCGTCGGTCTCCTGGAGCAGGAGGACCGGGGTGTTGGATTGCAAGTCGACCCTGACCGCTCTCAGCCTGACCTCGACCATGAACGCAATGTAGCGCCCGTGGCTTCGGCGTCGCCCGTCACACCGGGCCGCTCGGGCGCCCCTGGTCGGGGCGGTTCTTACCCCCCCAGGTGATGGCGGAGGGCGCGCCGCAGGAGGCTCGAGCACAGGGCTTGGCCGAGCCGGGACAGCTCAGCCGCGGCCTCGAGCGCCCGCTGACGTGCCTCGGGGTTGCGCTGGCGGAGCAACGGGGTCACCACCTGTTCGACGAGCCCCAGCTCACGATCCACCGCGTTGCGGAACAGCCGAAGATGGCGGGGCTGGATGCCGAAGCGGGCGAAGTCGGCGACCAGCTTGGCCACCGTGAGCGCTTCCTCGTCGTAGTAGAGCGCACCTCCGACGACCAGCGGCTCGATGAGCCCGAACCCCTCGAGGGCCGCCACGTCGTTCGCGGCAAGCCCGCTGGCTGCGCACAGTTCCTGCAGGGTCAGGCTGGCCCCGGTGACATTGGCGCCCCCCTGGCCGGCCCGTGATGGCCGGCCGGGGTCTGACCCCGAGGGCGACGGCGATCCGGACGTCTCCGGCCGCAGGTCGAAGGACGGCCGGTTCGATGCGGCCTCGGCGGTGCCGGGCCGGGTCAGGGAGGCCGCGCCAGCGCCCTCTCGCCGGGCCGAAGCCAGTGGCTGCCTCGCGGGGCCATCGGGCTCGCGCCGCCACGCCGCCGGCCGCTCGTCGGCATCGCGCCGGCTTGGTCGTTTCTCGGGCGCAGCGCCGTTCGCCGCCGCATCGGGCTCCGATTGCGCGCCTTGCTCGCCCGGCTCCTCGGGAACGTCGTCGACCCCAGCCACCGCGTCGTGTTCGGCGGTCTCTCCGCCATCGGTCTCCAAGCGGTCGCGGATGACCTTGAGCGGCAAGAAGTGCTCCCGTTGCTGGCGGAGCACCCAGCGCAGCCGCTCCACGTCGTGCTCGTAGAACTTGCGGTACCCCGATGGAGAGCGCTCGGGATCGACGAGGCCCTGGCTCTCCAGGAAACGGATCTTCGAGATGGTGATGTCAGGGAATTCCTGGCGCAGAAGGCTCAAGACGTCGCCGATGGACAGGTACGTGCGGGTGCTCACTCGTCCCCCGCCGCCAGGTAGATGAGCTTGAACTTGCCGATCTGGACTTCGTCGCCGCGGCTCAGGATCTGCTCCTCGATCCGCTCCCGGTTGACGTAGGTGCCGTTCAGCGAGCCGTCGTCCTTGATGACGACCGAACCGTCCCCCCGGCGCTCCAGTTGGGCGTGGCGTCGTGACACGGTGATGTCGTCAAGGAAGATGTCGCTGTCGGGGTGCCTCCCTGCCCTGGTCACAGACTGATCGAGCTCGAATCGGGCGCCCACGTTGGGGCCGCGGGTGACCACTAGGACCCCTTGCCCGCGCGGGACCTCGACCAAAGAGACGTTCGGTTCCTCTTCCCTGGACTCGCCGTACTCGTTGTCCGGCTGGAACGTGACGGTGGTCTCGGAGGCGTCGTGTGCGAGGGCGGCGCCACAAGCTGAGCAGAAGTTCACCCCAGAAGGGTTTCGGTGCCCGCAGTTGTGGCAGAACACTCCATGTACGGTAGC
Source organism: Acidimicrobiales bacterium (assembly GCA_040414865.1). Classification (GTDB taxonomy): domain Bacteria; phylum Actinomycetota; class Acidimicrobiia; order Acidimicrobiales; family RAAP-2; genus Palsa-461. The sequence goes on from JBEDUR010000202.1 coordinate 5,509, forward strand.
CGGTTCTCCGATCCGGTTCTCTGGCCTCACACTCGGGCCCGGTCTCCCCTGCGCCTGGTCGGCGACTGTGGTCACGATTCGGTGAGCTGGCGGTAGGCGGCCGCGTCCAGCAAGCCATCGAGCGATGCGGGGTCGGTGAGCTCGAGCTCGCAGAGCCACCCTTCGCCGTAGGGGTCCTCGTTGAGCAGCTCGGGGGTCTCGGTAAGCGCCGAGTTGACTTCGACCACGAGCCCGGTCACCGGCGAATAGATCTCCGACACCGACTTGGTCGACTCGACCTCCCCGAGCTGAGCGCCGGCCTCGAACTCGGCGCCTACCGATGGCAGGTCGACGAAGACGACGTCCCCGAGCGCATCCTGCGCGTAGTCGGTGATGCCAACCCGGACCCGCTTGTCGTCGACCTTCGCCCACTCGTGGTCACTCGAGTAGCGCAAGTCGTCGGGAACGTTCACGGCGAGAGGGACCCTACCGGAGATGACCGGCGCAGTTCATACTGGCTCAGAACACGACTGCCTCCGGGCCGACCAGGCCTTCGATCAGCGCCACGTACTCGTCCGCTCGGGCCTCAGCCTTGGGGCCGGTCTCGCCCTCGGCCCACACGTGGGTGAGCGGCTCCTCGGGGTCGGGCAGCACCAGCGCCCAGCCGCCCGGCTCGACCACCTTGACCCCGTCGACGAGAACCGTCGGGCGGTCGGCCAGCTGCTCGACCAGGTTCCGCATCACCAGACCCTTGGCCTCCCAGGCGGTCGCGACCGTGCGGTGGGTCACGAACGCGCTGGGCAGCGACCGCAGGAGCTTGGAGAGCGCCACGCCGCTGCGGGCCAACAGCGCGACCAGCATCACGAGGGTGGCCGCCGCGTCGTACGCCGGGAGGAAACGCGGCCAGATGAACCCGCCCGCCTGGCTGGCGGCGAAGGCCACGCCCGGCTGGGAAGCCAGCTCCATGAGGTTGGCCGAGGAGAGCTTGGCGTAGGTGATGGTGGCGCCGGTCTCCTCGCAGATCTTGGCGGCAGCATCGGGCACCGAGACCGGCAGAACGACCTGCGCGTCCCGCTCGTTTTCGGTGACCAGTCGGAGCAGCACGAGCAGCGCCTCGTTGTCGGTCAGCACCGTCCCTTCGTCGTCGACGATGGTGAGGTGCTCGCCGTTTGCGTCGACCACCGCACCGAGTTGGCTGCCCGAGGCGCGGACCAGCTCGGCCACCCGCAAGGCGTTCGCGGCCCGGTCGACCGAGATCATCCCGGCCGTGTGCGCGAAGGGGTTCACCACCAGGACATCGGCATCGATCTTGGCCAGCACGTTGGGCATCACGAAGCTGGCCGAGCCATAGGACAGGTCGAGCACGAGCTTGACCCCGGCAGGGTGTCCCTCTCGGACGGGCAACGAGGCGACGAGATCAGCGGTGTACTGCTCGACCGCGCGAGCCGGAAAGTCGATGTCACCGATCTCGGCCGCGAGGGCACGGCGGAACTCTTCGCGGTAGTACATGCGCTCGATCTTGCGCTGGGTGACCCCGTCGATGTCGATCCCCTCGCCATCGAAGAAGCGGATCACGACCGATTCCGGGTCGTCGGCCGCCAGGCGCACGGTGACCCCACCTCGGCTCGGGGTGTTGCGAATGTGGTGCCGAACGACCGGCACGGTGGTCACCTCGAGGTCGTCCACGTTGACTCCGGCGGCATTGCAGCCCACCATCGCCGAGCGCTTGAGCATGCGGGCGGTCCGGCTGGTATCGCGCGACGCCGTGACCAGGGCGCCGCGCCCAAGCGTCGATACCCAGGCCATGGACAGCCGGGTGGCCAACTCCGGGTGGATGTCCACGTTGGCGATACCCCGTACACCCTCCCGACCGAACAGCGAGCGTGAGCCCCTGGACTCCCAAACGATCGACGAGTTCACCAGTGCTCCGGCCTCGACCACCTTGAAGGGGTAGACCCGCACGTCCGCTCGCACCTCGGCCCCCGCTCCGATGCGGCAACTCTCCCCGAGCACCGCGCCAGGCTCGCAGCGCGACCGCTCGCGAAGGTCACAAGCCCGAGCCACCACGGCACCCTCGACCCGGGCGCCTGAGCCCACGTAGCAGTTGTCGCCCAGCACCGAGTGGCGCACCTCGGCCGCCTCGGCCACCCGCACGTTGTCACCCAGGGCGGCGTACTGCCCCAGGACGACGCCGGGTCCGATCGAGCAGTTGTCCCCGATGAGCGCCGGTCCCTCGACGGTGGCGCTCGGGTCGACGGTCGAGCCTTTCCCGAGCCAGACGCCGGGCTGCAGCGGAAACCCGTCCACCTCGACCTGGACCTTGGCGTCGAGCACGTCGTTGTGAGCCTTGAGGTACGCCTCGGTCGTCCCCACGTCCTCCCAGTAGCCGTCGGAGATGCAGCCGTAGATGGGCTTGCCGGCTTCGAGCGCGGCCGGGAATACCTCAGCGGAGAAGTCCGAGGCACCCTCGGAAGGGATGAAGTCAAAGATCTCGGGCTCGAGGACATAGATGCCGGTGTTGATGGTGTCGCTGAACACCTGCCCCCAAGTCGGCTTCTCCAGGAACCGCTCCACCGAACCGTCCTCCCGGGTGATGACGATCCCGAACTCGAGGGGGTCGGGCACCGAGTGCAACGCCAGGGTGGCCAGTGCGCCCTTCTCCTGGTGGAACGAGACAATCGCACCGAGGTCGACGTCGGTGAGGACGTCGCCGGAGATCACGAGGAACCGCTCGTCGAGTTCGTCGCGGGCATTGAGCACGGACCCCGCCGTCCCGAGCGGGCTTTCCTCGGTGGCATAGACCATCCGCACACCCAACTCCGAGCCGTCGCCGAAGTACGAACGCACGGCGTTGGCCATGAAGGCGACCGTGACGACGATCTCCTCGAACCCGTACCGCCGCAGGAGGAGGACAACGTGCTCCATGAGCGGCCGGTTGGCCAGGGGCAGCATCGGCTTGGGCTGGTTGGAGGTGAGGGGGCGCAGCCGAGTTCCCTCGCCACCGGCCATGATCACCGCCTTCACGCAGGCACCTCCGTGCGGTCGCTCGCCCGGTTGCCGCGCCCGAGGCGTCCGGCGCGCAGGGCCGCCCGGGCCGGGCCGAGGTAGGCCACTGCCGCGATCCAGGCGAGGGTGAGCCCAACGCCCCCGGCCACCCACGCGAAGACTCTGATCGGCTCTTGCCAGGACGCGGTGCCGTAGCCGAGCAGAAAGGCCGGGTAGGCGAACATCAGCCCGAGGGTCCCCGCCTTACCCACCCAGAGCACGTCGATGCGGGCCGCCCCGAGCCCGGCCAGGACAAGGACCACCGCGCCCACGAGAACCTCCCGGCTCAGGGTGAGGACCCCGAACCACACCGGGACCGCCCCGTGCACGACGATCACGATCACCGCCGTGCCCACGAGGAGGCGGTCGGCCACCGGGTCCAGCACCTTGCCGAGCGCCGAGACCTGGTGGAACCGGCGAGCGACGAACCCGTCGACCCAGTCGGTTGCGCCGAGAACGGCCAGAAGGATGGCGGCCGGGCCCTGATGGCCGGCACCGAGGACCAACCAGACGAAGACCGGCAGGCACGCCAGGCGCGCGAGGGTGATCAGGTTGGGGATCGTGAGGATCGCGCTCTCGTCGCTGGCGCCCGAGAGCTCGGCACCGACCGAGGGAGACCCCACGACGACGATTCTACGATCGGCGGTGTCCGAGGCCGCCGGCCCGGGCCCGGCCAGCGTGGAGACGACTGTGCCAGCATGGGAGGTCCATGCCCCGCTTCGCATCCTTCCGGGGACTTCGATACGACCCGTCCGTCGTCCACCTGGCCGAGGTGATCGCTCCGCCCTATGACGTCATCGAGCCCACCGAGCGGATCCGCCTGGCCACTCGCTCCGCGTTCAACTCGGTGCACCTGGAGCTGCCCGAGCCCGACCTGCTGGCCGGGCTTGACCGCTACCAGGTGGCCGCCGGCTTACTCACAGCCTGGCGAGACGAGGGCATCCTCGTGTCGGAGTCCAGCCCCGCGCTGTACCTCTACCGGATGACCGCCAAGGGTCGCTCGACCCTCGGGGTGATCGGCGCCCTGGGCCTCCCCGAAACCGACGAAGAAGGTCAGGTCCTTCCCCACGAAGAGACGCTCCCCAAGCCCCGCAGCGACCGGTTCGATCTCCTCGCGGCGACCAAGACCAACCTCTCACCCATCTGGGGGCTGTCGCTCGCCGCCGGCCTCTCGGCAGTGCTCGAACCCCTGGGCAGGCCGGAGATCGACGTACACGACGACGACGGCGTGCGCCACGAGCTCTGGGTGATTCAGGGCGACCGAACCGAGGCCATTGCCGATGCCGTGTCCTCGGCGCCCGTCGTTCTCGCTGACGGCCACCACCGCTACGAGACCGCCCGTAACTACCGGCTCCAGATGCGAGCCGAACACGGGAGCGCCCCGGGCGGCCATGACTGGGTGTTGGCCCTCATCGTCGAGCTCTCCAGCGAGCAGCTCTCGGTCCGGCCCATCCACCGGGTGGTGAGCGGCCTGACAAGTCCGGACGAGTTGATCGGGGCTCTCGAGCAGTGGTTCGACGTGGTGCGGGCCGGGGATGCGACCGATCGGGTGGTCGGCGCGCTGGCGGAGGCTGGCTCGCTGGCAGTTCTGACCGCCAAGGATGCATGGCTCCTCACACCCCGACCTGAGGCGTTCGCCGCGGCCGGGAGCGACCTCGACTCGAGCCTGGTCGAGCTCGCGCTCGCCCGCCTGCCCCAGGCCCAGACTTCGCACCGCCACAGCTGGCAGGAGGCGGTGGCGTCGCTTCATTCCGGCGAGGGTCAGGCCGCCTTACTTCTCCGGCCGCCTTCGGTCGCCCAAATCTCGAAGTGGGCCCACGAACGGCGGCGAATGCCGCCCAAGACGACGTACTTCAGCCCGAAGCCGCGCACCGGAATGGTCTTCCGCCCGCTCGAGGACTGACGATTGGGCCAGGGATGCCTGGACCACGAGGAGGGCTAGTCGACCGTCCAGGTCGATCCCGAACGGAGCAAGGCGTCGATGTCGCCCACGCCCCGGCGCTCCTGGGCCCGGACGATCTGGCGAGACATCTCCTCGCCGTATTCCTCCCGCTCGACGGCCCGGAACACCCCGATCGGTGTGGGCTCGTAGGGGCCGCTCGCCAAGCGAGACAGGGCAAAGGCGAGAGCCGGGTCGTCCCGGGTTTCGTCGTGGACCAAGAGCGCGTCCTCGCCCACATCGGCCACGTCCACGACCTCGAGGCGGCCGTCCGCTCGCTGCACCACGCCGCGCTCCCGATCGGCACCGAAACGGATCGGTTCGCCGTGGACGAGCTGGATGAGCATGGAAGGACGGGCATCGCGGGCGGTGATCTTCTCAAAAGCTCCGTCGTTGAAGACGTTGCAGTTCTGGTACACCTCGACGAAGGCGGCGCCTTTGTGGTCATGGGCCCGACGGAAGGTCTCCTGCATGTGGCCGCGCTCCATGTCGTGGGTCCGGGCCACAAACGTCGCCTCGGCCCCGAGCGCCAGGCTGATCGGGTTGAAGGGGGTGTCGAGCGACCCGAAAGGCGTGGACTTGGTGACCTTGGAGATCTCCGAAGTCGGCGAGTACTGGCCCTTGGTCAACCCGTAGATCTGATTGTTGAACAACAAGATGGTCATGTTCACGTTGCGACGGAGCGCGTGGATGAGGTGGTTGCCGCCAATGGATAGAGCGTCGCCGTCCCCGGTGATGACCCAGACATCGAGGTCGGGGCGGGTGGTGGCCAGGCCGGTGGCGATCGCCGGGGCCCGCCCGTGGATCGAGTGCATCCCGTAGGTGTTCATGTAGTAGGGGAACCGGGCCGCGCAGCCGATTCCGGAGAGGAAGACCGTGCTCTCCCGGCGCACGCCGAGTTCGGGCATCAGCATCTGGACGGCGGCCAGGATCGAGTAGTCCCCGCAACCCGGGCACCAGCGGACCTCCTGGTCGCTCGTCCAGTCTTTGCGGGTGGTGACGGGGATGGCCGTCATTGTTCGCCTCCGATCAGCTTCACGATCGCCTCCTCGATCTCCGCCGCCCTGAACGGCACGCCCTGGACCTTGTTGAGCGACGTCGCGTCCGTCAGGAACTCGGCCCGAACCAGCTTGCTCAGCTGGCCGAGGTTCACCTCAGGGACGAGAACCTTGGGGTAGCGCCCCAGGACCTCGCCCAAGTTCTTGGGGAACGGGTTGACGAAGTCGAGGTGGGCCTGGGCCACCTTGAGCCCTCGGGCCCGGACCCGCCGCACGCCGGCCGTGATCGCCCCGTAGGTGGATCCCCAGCCGAGGACGAGGACCTCCGCCCCGTCCTCGTCATCGACCTCGACCTCAGGGAGCACGTTGGCAATGCCGGTGATCTTGGCCGCCCGCCACTTCACCATCGCCTCGTGATTCTCCGGGTCATAGGAGACGTTCCCGGTCAGGTCGGCCTTCTCCAGACCACCGATCCGGTGCTCGAGCCCGGGCACACCTGGCGGCGCCCAGGGACGGGCCAGGGTCTCGGGATTTCGCACGTAGGGGAGGAACTCCGGCGTCCCGTCCTCGGCTACGTGGTTCGGCTCACTGGCGAAGGCCGGGTCGATGGGCGCGATGGTGGAGAGGTCAGGCAGGAGCCAGGGCTCGGCCCCGTTGGCCAGATACCCGTCCGACAGCAGGATCACCGGGGTGCGGTAGGTCACGGCCAACCGGACGGCTTCGATCGCCGCGTCGAAACAGCGGGCCGGCGTACTCGGGGCGACGATCGGCACCGGCGCCTCGCCGTGGCGTCCGTACATCGCATGCAGGAGGTCGGCCTGCTCGGCCTTGGTGGGCAGTCCGGTGGACGGGCCGCCCCGCTGGACGTCAACGACGATCAGCGGCAACTCGAGGTTCACCGCCAGCCCGATCGTCTCGGACTTGAGGTCCAGGCCTGGTCCGCTCGTGGTAGTCACACCGATCGAGCCGCCGAAGGCAGCCCCCAAGGCCGAACCGACGCCGGCAATCTCGTCTTCGGCCTGGAACGTCCGCACGCCGAACTCCTTGCGACGAGAAAGCTCGTGGAGGACGTCCGAGGCGGGCGTGATGGGATAGCTCCCGAGGAACAGCGACAACCCGGCCAGACGGGCCGCCGTGAGCAGGCCCCAGGCCAGGGCCTGGTTCCCGGTGATCTGGGTGTACTCACCTGGCTCGAACGGTGCCGCACGCACCTCGTAGTTCGAGGTGAACAGCTCGGCGGTCTCCCCGAAGTGGTAGCCCGCACGGAAGGCTCTGGTATTGGCCTCGGCAACCGGGGTGTTGTCGCCGAAGCGGGCAGTGATCCACTCGAGCGTCGGCTCGATGGGACGGGTGTAGAGCCAGCTCACGAGCCCGAGGGCAAAGAAGTTCTTCGACCGCTCGGCGTCACGGGGCTTCACCCCGGCCTCCTTGCAGACCTCCTGGGTGAGCGAGGTCATCGGGATCTCGTAGACGGTGTACGCCGTGAGCGAGTTGTCGGTCAGGGGGTTGCTCGAGTAGCCCGCCTTGGCCACGTTGCGCTCGTCGAAGGCGTCGATGTTGACGATGAGAGTGGCCCCGGCCGGCAGCAAGCCGATATTCGAACGAAGGGCGGCCGGATTCATGGCGACGAGCACGTTCGGGGCGTCACCGGGGGTCAGGATGTCCTGGTCGGCGATGTGGACTTGGAAGGCAGAGACCCCCGCGAGGGTCCCGGCAGGGGCCCGGATCTCCGCCGGGAAGTCCGGGAAGGTCGAAAGGTCGTTGCCGAGCAAGGCGCTCGAGGTGGTGAAGCGGTCCCCGGTGAGCTGCATGCCGTCACCCGAGTCACCGGCGAATCGAATGACCACCCGCTCGAGCTGCTCGGTCCCCTGCGTGGTTCCGGTCGCCACGGAGCCTGGCCTTTCCTGGGCTCGGCGCGTCCTCGCTCGTCCGGACGGGTGTCTTCCCCCAACCCAGCGTCACCAGGGCAGATGCGATTGCCGGCCCATGACTGTTGTGTTTCAACTTCCTGCCTTTAGTTTAGCCTACCCTGTGCCGTTCAATGCGCTTTAGGGCAGCTCAGGGGCCGTTTTTGGGCTCTTGCTGCACAGCTCGATTCGGCTCGGAGCGCGCGTTGCCGGGCTCTTGGGGTTCGTTGTATCCCCGTCGGACGTGAAAGGGGTGGGACCCTGGGCTCTCACCTTGACACCACCCTGCCGGGCAGCTCGGACGACCCGAACCGCGCCGTTCAAGTTGGTTCAGTTGGTTCAGTTGGTCTTGGTTTGGAAGGAACGGGGGCCGACTCGGGGGGACAGCAGGGGGGGCTGGTGGCCCGAGTCAAACCCCCGTCCCGAACTCGACGGCTCGCTCAGGTCGATGTCGCGTCCACAACGACGACAAGGAGAAGCCCGCGTGCCATTCGAGGACTCGCAAGTGCGGACGATGTACGCGCCAAGTCCACGACCTGACCGACTGGTTCATCACTCCTTCGGGTCCGTGCTCGGACTCAGCTCAGTTCGGTCAAGTGCTTTGGTGCATACGTCGATGGCATCGAAGAGGACTTCGACGGCCGAGAGCAGCTCGTCGCGAAGCGCCTTCCACTCTTCGGCGGCGGGCCGGCGCGCGATTTGGTCTGTCATGCTCCCCACTTTCTTGGGGGTCGTGAGACGCCTCACTCAGGGGGGAGCTGGCGGTGGGGTGTGCTACCTTCCCACCCGCCGAGCGCCACCTAGCGCTGGTGCTCGGTTCCGCCGGGGGGGCGGGGTTACTCCCGCGCCCCCGGCTCTCTGCTACTGCGCTACTGCCTCTGTTGCTGCGCCGGGTATGGTGACTGGTCCAGTCCCGAATGTCAACGGGCGACAACAAACTGTCATCGACCCGACATAGTGGGTCGTCTCCGCACCGGTGATGGCGTTGTGAGGCTGAGGGCGAAAAGTGCCACGTGCGCAGGTATAACTGGGCTCCAACTCGTCGAGAGCTCGAAGCCTTCCGAGGGCGGCGGCCAGGGCTGCTCCAGCCCATAAAACGGTGATTCGGTGCTGGACTTTTAGGGTGGACTGGCGGGACCGGTACCCCACGTCAGATTGAAGGAGCTCCAGTGAACGACGAGCAACTCCACAAGATCCGCACGGCGAGAGGGTTCGTGGCTGCGCTGGACCAGAGCGGCGGAAGCACCCCCCGGGCCCTCGAGCTCTACGGCATCGGCAAGGACGCCTACACGAACGAAGACGAGATGTTCGACCTCATGCACGCCATGCGGTCTCGGATCGTCTCCAGCCCCAGCTTCGGCGGTGACCGCGTCCTGGCGGCCATCCTCTTCGAGGGGACGATGGACCGACAGATCGCCGGCGTCGACTCGCCCACGTACCTGTGGAACAGCAAGCAGGTGGTCCCCTTCGTCAAGGTCGACAAGGGCCTCGCCGAGGAGTCGGAGGGTGTCCAGCTGATGAAGCCTATGCCCGGTCTCGACGAGGTGCTTGACCGGGCGCGGTCCAAGGGTGTCTTCGGCACCAAGATGCGCTCGTTTGGCCGGCTGGCCGACGAACGGGGCATCAAGAGTCTCATAGACCAGCAGTTCGAGACGGCGACCCGGATCCTGGCCGCCGGACTGATCCCGATCATCGAGCCCGAGATCGACATCCATAGCCCCGAGAAAGGTGCGGCCGAAGAGCTCCTCAGGTCGGCCATCCGCGAGCACCTCGACTCCTTGGCCCCGGAGGCGACCGTCATGCTCAAGCTCACGCTTCCGTCCGTGGACGACTTCTATGGCGAGTTCGTCCGCCACGACAAGGTGATCCGAGTCGTGGCGCTCTCCGGCGGCTACACCAGAGACGAGGCCAACGCCCGGCTGGCTCGGAACCATGGCGTGATCGCCAGCTTCTCCCGGGCCTTGACCGAGGGGCTCTCGGTCAACCAGACCGACGACGAGTTCAACGCCGTGCTCGATGCCTCAATCGCGAGCATCTACGAGGCCTCGACCGTCAAGTCCTAGCCTCCTCACCTTCGGTTGCTCTTGTGCTCTTGGAGCGTCTCGGGGTGCGCCGCGGATCCCCGCCGAGCGACTGGAGCCTGCTCCTGACCTCAAAGGCGTCGGCATCCGCCCGGTCGACCCGAGCGAACAGCTCGCGGGCCCGGGGGAGGTCGCCCGCCCGTTCGTAGAGGTCTCCGAGGGCATACCACTGGCGAAGGTGCCGTTCGGCCGGGTTACGCAGCGCCTTGCGCGCGCCGGTGCTCAGCAACGAGATGGCACCGTCGAGGTCCCCGGAATCGGCCAATGCCCCGGCCGCGACGATCCGGGCCTCGGCCACGACGTCGGTCCCAGGTGAGGATTGTCGGAGCTGGCGCCAGAGGTCGCCCACCTTCGCCCAGCGGCCGAGGGCGCGGAAGCAGTCCATGAGGACGGGCACGTGATCCTGATCGCCGGTTGCTTCGATCCACGTCTCCAAATGTCGGATCGCCTCATGCCAATGACCGAGCCGGTAGGCCGCCAGTCCGGCGATTTTGCTCATCGCCGCAACCCCCGGTGCTCGGTCGAGCACCGCCTTGGCCTCCCGGAGCGCATCTTCGAACCGACCGGCCTCGTAGGCCACCACCGCCTGCTCGGAACGTCGAACTAGCTGTTCACGCTGCCGCCTGGTCGCACTCGCCGTAGCGTCACGGATCTCCTGCGCGACCGCGGTGGGAAGCGGATGGGCGCGCGCTACCCGGGCGGGAGGTGGGCTGACCCATGGTCCCGGGCTTCGCGAAGTCGCCTCGTGCGGCGGATCGACTCTGGTCCAGGGCTCCAAGGGCCTCGGCGGGTTCGAACTGCGTCCCCACTCCGGGCTTTTGCCCTTCGAGGATTCCCTGGCCTCGCGATCGACTTGGAAGGCCCCGCGACGGGCCACACCTCCCCAGGTCCGCGGAACCTCCCGCTGCGGCGGTCGAGAACCGGCCGAGCCCGGACGTGCGGCGCCACGGCCGTCCGGGCGGCGGGGACGACCCGCGCCGCCGGCATCGCGACTCGTGGCCGTCCGCCGGGCAGCGACGTCCCCCGACCGACCTTCGCTCCTGGCGGATCGACGCTGTCCGGGCACTTGACGCGCCTCGACGACCTGCCCATCCCGGCCACGCGAGCGTCGTCTATCCAGGCCTTGGCGAGGAGTTCGTCCTTTGGAGGACGACGATCGAGGGGCTCGGGCCGGCGCCCCCGCTCGCCGCGTCTCGTTCGTGCCCGGGCGACCCGGCCGGTCTCTCCCCGTGGCGCTCTTCGAACGCGAATCGGTCGAGGCGGACCGACCCCGGCGCGCCGAGGGGTCGCGCTGTCTCATCCGAGGCGGTGTCGCCGCACGAGTGCCACGACGCGCCGACGCAGCCGCCGACTTCGACCCGGAGCGACGGGCCGACGAAGGATCACGTTCGCTCGACACCGAGCGAGTGTACGTGTCGCTGCCGGATGTTCCTTGCGTCAGACGCGCCCGGAGCCCCCCGCTGAGGCGGGAGGCTCCGGCATGAGAAATCCCGGCGGCGTCCTACTCTCCCAGGGGGCCTCCCCCCAAGTACCATCGGCGCTGGCGGGCTTAACTGCCGTGTTCGGAATGGGAACGGGTGTTTCCCCGCCGCCATGGCCACCGGAAATCCTGCGCTCACCCTTTCGGGTCTGGCTGCCGAGCAGCCCTGAGCGTTCCAAAGCGAGCACGAGCAAAGCTCCAAGCCCTCGGCCGATTAGTACCGGTCGGCTGAACACATTGCTGTGCGTACACCTCCGGCCTATCAACGTGGTGATCTGGCCACGGGCCTTACCAGGTTTCCCTGAGGGAGATCTCATCTCGAAACGGGCTTCGCACTTAGATGCCTTCAGCGCTTATCCCATCCGTAGGTCGCAAACCAGCCGTGCCCTTGGCAGGACAACTGGCACACGAGAGCTACGTCCGTCCCGGTCCTCTCGTACTAGGGACAGCCTTTCTCAAATCTCCTACGGCTGCATCGGATAGGGACCGAACTGTCTCACGACGTTCTAAACCCAGCTCGCGTACCGCTTTAATGGGCGAACAGCCCAACCCTTGGGACCGGCTTCAGCCCCAGGATGCGACGAGCCGACATCGAGGTGCCAA
>JBEDUR010000203.1:0-32493 GCA_040414865.1 Acidimicrobiales bacterium
GGGCCTCTTCGACCAGCTGGCCCGGGAAGTCCTGGCGGTCGAGGTGGTCTCGGGATCCCGGCCCGGAGCAGGGTCCCGGATCGAGCTGGGGCCGCACGTCGTGCGGGCCTGGATCGAGCGGGTCTGAACCCACACCACCTGGTGCCGACCGGGGGGCTCAGGAGCGACCGCAGGCGCCGGCGCTGGGGTGAGCCGCGGCTGACCGGCGAAAGCGCCCCGCTCTGTGCTCGGGTCGGCGGCGGGCTGCAGCGAACCGGGTAAGGTCGAGACGATGGCGGAGCGGGCCCACAAGCTGGTCAAGCCGATCAGCGCGGTGCTCGGCCTCCTGGCGACCATGGCCAGCATCTGGTGGTTCGCTCTGAAGCCGCGACGTCGGCCGAAGGACTGAGGTCGAAGGTCCGACGCGAGCCCGAGCGTCGAGCGAGCGGAGAGCGATGGCCTTCACGACGTTGAACCCGACGACGGGCAAGGTCGAGGCGGAGTTCGAGGCCCACACGCCAGCGCAGGTCGAGGAGCGGTTGGAGCGCGCCGCCTCGGCCTTCCGTTCCTACCGCACGACCAGCTTCGCCGAGCGGGCCGGCTGGATGCGTGCCGCGGCCGACCTCTATGAGGCCGAGCTGCCCGACATGGCCCGGGTCCTGACCACCGAGATGGGCAAGACGTTTGCCGCGGCCAAGGCCGAGGTGGCCAAGTGCGCGATGTGCATGCGCTGGTTCGCGGATCGGGCCGAGACATTGCTCTCCGACGAGGTGGTCGAGTCTTCCTCGGGCCGCTCCTACGTGCGCTACGAGCCGCTCGGGCCCGTGTTGGCGGTGATGCCATGGAACTTCCCGCTCTGGCAGGTTGTGCGCTTCGCCGCTCCGGCGCTGATGGCCGGCAACGTAGGCCTGCTCAAGCACGCGTCGAACGTCCCCCAGTCGGCGTTGTTGATCGAGGACGTATTCCGGCGAGCCGGGTTCCCCGACGGAGCCTTCTCCACGCTGCTCATCCCGGCCGGCGGCGTGGCCAAGGTCATCGAGGACGACCGGGTCGTGGCGGTCACGCTCACTGGCAGCGAGGCCGCCGGGCGCAGCATCGCCGCCACCGCCGGCGCGGCCTTGAAGAAGTGCGTCCTCGAACTGGGCGGCTCGGACCCCTTCGTGGTGCTGTCCTCGGCCAACGTCGACCGGGCGGTGGAGGTGGCCGTGACCGCACGGGTGCAGAACAACGGCGAGTCCTGCATCGCGGCCAAGCGGTTCGTCGTCGTCTCCGCCGTCGCCGACCGGTTCGTCAGCCGCTTCGTCGATGCCATGGCCGGGCTCACGGTCGGGGATCCCTTCGACCCCGCGACCGACGTCGGCCCGCTGGTGTCGCAGTCTCAACGCGATGAGGTCGCTGCCCAGGTCGACGACGCCCGGGACCGGGGCGCCGAGGTGCTCTGCGGCGGGGAGCTCGTGCCCGGTGACGGGTGGTTCTATCAGCCGACGGTGCTCAGTCAGGTGGCCCCCGGGATGCGCGCCTACGAGGAGGAGGTGTTCGGGCCGGTGGCGGTGGTCGAGCAGGTCGCCGCACTCGACGAGGCCATCGAGGTGGCCAACCGGACGAGCTTCGGCCTCGGCTCGAGCGCATGGGCCGAGGATCCTGAGGAGCAGCGCCGGTGCATCGACGGGATCGAAGCTGGGCTGGTGTTCGTCAACGCCATGGTGGTGTCGACCCCCGAGCTCCCCTTCGGCGGGATCAAGCGATCGGGCTTCGGGCGTGAGCTCTCGGCACTCGGCATCAAGGAGTTCTGCAACGCCAAAGCCGTTCGCGTGGCCTGAGCACCGTGAGTGACCTGAGCGCCGTCGCCTATCTCGACCATGCCGCCAGCACCCCGATGCGGGCCGAGGCGGTGGAGGCGATGGCGCGTTTCGCCGACGTCGTTTTCGCCAATCCGTCGGGCGCTCACGGGGCGGCCCGGGAGGCGCGCCGTGCGGTCGAGGAGGCGCGCGAGCTGATCGCCGAGGCGCTGGGAGCCCGCCCGGCCGAGGTGGTGTTCACCTCGGGAGGAACCGAAGCCGACAACCTGGCGGCCCTCGGGACGCTGGCTCTGCGCACCGGTGCCGGGGCGCGTGCCAGCGTGGTGTGCTCGGCCATCGAGCACGAAGCGGTGCTGTCCCCTTTGCGGGCCGCGGCGCGAGGAGCGGCAGCCGTGCTCGGCGTTGGCGCCGTCCACCTCGACGAGGCCGGGGTGACTCCCGTGGGGATCGTCGACCTCGACGCGCTCGCCGGCACCGTGGGCGAGGACACGGCGCTCGTCTCGGTGATGACCGCCAACAACGAGACCGGGGCGGTGCAGCCCATCGGGGCGGTGGCCGATCTCGTGCGGAAGCTGGCGCCCCGAGCCGTGCTCCACACCGACGCAGTTCAGGCCGCCGCTTATCTCGATCTGGCCGAGATCGCCGCGCCCTGTGACCTCGTCTCGGTCAGCGCCCACAAGCTCGGCGGGCCAAAGGGCGTCGGGGCGCTCGTCGTGCGTTCCCCCCACAGCGTGGCCCCCCTCCTCCACGGGGGTGGTCAAGAGCAGGAGCGACGCAGCGGCACCCACAACGTGGCCGGGGTGGTCGGCTTCGCCGCCGCGCTCGCGGCCGCCGTCGAGGAGCAGCCGAAGGAGCGGACCCGAGTCGCCCGACTGCGGGATCGGTTGGCCGACGCCGTCGCGGCGTCGATCGAAGGGGTGGTCGAGAGCGTCCCCCGGGAGCTGACGCTGCCCGGCCATCTCCACCTCCGCTTCGCCGGGGTCGACCAGGAGGAGCTCCTCGTACTTCTGGACCAAGGGGGCGTCTATGCCTCGGCTGCGTCGGCCTGCGCCAGCGGCGCCCTCGAGCCCAGTCACGTCCTCTTGGCGATGGGCCTCGACCCGGTCGAGGCTCGCAGCGGAGTGCGGTTCAGCCTGGGCCGCACCACGTCGGAGGCCGACGTCAGCCACGCGCTGGTGGTGCTGGTCGACGCGGTGAAACGACTGCGGGCGGGCTAGCTCGGCAGTCCCGGGACAGTCGGCGCGCTGCCCGATGGCAAACTGCGTCGGTGCGCGTGCTGGTAGCCATGTCTGGGGGCGTCGACTCCTCGGTCGCAGCCGCCTGCCTGGTGGAGCAGGGCCATGACGTGAGCGGGGCGACGCTCAAGCTGTGGGGTGGGCCACAAGACTCGGGGTGTTGCTCGGTCGCCGACGTCGACGATGCCCGGCGTGTGGCCCAGCAGCTGGCCATCCCCCACTACGTGTTCGACATGACCGAAGCCTTTGGCGCGTCGGTCGTCGACCCTTACGTGGCCGAGCATGCCCTGGCTCGGACGCCCAACCCCTGCATCGAGTGCAACCGGCGCATCAAGTTCGACCGGTTGCTCGAGCGTTCCGAGCGCTTGGGTTTTGACGCCCTGGCCACTGGACACCACGCCCGCGTGGTGCCGGGCTCCGGTGGGGCTCCCCACCAGCTCCGACGGGGCGCCGATCCCGACAAGGACCAGTCCTACGTGCTGTCCATGCTGGGCCAGCGCCAGCTCGGGCGGGTGCTGCTCCCCATCGGGACCATGACCAAGCCCGAGGTGCGGCGGCGCGCGACCGAGCTCGGGCTGCGGACCGCGGCCAAGCCCGACAGCCAGGACGTGTGCTTCATCCACTCCGACGAGGGGAGGGAGCGGTTCTTGGGCGATCGGATGCGGTTGCATCCGGCGTCGGTGGTCGACCTGAGCTCGAAGGGACAGACGGGCGCGGTGCCGGCGCTCGAGCTCGTGACCGTCGGCCAGCGGCGAGGGCTTCCCCGCGGACCCGACGGCACCCGGCGCTACGTCGCCTCGGTGGACCCGCGCTCGCGCACGGTCGTCGTGGGGAGCGCGGCCCAGGTCGCCCGCCAGCGGATCGAACTGCTTGGAGACACGCTGACCTGGACCGACCGGGCCCTCCCCGACGGCGCCCCCGCCGTGGCCCAAACCAGCGCGCACGGTCGTCCGGTTCCCTGCACCTTTGAGCGCGGAGGCGACCTGGCGGCCGTGCGGTTCGAACACCCTGTCCGCCCGGTCGCCCCTGGGCAGACCGTGGCCCTGTACGACCTTGGTGAGCCCGACCGAGTCGTCGGGGCGGGAGTCGTCGCCTGATGGCCGAGGCGCCGGCCGCCCGAGCCCAGGAGCTCCGCGCCCTCATCGCGCACCACGACGAGCGCTATCACGTCCTCGACAGCCCCGAGATCACCGACGCCGAGTACGACGCGCTGAAGCGGGAGCTGGTCACGATCGAGACCGAGCACCCGGAGCTGGCCACCCCCGACTCCCCGACGCTCGCGGTCGGGGCGGCCCCCTCGGGGCTGTTCGCCGAGGTCCGCCACGCGATCCCGATGATGAGCCTCGACAATGCGCAGACCGAGGCCGAGATGCGCAGCTGGGCCGACCGGCTGGTGCGGTTGGTACCCGAGCTCGACCTGTCGGCCTTGGTCTTCTCCTGCGAGCCGAAGGTGGACGGGGTGGCCATGTCCCTCACCTACGAGGGGGGCCGCTTCGTCCAGGCGGCCACCCGGGGCAACGGGGTGGTGGGGGAGGATGTGACCAGCAACGTGGCCACGGTGGCCTCGGTGCCCGAGTCGCTCTCGGCCGGCGTGTCGCCGTACCCTGGACGAATGTTCGTCCGCGGCGAGATCTACATGCCCACCGCCGAGTTCGCAGCGATGAACGAGCGGCAGCTCGCGGCCGGGGCCAAGGTCTTCGCCAACCCGAGGAACTCGGCCGCCGGCTCGCTGCGCCAGAAGGACCCCAAGACCACCGCTGCCCGCCCGCTCGCCTTCTGGGCATACCAGGTCGGCGGGCTCGACGGCCCGGGCGAGGGGGCCCCGGCGGCTCTCGACGGGTGGTCGCCGACCACCCAGACCGACGCGCTGGCCCAGTTGCGGCGGGCCGGCTTCCCGGTGAGCCCCGACGCCCGTCGCGTCGTCGGCATCGACGGCGTGGTCGAACGCTGTCGCGACCTCGAGCAGCAGCGCCACGACCTCCCCTACGAGATCGACGGGGTGGTGGTGAAGGTGGACGAGCTGGGTCTGCACCAGAGACTGGGTCAGACCTCGCGGGCGCCCCGGTGGGCCATCGCCTTCAAGTTTGCGCCCGAGGAGCTGGCCACCCGTCTGATCGACATCGAGGTGTCGATCGGCCGCACCGGCCGGGCAACCCCCTTCGCCCGGTTGGCGCCGGTGTTCGTGGGCGGCTCGACGGTGCAGCTGGCCACGTTGCACAACGAGGACCAAGTCCGGCTGAAGAACGTCCGCCCAGGCGACATGGTGCTGGTCCGCAAGGCCGGGGACGTCATTCCCGAGGTGATCGGCCCGATGCTCGACCATCCCGACGAGCCCAAACGGCGCAGCGGGCCGTGGCGGTTCCCGACCGTCTGCCCGTCCTGCGGCGGGCCGCTCGTCCGGCTCCCCGGCGAGAGTGACACCTACTGCACCAACATCGACTGCCCGGCCCAGCGGATCCAGCGAATTGTCCACTTCGCCTCGCGGGGCGGGATGGACATCGAAGGTATGGGCGAGCAGCGGGTCTACGAGTTCGTGCGGGCCGGGCTGATCGGAGATCCCGCCGATCTCTACCGCCTCGAGGCCGCA
This sequence comes from Acidimicrobiales bacterium, assembly GCA_040414865.1. GTDB lineage: Bacteria > Actinomycetota > Acidimicrobiia > Acidimicrobiales > RAAP-2 > Palsa-461. The sequence continues at coordinate 5,601 of JBEDUR010000203.1, forward strand.
CCGCTGGCCAGCCTCGAGCGGATGGGCGAGCTCTCGGCCTCCAACCTGATCGGCGCGATCGAGGCATCCAAGCGCCAACCCCTCAACCGCCTCTTGGTCGCCCTGGGCATCCGCCACGTCGGGCCGACCGTGGCCCGAGCCCTGGCCGCCGCCTTCGGCTCGCTCGGCTCGCTGCGCTCGGCCGGCGCCGAATCCCTGGCCGCCGTCGAGGGGGTGGGGAGGATCATCGCCGACAGCGTCGTCGAGTTCCTGTCCAACCCGGCCAACGAGGCGGTCCTCGACCGGCTGGCGGCAGCCGGGGTGAACACCGAGCAGCCGGGGGCGGTCCGGGCCGGGCCCTCCCGACAAGTCGGACAGACCCTGGCCGGACGCTCGGTCGTGGTGACCGGGACCCTGGACGGCTACACCCGGGAGGAGGCCGAGGCCGCCATCGTCGCCCGAGGAGGCAAGTCGCCGGGCTCGGTTTCCAAGTCGACCTTCGCCGTGGTCCTCGGCGAGTCGCCGGGCACGGCCAAACTGACGCGGGCCGAGGCGCTCGGGATCCCGATCGTCGACGGCGCCGGCTTCGATCGCCTGTTGGAGAGGGGCGAGCTGCCCGAAGGCTGAGCCCACGGCCCTCCCACGGTGCCGGACGCTCGAAGCTGGCCCAACTAGCCTTGGGGCCTCCGATGCCTCTCATCTCCGACGCCATCGGCCGGGTCCTGGGGGGACGCTACCGGCTCGTCTCCGCCCTCGGGGTCGGCGCATCTGCCCAGGTCTTCCTGGCCGAGGACGTGTCCCTTCAGCGCCATGTGGCGATCAAGGTGCTGCAACCGGCGTTGGCAGCCGACCAGGGGTTCCTCAAGCGCTTCCGGGCCGAGGCCCGCGCCGCGGCGGCCCTCAACCATCCCAACATCGCCCGGGTCTTCGACTGGGGCGAGGACGGCGGCGACCCTTACCTCGTGCTCGAGTACCTGGGCGGGGGGAGCCTTCTCGATCTGCTCGAGCGTGGGGTGCGGCTTTCGGTCGCTCAAGCGGCGTCGGTCGCCGCCCAGGCGGCGCGGGGTCTCGCCCACGCTCACGCCCGAGGGCTGGTCCACCGGGACGTCAAGCCGGCCAACCTCCTCTTCGACGACGAGGGCCGAGTGCGGGTGACGGATTTCGGGGTGGCCCGGGCACTTGCCGAGGGAGCCTGGACCGAGCCGGTCGGCAACGGCGTGATCGGGACCGCCCGCTACGCCGCACCCGAGCAGGCCCAGGGCCTGGCACTGGACGGGCGGGCCGACGTCTACTCGCTCGCGCTCGTCACCTACGAGTCGCTCGCCGGCGATGTGCCCTTTGTCCGCGACACGCCAATGGGGACCCTGGCCGCCCGGATCGGCGCACCCCTGCCCGGCAACCGGGCGCTCGGGGCGCTCCAGCCGCTGCTCACCGACGCGGCCGCGCCCGCCGTGGCCGACCGCCTGGACGCGGCGACCTTCGCCTCGCGGCTCGAGGCGCTCGGCGCGGAGCTGCCCGCGCCCCAGGCCCTGCCGCTCGCGCTGTCCCCCCGGCCGTCGAGGGGGGGACCACCCACGCTGGCCGGGTTTCCGTCGACCCCCCACGTCGAGGCGACCGTCCCCGACGGTCACACCGACCTCATTGCCCGGCCCGTCCGGGTCGGGGCGGGCGGGGTGTTCGACGCGATTGCGCACCCTGGTCCCAAGCCAGGCCGGTCCGGTGGAGAGAGGCATCGACGTCGGCTCCCGTTTGTCGTGCTGGCGATCGGGCTCGTCCTGGCCTTGCTCGCCACCGCCCTGGTGCTCGCGCTGCGCAAGGGAGTGTTCACCCCGAGCCATCCGGTGCCCGCGGTCACCGGCATGACGCTGACCGAGGCGCGCCAAGCGGTGGCCAAAGACCATTTCCTCGTCGCCACCGGGGAGTCGGTCACCTCCATCACCGTGAAGGCCGGCGACATCGTGCGCCAGGCACCCTCCCCCCGGACCACGCTGAAGCAGGGCAGCACGATCCGGGTGGTGGTCTCGAGCGGTTTGCCCAGCGAGCCCATCCCGTCGCTCACGGGCCTTGGTTGCAACGGGGCGACGAGGCTCCTCGAGGTCAACCACCTGAAGGCCGTGTGCCCGGTGATCACCGCCTACAGCTCGACCGTGCCCGCCGGCATGGTCGTCAACTGGTCCTATAACAACAAGATCGACCCCAAGCAGGCCCCCTACGGGTCGACGGTGGCGATCGCGGTGAGCAAGGGGTCCGAGCCCAAGACCATCCCCAACGTGATCAACTTCAGCTACCAGCAGGCGGTGGCCGAGCTCGAACAGCTCGGGCTGACGGTCACCGGGACCACCGGGCCGTCGACCACGGTGCCCGCGGGCATGGTCGCTGCCACCAGTCCGCCACCCGGCTCGCTGGTCGCGCCCGGATCGGCCGTGACGGTGTCGGTGTCGACCGGGCCGCCGATGACCGGGGTGCCCGACCTCACGGGGGCCACGGTGGCCCAAGCCCAGGCCACACTCGCGGCTGCCCACCTCGCCCTCGGCATGGTCGTCGGGCCCCCCACCGGGCATGTGGCCGCGACGCTGCCTGTGGCCGGGACCCCGGTCCCGGAGGGCACCGCGGTCAACATCTACACCGCCTGAGCGGAGCTGGCCTTGTGAGCACCCGACCCTGCGAGCTGTGTCAGGCCGCCCGGATGACCGAGTGGTACCACGAGGACGAGGTCTGCTGGGTTGCCGACTGCGAGGTGTGCGACGTGCCAATGGTGGTCTGGCGCGAGCACGGTGCCGAGCCGCCCGAAGGCGCGCGCACACACATGGTGGCCCGACTGACCGAGGTGGCCGACGCCCGGTTCGGAACCGACGGCTGGACCATCGATCCGGTCATGCGACAGATCCCCGACCACTTCCATGCTCACGCCCGCGACCCGAACTGGTGGTATCGACGCTTCGGCCGATGAGCCGGCGCGGCAAGTCGAGGGCCGGGCGGCGCCGGCGGCCAATGCGCAGTGTCGACTTCTGCGGAAGTGACCGACCGAACCTGTCTCGGCGGTCGCCGCGCCGTCGCTGTCAGTCGAAGCTCGGTCGCCGGTCCCGGGTCCGCTTGAGTTCGAAGAACCCGTCGGTCGAGGTCACCGCGATCACCCCGTCGAAGAGCCGGCCGGCGGCCTCGCCTCGGGGAGCGGGCGTCACCACTGGACCGAAGAAGGCGCTGCCCTCGACACTGATCACCGGGGTGCCGACGTCCAGGCCGACTTGGCTCATCCCCCGCTCATGAGAAGCCTTGATCGTGTCGTCGAGCTCGTTGTTGGTCGCGGCGTCGAGAACGGAGGGATCCAGCCCGACCTCGGCCACCGCCTCGGCCAGCGCCTCGGCACCCCGCTCCTGACGGTTGTGGAACCGGGTCCCGATGGCGGTGTACAGGGGGAGGAGGACGTCGTCCCCCTTCTGGGCGGCCGCGGCCGCGCAGATCCGCACCGGTCCCCAGGCCCGCTCCATCCGCTCGAGGTACTCGGGGCTGAGCCCCTGGCTCTCGTGCTGGGACAGGTTCAGGTAGGCGAGGGACATGAGGTGCCAGCTGGTCTTAACCGGTCTCACCTGCTCCACCTCGAGCATCCAGCGCGAGGTGATCCAGGCCCATGGGCACACCGGATCGAACCAGAAGTCGACGTTGGTCCGTTCTTCGCTCATCCGCCCACCGTAACGGCAGCGGCGGCGATCCGCTGGTACCGGTGGTCGCGGACAAGCTGGTGCCCGTGAGCTCGTCCACCTCCTTAGGGCACCCCTTGTGCGTCCTCGTAACCGGCGTCCCGGGGACCGGGAAGTCCTTTGTCGCCGATGTGATCGCCCGGCGTCTTGGCGCGCCGGTCCTGGCCCACGACTGGGCCATGAGCGGGCTCCGTCCCTTCGCCGAGATCCAAGCAGCCCTCGATCGCATGGATCTCGGCCATCGGGTTGTCGGTTGGTCGGTCCTGGCCGCTCTGGCCCGCTCTCAGTTGCGGGCGGGACGCTCGGTCGTGCTCGACGGGGTCGCCCGTCAGCCCGAGGTTGAGACCTGCCGGGCGGCCGCGGCCGGCGAGGGATGCCGTCTGGTCGTCGTCGCCACTCACTGCTCGGACCTCGCTACCCACCGGGCCAGGGTCGAGGGCAGGCGACGGGCGATCCCCGATTGGTACGAGCTCGACTGGAGTCATGTGGAACGCGCGCGTGTCGCCTGGGAGGACCCCCGGGGCTGTGACCTACGGCTCGACACCGCGCTCGGCTGGGCGCAGAACGAGTGGTTGTTGGCCGGGGTGTTGACGTGAGCGACGCTGTCGTTCGCCAGCCGAGGGTGGCCGAGCGCGACGCCATCATGTCGGTGGTCACCGCCGCCTTCGGCGAGGCCGGTCGCGACCCGGCCGAGGAGGTCGAGATCGTGCGGTCCACCTGGGACTCGGATCGTCGGCTGCCCGAGCTCGAGTTGGTCGCACTCGACGGCGACGCGGTCGTCGGGCACGTGCTCACGGCGCTGGGCGACCTCTCCGGGGTCGCGCTGCCAGCGGTGGCGCCCCTGGCCGTCGTCCCGCCCCGCCAGGGACAGGGGATCGGCAGTGCCCTCATGGCCGAAGTGGTCGGCCGGGCCGAACGGGCCGGTCACCTCGCCCTCCTCGTCCTCGGGAGCACCGACTTCTACGGGCGGTTCGGGTTCGAGCCGGCCGGGCCACACGGCCTCGTCTACCCGCCGGTCGGGGCGGAGAGCCCCGCCTTCCAGGTCCGCCGGCTGGCCGGCGACATCTCGAGGCTCCATGGGGAGTTCGCCTACTGCTGGGAGCTCGACGGCATCTGAGGTCCTCGACCCCTTCCCGACACCGTCCGCGGGGAGCGACCTCGGCGACCGGCATGGGCTTCCTCGAGTACCAGCTCGAGCAAGCGGTCCATCGGGGGCCGTCGACCGGCCGGCCCGTCGCGAGGCGAGTTTTGTGGCCCGCGCGCTCCCGCTAGCCTGGCCCCAACGCGTCGGGCGCACACCAACCACCTCGTTGGTGTGCGCGCCCCAAGCCCGGCCAGAGAGCCGACTGGGTCGATGACCGGTCCGATCGACGGTGCTCGACGGTGACCCGGACGAAGAGAACAGAACGGAGTTGACGATCATGGGTGCGCTGGACGGCCGGGTGGCCATCATCACAGGAGCGGGCCGAGGCATCGGGCGGGAGCATGCGCTGCTCTTCGCGGCCGAGGGAGCCAAGGTGGTCGTGAACGACCTCGGCGGGGCCATCGACGGCAGCGGTGACGACCGATCGCCCGCCGAGCAGGTGGTGGATGAGATCAAGGGCATGGGGGGCGAGGCCGTCGCCAACGCCGACAACGTCGCCGACTGGGAGGGGGGGAAGCGCCTGGTCGACTCGGCCATCGAGGCGTTCGGTGACCTTCACGTCCTGGTGAACAACGCGGGGATCCTGCGCGACCGCGTCCTCATCAACATGACCGAGGAGGAGTGGGACTCGGTGATCCACGTCCACCTGAAGGGCCACTTCGTCCCGACCCGGCACGCCGCCGCCTACTGGCGCGAGCAGTCCAAGGAGGGCAAGGAGGTCAAGGCGGCGGTCGTCAACACGTCCTCGACGTCGGGCCTGCTCGGGAACCCCGGCCAGACCAACTACGGAGCGGCCAAGGCGGCCATTGGTGCCTTCACGGTCATCTGCGCCCAGGAGCTCTCCCGCTACGGGGTGCGGGTGAACGCGATCGCCCCGGCGGCTCGGACCCGGATGACCGAGAGCACCCCCGGCCTGTCCGATGTGATCAAGGCGCCAGAGTCCGGCGCCTTCGACGTCTGGGACCCGGCGAACATCTCCCCGCTGGTCGCCTACCTTTCCACGGAGAACTGCCCCTTCACCGGGAAGGTGTTCTTCGTCCAGGGCGGGATCGTGCGGCCGTTCCAGGGCTGGACGATGACCGAGACCATCGACAAGAAAGACCGGTGGACGGTGGCCGAGCTAGAGACGGAGATGGCCAAACTGGGGGCGGCGGCCACGACGCGGTGAACGTGGCGCTGGAGACGACTTCGAGCCGTGAGCAGGTCTGAGAACCCCGAACCCTACTGTCGACCCCTGCGCCCGACAAAGCTCCCGATCAGAATGCCCACGACCGTCACCAGGTAAATCTGCCCCGTCACCATCTCCAGCACCGTTACTGCCCGCCCTCCTCTCGTGGCTGGCGTGAGATCCCCAAACCCAGTGGTGGTCAGTGTGGTGAAGCTGAAGTACACGATGTCGCTCGTTGACGGGGTCTTCACCTGGGCGAAGTAGGGGGTATGCGTGACCTGGACAATCACCGCGATGGTCCATGCAAACGTGAGCCCCACGAGCAGGTAGATGGTGAGTGCGCCGGCAACCGCCTGCGCCGTCACACCCTGCTGCCGGATCAGCCTGGCCACCCCTCGTAACAGGGCGACGAAGACGAGGGCGGTGAGGAGCCCGGCGATCGCGCGGACCACCGACTCCGGAAGTATGTCGGCGGCAGCGAGCGCAACAAACAGCGCCATGGCGAACCCGTAAGCGAGCGCCAACCGGTGTCGGAACTGGCTGCTCTCCCTCGACGTGACGGCTACAGCGATCAGCAGCCCCCCTTCGATGGCCAGGGCTACTGCACCCGTCCACCGGTCGGGCGGTGCGGCTATCAGGAACAGCAGCAGCACCACCGTGAGGACCAGAGTGCTTCCGTAACGGAAGCGCGCGTTCGAGCCGGTCGAAACTTGGTCGCTTTCGGGCTCCACCTGTCCCCCGGTGGTAACTGGACGATCCCCGATCGGAGAGCCTGGAATCGGATTCGAGTCGGTCATCCTCGGGTGCCGCCTACTCGCGCAATATCCATCGAATCTCCCGGCCGTGGCTGGTGATGAGGTCGCCCGGCAGGCCGACCGTAACCGGGTGAAGCTTGCCGGTGAAGGGAATGGGTAGTAGCTGTCCTACCTGACCTCTGAGCTCGCGAGTCGAACCCGATAGAAGTTGTAACCGGGAGCGCTGCTCATGGTCTCGAGCTGACACATGCAACTGTAACCCGGTCTACTCGTCATTCGGATTTTCAGATGGTCGATGGGTTCGTCAACAAGCGAAGGTCGCTAGCGATTACCTGGTTCCCGAGGCGCCCGTGCCGTGCTCATCTTCGGTAAACAGGAAGATCTTGCCTGCACCCAACCAGCGGGAGGTTGGTTCTGATGGACCTCGATGACCGTGCCGTCAGCTTTCTACTGGCTTCGGATGAGCCGGGGGTCCGCTATCTGGTGCGAACCGATCTGCTGGGAGAGGCGGCTTCATCAAGTGAACTGTCGGCGCTTCGCGAATCAATCCTTTCCGGTCCCAAGGCCTCGGCTGTCCTTGACTTCGAGAATGTGTCCCCTTATCAGAAGTGGCGGGGAGCGCATTGGCGGCTGGTCTCACTGATTGAACTGGGGGCATCCCCCGGTCATCCCGCTGTTATCGACGCCGTTGAGCAGGTCCTTGATCACTGGGTTGACCAGCGGCGGAGTCACCCGGCGCCGGTGATCGACGGGCTGGCCCGTCAGCACGCCTCACAGGACGGCAATGCGTTGGCCGTAGCGGTCAGGATGGGCCTCGCTTCGGATCCCCGAGCCGTCTATCTCGCCGAGGCTCTCTGCGCGTGGCAATGGCCGGATGGAGGGTGGAACTGTGACCCACGTGGTACTCGCCGCTCTTCGTTCCACGAGAGCCTGGCGCCCACTTGGGGGCTAATCGAGTACCACGCTGCTACCGAGGAGCCTCGGGCGGAAGAGGCGGCACGACGAGCCGCCGAGTTGTTCTTGGACCACCACCTCTTCCGGACGAGCACTTCAGGTGAGGTCATCCATCCTTCCTTTGCTGCCTTTCACTGGCCTCCCTACTGGCACTACGACGTGCTCCAGGCCCTTCGGGTCCTGGCGCCGCTAGGCGTGCTGGGAGATTCACGAGCCGACGACGCGTTCGATCTCTTAGCACGAAAGCGTCTCAAGCTGGGGTACTGGAGGAGCGGGGGAAGGTGGTGGAGGCCACCGGGAGCAGCGTCTGGCAACGTCGAAGCAGTTGACTGGGGCCGGACCGCGAACGAGATGATCACCCTCAATGCTCTGCGAGCCATTGCCGCACGAAGGACGCGCTAGCCCGCCAACAGGAGGGCGATTGACCGGGCGAGAGCACGTGCGACGACAGCTGAAGAATCAGGCCCAGAGCCTGTGCCGCTTGCTCCGATGATGCTACGCAGTGATCTGACGGATCCTGGCGGCAAGCTCCTCGGTTTCACCGAACGCGCCGGTCCCTTGGATGGACAGGAGCTTGGCCATGTCGCCGTCGACGCGGACCTTTCCCGCCATGAACGCCGACATCGCGGCCTGACTGTCGCCCTCGACGAGAAGTGCCTTGGCCGTCTCGTAGTCGAGGGTCACCGTGACGTCGGGGTCGGCGAGATGGCCCCGCTCGATGTCGGGTTCGCCGGCCGAGGTGTCGATGTGAGCGTCGAGCGAGTCGCCACCGGGGACCTCCGTGACCACCAAGTTCATCCGGAGAGAGTGCTCGGCCGGCGCCCGCAGGTTGGGGTACTCGGCGCGGATGCGGCGCGCTTCGGCAACCCACTCCTCGGTCAGGAACTGGAACGGCATGTGCTCTCCTTGTGTTCACCGGGTCGCCGGATCTTGGTGGCGTGGCGCGCTGGCCATCGGGGGGACGTCGGCCAGCAGGTTAGCCATCGCCTGCAGCCGAGCGACATGAGCCGAGCCGGGAGAGCCGGTTGGTGGCCCGGATAGCATCCCTCTGATGAGTGCCCCCGTCTTGGCCGGTGCGGAGCCCTTTTCTTCCGGAGGCGGCCCACACGGGGTGCTGGTCATCCACGGCTTCACCGGGAACCCCCACTCCATGGCCGGTGTCGCTTCGGCTCTGGCCGACATTGGGCTTACCGTCGAAGCGCCTCTCCTGCCCGGCCACGGCACTTCGATCGAGGACATGGTCTCGACCCGCTGGGCCGACTGGTCGGGCGCTGCCGAGGCCTCCTTCTCCGAGCTCGCCTCCCGCTGCGAGCGGGTCGCGCTGGTGGGCATGTCCATGGGCGGAACCCTGAGCTGCTGGCTGGCGGAGCGCCACTCCGAGGTCGCGGGCCTGGTCCTGATCAACCCGCTCGTCCGCCCGATCCCCGCCGAGCAGCTGGCCGCACTCCACGACCTGGTCGCAGCAGGCGAGACTCTGCTGGACGGTCTCGGCTCGGACATCGCCGATCCCGAGGCGATCGAGCTCTCCTACGACGAGACCCCTTTGGAGCCGCTCCTCTCCCTTCTCGGGGCGACCGAGGAGGTGGAAGCCGACCTCGGCAAGATCGGGTGCCCGGTACTGCTCTTCTCGAGTCGGGAGGACCACGTCGTCCCCCCCGACAACGGCGACGCCATCGCCGCCGCGCTTGGCAGGCGGTGCGAGCGAGTGTGGCTCGAGCGCAGCTATCACGTCGCGACGCTTGACTTCGACCGAGACGAGATCGAGAAGCGGGCGACGGAGTTCGTGCTCCGGGTCACCGCTTCCGACCCATGACGCCGCGCGTCCCCCAGCCGTCCCAGCTGGCGGCGATCGGCCCGGACCAGGTTCTCCACGTCGCCCGGCTGGCCCGCCTCGAGCTGAGTGAGGACGAGCTGTCCCGGTTCACCGGCCAGCTCGCTTCGGTCCTCGACTACGCGGCTCAGCTCTCCGAGCTCGAGGTCGACGAGCTCGAGCCGATGTCCCACCCTCTTCCGCTGCGGAACGTCCTGCGGGCCGACGAGATCACTCCCTCGCTGCGTCGCGAGGAGGTGCTGGCCGAAGCCCCAGCCGCCGAGAGCGGGCGGTTCCGGGTCCCCCGCATCATCTCGGAGGAGGGGTGAGTCCCTCGGCGCTCGAGCTGGCTGCCGCGGTGCGATCGGGCGAGCGGTCGGCCCGGGAGGTGGTCGAGGACTCGCTGCAGGCGGTCTCCGAGCGCGACGACGACATCCATGCCTTTGTTGAGATCCTGGCCGACCAGGCCCTGGCCCGGGCAGATGAGATCGACTCGGCCGTGACCGCCGGGGTCGATCCCGGACCGCTGGCCGGGGTCCCGGTCGCCCTGAAGGACAACCTGTGCACACGCGGCGTGCCGACGACGTGCTCCTCGCGCATCCTCCAGGGCTGGCACCCGCCATATGACGCGACGGTGGTCGAGCGGTTGGTCGGAGCCGGAGCGATCGTGGTGGGCAAGACAAACATGGACGAGTTCGCCATGGGGTCCTCGACCGAGAACTCGTGCAGCGGGCCGAGCCGGAACCCACACGACTACGGGCGGGTCCCCGGGGGCTCGAGCGGCGGATCGGCCGCTGCGGTGGCCGCCGGCTTCGTGCCGCTCGCGTTTGGTTCGGACACTGGCGGGTCCATCCGGCAGCCGGCCGCGTTCTGCGGGGTCGTCGGCATGAAGCCGACCTACGGGCTGGTGTCGCGCTACGGGCTGGTCGCCTTCGCGAGCTCACTCGACCAGGTCGGCCCGTTCGCTACCACGGTGACCGACGCCGCCGCCGCCTTCGAGGTCATTGCCGGCCACGACGAGCGGGACTCCACCTCGCTCGAGGCCCCGGCCCCAGACGTGTCCGCAGCAGTGGAGGCGGGGGTGGCCGGGAAGCGGATCGGCGTCGTGAGAGAGCTGGTCGACGCGGTGGAGCCCGAGGTGGCGGCTCGGGTCCGGGAGGCGGCCGAGGCGATGGCCGGAGCCGGGGCCGTCGTCGAAGAGGTGTCGATTCCCCAGTTCCGCTACGGACTCGCCGCCTACTACCTGCTCGCCCCGGCCGAGGCCTCCTCCAACCTGGCCCGGTTCGACGGAGTCCGCTACGGGTCGCGAGTCGACGCCCCCGACGCGGAGGGCATGAACGTCGCCACGCGCACCGCCGGGTTCGGGCCCGAGGTCAAGCGGCGCATCATGCTCGGCACCTACGCCCTTTCCGCTGGGTATTACGACGCCTACTACGCACGGGCCCAGCGGGTCCGCACCCTGGTCGCCGAGGGGTTCGCCCGCGCCTACCGGAGGTTCGACGCCATGCTCGGCGCAACCACGCCGACCACCGCCTTCGCTCTGGGGGAGCGCGCCGGGGACCCCCTGTCGATGTACTTGTCGGACACCTGCACGGTCCCGGCCAGCCTGGCCGGGCACCCGGCGATCTCGGTGCCGTTCGGGACCGACCGGTCCGGATTGCCGGTCGGGGTTCAGGCGATGGCGCCGGCGCTGGGCGAGGCGATGTTGTTCGCGCTGGCCGGCGCCCTGGAGCGCGCCGCTCCGGCCTTGGGGGACGCCCCATGAACGAGGCCGCGACGCTTGCCGGCTGGGAAGTCGTGATCGGCCTCGAGGTGCACTGCGAGCTCGCCACCACCACGAAGCTCTTCTGCGGCTGCCTCAACGCATTCGGCGACGAGCCCAACACCAACATCTGTCCGGTGTGCTTGGGGTTGCCCGGATCGCTGCCGGTGCTCAACCGGTACGCGGTTGAGCTGGCCATGCGCATCGGCACGGCGCTCCGCGCCGAGATCGAGCCGTCGGTGTTCCACCGGAAGAACTACTTCTACCCGGACATGCCCAAGGACTTCCAGATCAGCCAGTACGACGCACCCATCAACCGCGGCGGCCGGCTCGAACTGCCCGACGGCACGGTGGTCGGCATCGAACGTGCGCACCTCGAGGAGGACACCGGGAAGACCACCCACGTCGGCGGCACCGGGCGGATCGGCGGCGCCGACTACGCGCTGGTCGACTACAACCGGGCCGGCGTGCCCCTGGTGGAGATCGTGAGCGCGCCCGACATCTCTTCGGCCGGGCAGGCCCGGGCCTACGTCAGCGAGCTACGGGCCATCCTGGTGGCCACCGGCACCTCCGACGGCCGCATGGAGGAGGGGTCGATGCGGGTCGACGCCAACGTCTCGGTCCGCCGCTCCGGCCGGGCGCTCGGCACCCGGTGCGAGATCAAGAACCTGAACTCGTTGCGCTCTCTGGGCCGGGCGATTGAGTTCGAGGCCGCTCGGCAGATCGGCCTCCTCGAGGCCGGCGGGACCGTCGTCCAGGAGACCCGCCACTGGGATGAGGACCGGAGCGAGACCCTGGCCATGCGATCGAAAGAGGAGGCCGACGACTACCGGTACTTCCCCGAGCCCGACCTCGTCCCGCTGGCGCCCGAGGGGCGGTGGCAGGCAGAAGTGGCCGCCTCGCTCGGGGCGCTGCCGGCCGAGCGCCGCGGCGACCTGCTCCGGTTGATCGGCGGAGAACCGACGCCCGCGCAGGTCGATCAGGTCCGTTCGGTGGTGGCCTCGGACCTCGACGCGCTGGTGGTCGCGTCAAGCGAGCGTGGAGCACCGGCCCCGCTCGCCCTGGTGCGCGTGGCCAACGAGGTCGCCGCCGAGCCCGAGCGGGCCCGTGGCCTCGACGCCGATGCCCTAGCTAGGCTGCTCGTGCTCGAGTCGAGCGGGGAGCTGTCGGCCTCCCAGTCCAAGGAGGTGCTGGCCGAACTCCTGGCCAATGGGGGCGACCCCGCTGAGATCGCCCGCCGTCTCGGCTTCGAGCCAATGGACAAAGGAGCCCTGGCCGAGGTCGTCGCCCGGGTCATCGCCGAGCGACCCGAGGACTGGGCACGTTTTATCGCCGGAGAGGACAAGGTGAAAGGGCCCCTGATCGGGGCGGTCCGGCGGGCGACCGACAACCAAGCCGACCCGGCGGCGGTCGGCCGTCACCTCGAGGAGCTCCGGGCGAGCCGAGCCTGAGCCGCGCCTGCGGTCGGCTGTCACAATCGAGGGCTCTGCTTCGTCTCCGGACCAGGGAGACTGAGAGGCGGATCACATGACGAACCAAAGCACGGCCGATCCCGTCGTCGCGACTCGGGGTACAGCGCCCCCGGCCGGCCCGCTCGGCCGACTGGCTTCGTGGTGCTACCACCACCGGCGTCCGGTCCTGTTCGCCTGGGTGGTCCTGCTGGTTGCGTCCATCGCCACCGCGCAGCTGGTCGGGACTCACTTCCAAAACAAGTTCAGTTCCGGAGACGTGCCCTCACAGCGGGCACTCGACATCCTCCAGAGCCGGTTCCCGGCGGCGGCCGGCGACCAAGCCCAGGTGGTCTTCAAGACCGCGGCCCCGATCGCCTCGGCAGCGAACCGCGCCGACATCGACCTCGTGGCCCACGAGCTCCGCGACTTGCCCTATGTCGCGGGTGTGGTGTCGCCCTTCACACCCCAAGGCGCCTTCCAGGTCTCGCACGACGGGCACATCGCCTACCTCACGGTGATCTTCACCACCACCTCCGACCTCTTGCCCAAATCAGCGGTCGAACGGGTGATCCACACCGCGCAGGCGGCGGCGCGCCCGGGGCTCATCGTCGCCTTGGGGGGAAACCCCATCTCGGGGGCCGTGGCCGCATCGCCAGGGGCGGCCGAGGGCATCGGGGTCACGGCGGCCATCATCATCATGCTGGTGGCCTTCGGCTCCGTCGTGGCCATGGGCTTGCCGATCGCCATCGCCCTCGTCGGTCTGGCCATCGGCATCGCGCTTCAGGAGCTCTTGACCCACGTGCTGGTGATACCGACCTTCTCACCCGAGCTCGCCATCATGATGGGCCTCGGGGTGGGGATCGACTACGCGCTTCTCATCGTGACCCGCTACCGCCAAAACCTGGCCGAAGGGAATGAGCCCCACGACGCGGTGGTCACCGCCCTCTCGACCGCCGGCCGGGCAGTGCTCATCGCCGGGGGCACCGTGGTGATCTCGCTCTTCGGGCTCTTCCTCGTCGGGCAGCCCTACATGATCGGCGTCTCGGTCGGCGCCATCGTGGCCGTGGTCCTCGTTCTCGCCGGGTCGCTCACCCTCCTGCCCGCCCTCCTCGGCTTCTGTGGCCGGGCGATCGAGCGACTCTCGGTCCGGCGGTCGGCCACCAAGACGTTGTGGAGCGGCCAGAGCGGGTTCTGGTTCCGGTGGAGCCGCACCATCCAGCGGCACCCATGGCGGGGGGCAATCGCTTCGACCGCGGTCCTCGTGGTCTTGGCCATCCCGGTGTTCTCGATGCGCCTCGCGTTCAGCGACGCCGGCAACGACCCCACCTCGCTCACCACCCGGCAGGCCTACGACTTGTTGTCCGAGGGGTTCGGCCCGGGCTTCAACGGCCCACTGGTCGTGGCCGTCTCGCTGAACGGCAGCTCGCAACGGGCAACCGTCGAGCGGTTGGACGCGGCGATCGCCGCGACGCCGGGGGTGGCGACGACCGCACCGGCACGTTTTGATGCGACCCAGAGTGCGGCCGTGATCGTCGCCATCCCCACTACTTCGCCACAGTCCTCCGAGACCGAGCAGCTGGTGCTCCATCTTCGGTCGACGGTGATCCCCAGGATCGTCAATGGCACCGGGGTGGTGGCCGAGGTGGGAGGGGAGACTGCCGCCGGCGTCGACGCGGCCGACTACTTGTCGGCGCGCCTGCCGCTCGTCATCGGGGTGGTGATCCTGGTTTCGTTCCTCCTGCTCCTCTCGATGTTCCGTTCCCTCGCCATCCCACTCACGGCGGCGGTCATGAACCTGCTGTCCGTCGGTGCCGCATACGGAGTGATGGTGGCGGTGTTCCAGTGGGGATGGTTGGGGAGCCTGTTCGCCATCGGCCGGACGTCCCCGATCGATCCGTGGATACCCGTGGTGATGTTCACCATCCTCTTCGGCCTGTCCATGGACTACGAGGTCTTTCTGGTGTCGCGCATCGCGGAGCGCTGGCGAGAGACGGGTGACAACTCGTTGGCGGTGGCCGATGGGCTGGCCCGTACCGCCCGAGTGATCACTGCAGCGGCGGCCATCATGTTCTGCGTCTTCGGGTCGTTCGTGGTGAAGGACCCGCTGCACATCCTGAAGGTGTTCGGGCTCGGGCTGGCCGTGGCCATCCTCATCGACTCGACCCTCGTGCGCATGGTGCTCGTCCCGTCGGTGATGGAGCTGCTCGGCCGGGCCAACTGGTGGATTCCGAAGTGGCTCGACAGGGCCCTCCCCCGGCTGGTCGCGGAGCCGAAGCCGAGCGTCCAGCCGCGCCCGGCGGTCACCGGGAGCCCTGCCGGCCAGCGCGCATAAGGGCTCGCGAAGCCGAGCTCTCCGATGGGTGGTCCGATCCGCCCGTCGTCCACCGGAGGGCCCGGATGGTCGGGTTCACGTGCCAATGCCGAGCGGTCGCCCGATCGAAGCCGGAGGCAAGGACGGCCTCGTGCCGGCCGGATCGTCACATCGGACGGCGGGGTTTCAAGGCCGAGCGGGTTCGCTGATGTGTGGGAACCACGGCCGAACACGACTCGTCGTCACTGCCCTCCCGTCGACATACGACAGGCGTCCCTCAGGCTGACCGCAGAAGGCGTTGCCCACCCAGTTCATGCCCATGGCCGGAGATCGGACCGAATTCGAGAGGTTCAGCACACCCCGTACACTCGAGCAATGACCCAGCAGGGACCCGCGCCCGGTGCCGAGCGACCGGGGATGAAACCGCGCAGCTATGAGGTGACCGAGGGCTCGGCACGGGCCCCGGCCCGGGCCATGCTTCGGGCGGTCGGCATGACCGACGCCGACTGGGACAAGGCCCAGGTCGGGGTGGCCTCCAGCTGGAACGAGGTCACCCCGTGCAACATGCCGCTGGCCCGGCTGGCCCAACGGGCCAAAGAAGGCGTGCGCAGCGCCGGCGGGTTCCCTTTTGAGTTCGTGACCATCGCGGTCTCCGACGGCATCTCGATGGGCCACGAGGGGATGCGGGCCTCCCTTGTCAGTCGGGAGATCATCGCCGACTCGGTGGAGACGATGATGCACGCCGAGCGTTTCGACGCGCTGGTTGCCTTGGCCGGGTGCGACAAGTCCCTCCCCGGGATGCTGATGGCTGCGGCCCGGGTCAACCTTCCGAGCGTCTTCCTTTACGGCGGAACGATTCTTCCGGGCCACCTCGGCAACCGGGCCCTCGACGTGGTCAGCGTGTTCGAGGCGGTCGGCGCGCACGCGGTGCAAGCGCTGAGCGACGAGGAGCTGCGGGCGATCGAGTGCAACGCCTGCCCGACCGAGGGCTCGTGCGCCGGGATGTTCACCGCCAACACCATGGCCTCGGTCGCCGAGGCCCTCGGCATGGCCCTCCCCGGGAGCTCCTCGCCCCCGGCGGTCGATCGGCGGCGCGACGACTTCGCCTACGCCTCGGGGGTGGCCGTCATCGACCTCCTGGCCGACAACCTCCGCCCCCGGCAGATCATGACCAAGCCGGCGTTCGAAAACGCGATCGCGGTGGTCATGGCCCTGGGTGGCTCGACAAACGCGGTGCTCCATCTCATGGCCATCGCTCACGAGGCGAGGGTCGACCTCGAGCTCGAGGATTTCAACCGGGTGGCCGCCCGGGTCCCCCACATCACCGACGCCAAGCCACACGGGCGCTACCACATGGTCGACATCGACGGAGTGGGTGGGGTGCCGGTGGTGCTCCGGGCCCTCCTCGAAGACGGCCTCCTTCACGGCGACTGCCTCACGGTGACCGGGAGGACCATGGCCGAGAACCTCGAGGCGCTCGATCCGCCTGCCCCCGACGGGAGCGTCGTGCACCCGACGAGCCGCCCGATCCACACCGCCGGCGGCATCGCCATCCTGACGGGGTCGCTCGCACCCAAGGGCTCGGTGGTCAAGGTGGCCGGCCTCGACGACCTGGCCTTCGAGGGCACAGCCCGGGTGTTCGACGGCGAGGCGGCGGCCATGGATGCGATCGTGGCCGGGACCCTCGTCGCCGGCACGGTCCTCGTGATCCGCTATGAGGGGCCCAAGGGCGGTCCGGGGATGCGGGAGATGCTGGCGGTGACCGGCGCACTCGAAGGGGCGGGCCGGGGCCGCGACTGCGCCCTCATTACCGACGGCCGGTTCTCGGGCGGGACGCACGGTTTCTGCATCGGCCACGTGGCCCCGGAGGCCGTCGACGGCGGGCCGATCGCCCTGGTTGCCGACGGGGACCGCATCGTGATCGACGTGCGCAACCACCGGGTCGACCTCGACGTCGACCCGGCCGAGCTCGAGCGGCGACGGGCTGGGCTGAAGCCGTTCGAGGCGCGCTACACCACCGGGGCGCTGGCCAAGTACGCCAGGTTGGTCACCGGGGCCGAGCGGGGGGCGGTCACCGAGCCCTGAACCCAGCGCCGGCCGGGTTCACGCAGGTTCGGCTGGACGGCGACCGGGGGGACCCGGCGGGATCTCGGGGGAGCCCCGCGGGGTGAGGTCCAGCGCATAGGCGAACGCGGCGTACTGGCGGAGCATGCGCTCGGCAGTGAAGTACGCCGCGTTGAGGGCGATGGCGGCCCGCCGCACGGCGCCGAACTGGTCGGGGGCGGCGTAGAACATGGGGGCGATGGTCGACTCGAGCTTGGCGTAGAGGTCCTCGGCTTCCTTCGGCAAGTCGCTCAGCGGACGGTCGTCGCCGACCGCCCAGCCGGTGACTCCCTCGACGTGGCCCTCGAGCCACCAGCCGTCCAGCACACTGAGGCTGGGCACGCCGTTCAAGGCGGCCTTCATCCCGCTCGTCCCCGACGCCTCCTGCGGCTTCCTCGGGGTGTTCACCCACAGGTCGGCGCCGGCGCAGAGCACGGCCGCCTTCTCCATCGAGTATTCGGGCACGAACGCCACGGTGACGGCGCCCTTCAGCCCCTTGGCGGTCTGATGGATGCGAGCGATGACGCCCTTGCCCTCCCGATCCGACGGGTGGGCCTTGCCGGCGAAGACGATCTGGATGGGACCAGCCATCTCGGCCATCTGGCGGAGGCGTCCAGGGTCGCTCAACAGCAGATCGAGGCGCTTGTAGCCGGCCGTGCGCCGGGCCGCACCGAGCGTGAGGGTTCCCTCGTCGAACGGGGCCCCGGTGTCGTGCCTGACGAGCTCGATCAGCGAGCGTTTCGCCGCCTGGTGCGCGTCTTCGAGCTCCGGCAACGGGATGGCCGAGGCATAGCGCAGGCTCGAGTTCTCGCGCCACCAGCCGGGGAGGTGACGATCGAAAAGCCGGGCGACGCTCGGGGCCACCCAGGTCCGGGCGTGGACTCCGTTGGTGATCGAACTGATCGTCTGGGCGGGGAACATCGCCGACGTCACTTCGGCGTGCCGCAACGATACGGCGTTGACGAATCTCGACGAGGACATCCCGAGTGCGGTCATGTTGAGCTCCTCGTCGACCAGACCGCCCAGCTCACGGAGCTCGGCCATCGCTTCGTCCCCGAGCAGGCCGTGCACCATCGCCAGCGGGAACCGGTCGTGGCCCTCGGGCACCGGGGTGTGAGTCGTGAACACGCACTGCCGTCGGACCGCGCCGAACCGGTCCGAGCTGGAATCGGCGCGCAGCAGCGCCAACGTGAGCAGCGACGAATGGCCCTCGTTCATGTGGAACGTCCCCGGGTTGAGCCCGAGCCGTTCGAGCGCGATCGGGCCGCCCAGACCGAGCACCGCCTCTTGGCGCAGGCGGTGCTCGGGAGGGCCGCCATAGAGCTGATCGGTGATCGCCCGGTCGCGCTCGTCGTTCCCGTCGACGTCGGTGTCCAAGAACAGGACCGGCACCCGGTGCCCGGTGCCGCCGACGATCCACCGGCGCCAGATCCGGATCACGATCCGACGACCGCCGAGCGCCATGGTGACCGGCACGTCGAGAATCTCGAGCAGGTCCTCGGGCGACCAGCGCACGAGCTCCTCGTGCTGCTCCCCCTTGGCGTCAAGGGTCTGGTGGAAGTAGCCCGACCGGTACAGGAGGGTGACCCCGACCATGGGCACCCCGAGATCGGCCGCTGCCCGTAGGTGATCGCCGGCCAGCACCCCCAGTCCGCCGCAGTAGGTGGGAAGGGCATTCTCGACGGCGATCTCCATCGAGAAGTACGCCACCTGAGGCTCGGAACCCAAGCGGTCCGTGGGCATGCCGATCTCCGTTCCTCGCGACCGTCGACGGTCGGTGTCTTGTGGCTGATCCGGCGGCGCGTTCGGCCGGGGGGTTGCTCCTCAAGGTAGGGGTTCGGCCGCGGGTCGGAACCGCCCGGCCCGGGCGCCTTGACCACGGTTCGGCGGAGGCGGACGAGGGCGAGGTTGTCTCAAGGGGTTCGACATGCCACAATGTCCGGACCATGACTACCAAGGGCGCACTCCTCGCAACGATCCTGGTACTCGTGACCTAGCGCGCGACCACATTCCTGTCGCGCGCCTTCGACCTCCCGAAAGGGAGGTCGTTTGCATATCTGGGCACACATGCCCGCCGACCGGTTCCCGATGGAGCACCCCAAGACAACAAGGAAACGACGATGAGACTCACCGGAGCCCAGGCCCTCATCAAGAGCCTCGAGACCCAGGGCACAGAGGTCATGTTCGGCCTGCCCGGCGGGGCGATCCTCCCCGTCTACGACCCGATCCTGGACTCCTCGATCCGCCACGTCCTGGTCCGCCACGAGCAGGGCGCCGGGCACATGGCCGAGGGGTACGCCATGGCCACCGGGCGCGCCGGCGTGGCCATGGTGACGAGCGGGCCGGGCGCCACCAACGTGGTCACCCCCCTGTCCAACGCCTACATGGACTCGACCCCGCTCGTGGTGATCACCGGCCAGGTCCCCACCTCGGCCATCGGCAGCGATGCCTTCCAGGAGTGCGACATCACCGGGGTGACCATGGGGATCACCAAGCACAACTGGTTGGTGAAGCGGGCCGAGGACATTCCCCGGACCGTGGCCGCGGCGTTCCACGTGGCCACCACCGGCCGGCCCGGCCCGGTGCTCATCGACCTGCCCAAAGACGTGTCCAACGCCGAGATGGACTGGTACTGGCCCGCCTCCCTGGACGAGCTCGACCTGCCCGGCTACCACCCGAGGACCGAGGGCGATCCCGCTGCCGTCGCGGCCGCCGTCGAGCTCATGCTGGCGGCCGAACGCCCGGTGCTCTACGTGGGCGGCGGGGTCCTCAAGGCCCGCGGCGCCGACGCCCTGCTGGAGTTGGCCGAGCGCACCGGCTTTCCGGTGGTCACCACGCTCATGGCGCGCGGTGCCTTCCCCGACTCGCACCCGTTGTGTCTGGGGATGCCCGGGATGCACGGCAACTACACCGCGGTGACGGCGATGCAGCGGGCCGACCTGCTGGTGGCGCTCGGCTCGCGTTTCGACGACCGGGTCACCGGCCGGGTGAGTGCCTTTGCCCCGTCGGCCAAGGTGGTCCACGTGGACATCGATCCGGCCGAGATCGGCAAGGTCCGGACCCCCGAGGTCGGCATCGTCGGCGACTGTCGGCTGGTGATCGAAGGACTCCTGGCGGACCTGGAGGGGGCTGGGCTCGGACACGATCCCGCCGCGGCGCGTTCGCTGACGGGGGCGCCGGGCCGTCCGGGCTCGCGAGCGGCCGGGCGACCCTCCCGGGATCGGTGGTGGGCCCAGCTCCGGGCCTGGCAGGAGGAGTTCCCGCTCCACTACGACGAGCAGCCGGACGGGACGCTCAAGCCCCAGATGGTGGTCGAGTCGCTCCGAGACCTGTCCTCCCCTGACACGATCGTCGTGGCCGGGGTGGGCCAACACCAGATGTGGGCGTCGCAGTACTGGCGGTTCGAGAATCCCTACACCTGGGTGAACTCGGGCGGGGCGGGAACCATGGGCTTCGCCGTCCCCGCCGCCATCGGGGCCAAGGTCGGACGTCCGGACCGGACCGTGTGGGCCATCGACGGCGACGGGTGCTTCCAGATGACGGCGCAGGAGCTGGTCACCGCCTCGGCCGAGCGGATCCCGGTCAAGGTGGCCATCTTGAACAACGCCTACCTCGGGATGGTCCGCCAATGGCAGGAGATGTTCTACGCCGAGCGCTATTCCGAGGTGTACCTGTCCCCGGATCTGCCCGACTACGTGAAATGGGCCGAGGCCATGGGTTGTGTGGGGATCCGGGCCGATTCCCCCGAAGAGGTGGGCCCGGCGATCGAGAAGGCCAACGCGATCGATGACCGGCCGGTCGTGGTCGACTTCCGAACCGACGCTTTCGAGAAGGTCTTCCCCATGGTGCCGGCCGGAGGGTCAAACGACGACATCGTCGTCCACCCGCGCCAATCAAGGGCCGAGATCATTCAATGACCAGCGCCGGCGACGGCGAGGGCCGACACCACATCCTCTCGGTCCTTGTCGAGAACAAGGCCGGCGTCCTGGCCCGGGTGGCCGGCCTGTTCTCGAGACGCGGCTTCAACATCTTCTCGCTCGCCGTCGCCCCGACCAACGACGAGCGGTTCAGCCGGTTGACCATCGTGGTCGATGTGGAGTCGGCGCCCCTCGAGCAGGTCGTCCAGCAGCTCGACAAGTTGGTCAACGTGGTCGCGATCTCACAGCTGGCTCCCGAGGTCGCGGTCGAGCGCGAGCTCTTGCTGGCGACCGTGGCCGTGGAGGCGCCCAGGCGGGGCGAGATCATCGAGCTGGTCGGGGTGTTCAGAGGCGAGGTCGTGAACGTTGGGCCCGATCGGCTCACGGTGATGCTGGCCGACGACCCCGACACGGTCGACGACTTCGAGCGGCTGTTGGGCGGGTACCGGATCGTCGAGCTCCAACGGTCCGGCCGGGTCGCGTTGCCTAAGTTGGGGCGTTCGGCCGGCTGATCGAGAAGTCAAGGAGAGAAGGCAGACATGGCCACCATGTACTACGAGGCTGACGCTGACCCCACGCTCATCCAGCGGCGCAAGGTCGCGATATTGGGCTACGGATCTCAAGGACACGCCCACGCGCTCAACCTGTCCGAGTCCGGGGTCGACGTGCGCGTCGGCCTGCGGGCCAACTCCTCGTCGCGCCAGAAGGCTGAGGAGGCCGGCCTTCGGGTGACCTCGGTCGAGGAGGCGGCCACCGAGGCCGATGTGATCATGTTCCTCCTTCCCGACACCGAGCAAAAGGCCGTTTACGACGCCGAGGTCGCCGCGCACCTCCAACCGAGGGACTGCCTGATGTTCGCCCACGGCTTCAACATCCGATTCGGCCAGGTCGTCCCCCCCGATTGGGTGGACGTGGCCATGGTCGCACCCAAGGGTCCCGGGCACCTGGTCCGCCGGACCTACACCGAGGGCGGCGGGGTCCCGACGCTGATCGCCGTGGCCCAGGACGCGACCGGCGGGGCTCGAGCCCTGGCGCTCTCCTACGCCCATGCGCTCGGCGCGACCCGAGCCGGCGTCCTCGACACCACATTCGCCGAGGAGACCGAGACCGATCTTTTCGGCGAGCAGGTCGTCCTGTGCGGAGGGCTCACGGCGCTGGTCACCGCCGGGTTCGAGACCCTGGTCGCGGCGGGCTACCAGCCCGAGTCGGCGTACTTCGAGTGCCTCCACGAGCTGAAGCTCATCGTCGATCTGATGTACGAGCAGGGCATCGCCGGCATGCGCTACTCGATCTCGGACACGGCCGAGTACGGAGACATGACCCGAGGGCCTCGGGTCATCTCCGACGGCGTCCGGGCCGAGATGGGCCGGATCCTCTCGGACATTCAGGACGGGACGTTCGCCGAGGAGTGGATCGCCGAGAACCGCAACGGCCGACCGAACTTCCAAGAGCTGCGCCGGCGCACCCAGGCCCACCAGGTCGAGAAGGTCGGTGCCGAGCTGCGGGCGATGATGCCGTTCATCACTCAGGGCCGCCAGCGGGTCCAGGACGTTTCGGGAGGCTGAGCGGCCCGCTCACGACCGAAGGCGAGCTCGGCCAAGGAAACCGGTGGTGACCATCGAGCCTCGCCACCTTCCTCGAGCCACGCTCCGAGGCGATCGGGCATCGAGGGTCTGTCGCCACCCCTCGGAGTTGACCGCGACCGCGGCCGCCGCCGGGCGCCTTACGACGCCAGGGCGCCGACCACGTAGTTGATGCAGCCGCACAGAGCGGCGATGTCATCGGGCTCGATGGCCGGGTACATGGCGATCCTGAGCTGGTTGCGACCGAGCTTGCGATAGGGCTCGGTGTCGAGGATCCCGTTGGCCCGGAGCACCCTGGCCACGCTGGTTGCGTCCACGGCGTCGACGAAGTCGACCGTGGCGACCACGTGGCTGCGGTCGAGGGGGTTCTCGACGAAGGGCCGGGCGAAGTCGCTCTGCTCGGCCCAGGTGTAGAGGATCTCGGCCGACCGGTCGCATCGGGCGGTCGTCCACGTCAGCCCGCCGTTGCCGAGCATCCAGTCGAGCTGGTCGACGAAGAGGAACAGGGTGGCCAGGGCGGGAGTGTTGTAGGTCTGGTCAAGCCGGGAGTTCTCGATCGCGATCTTGAGGTCGATCGAGGCCGGCACGAACCGGCCGGTCGAGGCGATGCGCTCGACCCGCTCGATGGCGGCCGGCGACATGAGCGCGACCCACAGCCCTCCGTCAGAGGCGAAGCACTTCTGCGGGGCCAGGTAGTACACGTCGAACTCGGCCGGGTCGACCGGCAGGCCGCCGGCCGCCGAGGTCGCGTCCACCGCGACCAGGCCGTCACCGTCGGCCGCCGAAGCGCCTGCCGGCCGAGCGATCCGCATGGCCACCCCGGTCGAGGTCTCGTTGTGGGTGAACGCGTAGAGATCGACCGCCGGGTCGGTCACCGCCTTGGGGTGGGTTCCGGGGGCCGACTCGATGACTTGGGGTTCCTTCAGGTGGGGGGCGGCCTTGGCCGCCGCCGCGAACTTGGATGAGAACTCGCCAAAGGCCAGGTGCTGGCTGAGCTGGTCGATCAGGCAGAAGGTGGCCACGTCCCAGAACACGGTGCTGCCGCCGACGCCCAGCACCACCTCGTAGCCCTCGGGGAGGGAGAACAGCTCATGGAGGCCTGAGCGGAGCCGGCCGACCACGTTACGGACCCCAGGCTGACGATGACTGGTGCCGAGGTAGGTGTCGGCCACGCTGGCCAGCGCCTTCACCTGCTCGGGACGAACCTTCGACGGGCCGGACCCGAAACGGCCGTCCGAGGGCAAAAGACTGGTCGGAATGGAGATGTCGGGGGCTTCGGTCACGTATGAAATCATGGCATTCGTGGCCAGTCGTCCCGCCGCGACCACTCACTCCCGGATCTCCCGGCGCGCCGGGGCCATCGCGCCGTCGGCCACTCTGGCCGTCGACGCGGCCTACAAGGCGCTGCAAGCGGCGGGTGAGCACGTCATCGGGTTCGCGGCCGGCGAGCCCGACTTCCCGACGCCCGAGCCCATCGTCCGCGCCGCCCAGGCCGCCTGCACCGACCCGGCATTCCACCACTACACACCGACCGCCGGCCTCCCCGCCCTGCGGGCAGCGATCGCGGCCAAGACGGAGCGGGATTCGGGCCTGTTGGTCGAGCCTTCCCATGTCCTCGTGACCAACGGGGGCAAGCAGGCGGTGGCCAACACCTTCGCCGTGCTGTGCGACCCCGGCGACGAGGTGCTGGTGCCCGCCCCGTACTGGACCACGTACCCCGAGGCGATCTCCCTGGCCGGTGGGGTGCCCGTCGCCGTGCCCGCCGACGAGTCGAGCGGGTTCCGGGTCTCGGTCGAGGACCTCGAGGCGGCCACCACCGAGCGCACCAAGGTGCTCTTGTTCGTTTCACCGTCCAACCCCACGGGCGCCGTCTACCCCCGAACCGAGATCGAGGCCATTGGCCGCTGGGCTCTCGAGCGGGGGATCTGGGTGGTGACCGACGAGATCTACGAGCACCTCGTCTACGGGGCAGCCGAGCACCACTCGATGCCGGTCGTCGTGCCCGAACTGGCCGACACCTGCGTCGTCGTCAACGGGGTGGCCAAGACCTACGCCATGACCGGGTGGCGGGTGGGCTGGATGATCGGGCCGCCCGACGTGGTCGCGGCGGCCGTCAACCTCCAGTCGCACGAGACCTCGAACGTGGCCAACGTCTCCCAGGCGGCCGCGCTGAGCGCGGTATCGGGGGACCTGAGCGCGGTGGCCGAGATGCGGGCCGCATTTGACCGGAGGCGGCGCACGATCGTTCGCATGATGAACGAGGTTGAAGGGATCCACTGCCTGGAGCCGGACGGGGCCTTCTATGCCTTTCCGTCGGTCAAGGGCCTCCTCGGTCGCACGATCCGCAAGGTCACACCGACGACCAGCGCCGAACTCGCCGCGCTGTGCATCCAGGAGGCCAAGGTGGCTGTGGTACCCGGGGAGGCCTTCGGCGCGCCCGGCTACTTCCGGATGTCCTACGCGCTCGGCGACGAGGACCTGGTCGAGGGGGTCGAGCGGCTCGGCATGCTGTTCGCGGAAGCAGGGACCTAAGGGTCCGGAGAGGAGCGCTAATGGCGCGGGTGCTGGTCACTGAGACGATCGCCGAGAGCGGCCTCAACCTGCTGCGCGAGGCGGGACATGAGGTCGATGTGGCCGAGCGCCTCGACCCGGCCGCCCTTCTCGAGCGGGTGGCTGGAGCGCATGCCCTGATCATCCGGTCGGCCACCAAAGTGACCGCCGAGGTGATCGACGCCGGCTCCGACCTGGTGGTCATCGGGCGCGCCGGCGTGGGCGTGGACAACGTCGATGTCGCCGCGGCCACCGAGCGAGGCGTGCTGGTGGTGAATGCCCCGGAATCCAACATCCTGTCCGCCGCCGAACAGGCGATGGCCCTGCTCCTGGCCCAAGCCCGCAACATCCCCCAGGCCCATGCCGCCCTGGTGGCCGGCCGCTGGGAGCGGTCCCGCTTCGAGGGCGTCGAGCTGCATGGCAAGACCCTTGGCATCGTCGGGCTTGGCCGGGTGGGGACGCTCGTGGCCCAGCGGGCGTTGGCCTTCGGGATGCGTCTCATCGCCTACGACCCCTATGTGTCAGCCGAGCGAGCTCGCCATCTGGGGGTTGAGCTGAAGAGCCTCAACGAGCTGGCGGCCGAAGCCGATTTTTTGACCGTGCACCTGCCCAAGAACGCCGAGACCATCGGTCTGATCGGGGCGGAGCTGTTCGCGCGGTGCAAGCCCGGGATCCGCATCGTGAACACCGCCCGAGGCGGCATTGTCGACGAGGCCGCACTGGCCCGGGCGATCGAGTCCGGCCAGGTGGCCGGAGCCGGCCTCGACGTGTTCGCCGAGGAGCCGACGACCGAGTCCCCCCTGTTCGGGCTGCCCCCGGTGATCGTCACCCCCCATCTCGGTGCCTCCACCGCCGAGGCTCAGGACAAGGCGGGGGTGACCATCGCCGAGCAGGTGGTCCTCGCCCTGAACGGGGAGTTCGTGCCCCTGGCGCTGAACGTGGCCGCGAGCGGCGTCTCTGAGCCGGTGCGGCCCTTCATGGGCTTGGTGGAACAACTGGGGCGGTTCTTTGGTTGCCTTCACGAGCGGGTCCCCGACCGCCTGGAGGTCCAGGTCGAGGGGGCGATCGGGGCGGAGCGCACCGACATCTTGACGTTGTGCGCCTTGAAGGGGTTGTTCGCCATAAGCACCGAGGAACCGGTGTCCTACGTCAATGTCCCCCAGATGGCCGAGCGCCGCGGGCTGCAGGTCCGTGAGACCACGACGTCGACTCCGAGTGAATACGTGAACCTGGTGACGCTGCGCTCGGCGTCGCACTCGGTTGCCGGCACGGTCACCACCGGCGCCTCGGGCGGGGGCCGGATCGTGATGGTGGACGACCTCCCCATCGAGGTGAACCCGTCCCCGTTCATGCTGGTCGTCCGCAACGATGACCGTCCCGGGATGATCGGGGTGGTGGGGACGGTCCTCGGCGACGCCGGAATCTCCATCCGCTCGATGGCCCTGGCTCCCAAGACCGAGGAGACCACCGCGCTGATGGTTCTCTCGGTGGATGCTGACGCTCCAGACGAGGTGGTCGCCTCGCTGGCCGGGCGCTCGGGGATCCTCGGGGTCGACCGGGTCAGGCTCTAGGCGGCGCCGTCCCGCGGAGCCCGGGGGACTGGCGGCCACGTGTCCGAGGCCGGGGAGGTCGGCCGACGGGTGAGGAGCCTGCGGATGACGGCGATGAGGGCCCAAAGGGCCAGCATCCGGGCGAGCCGCCGCCTCCA
>JBEDUR010000204.1:0-7808 GCA_040414865.1 Acidimicrobiales bacterium
CCGCCGCGCCGCCGCGTCAGCCGGGGAGGCGTGCCAGGAGGTGCCGAATTCGCAGGTAGCGGGGTTCGACACCCAGTACATGGGTATGACGGAGCGGTGAACCGGTGTCTTCGGGTTGGTCGCGACCCGCAGGAGAGGGGGATTCGCGGGTTCGGCGACGTTCCGGTGACAACCCACTCGGGCCAGGATCACCAGGTCATCGCCGACTGTGAGGCCCTTCGGGAACGAACACCCCGGCTGATCGCGCGCCGGTCCTGCTGGTCCAACCGACTGGACGAACCGGCTCGTTCATGGCACCGAAGAGGAGCTTCTGGCTACGGGCAGCGAGGTCAGCCACGACAGCTGGACGACGCCCCGCTCTTCGGTCGCTTCGAACCGGCCCAGCCTGGTCTCGACCTGGCGGCCTCCTCACGATCCAACAGGAGGTCCGCATTGATTGGACATGGCGGGGCAAGCAGGTCTGAGGCCGCCCACTCGGAACAACTCCGATGATGACGGTCTCGACAGTCCTGAAGGACCTTCGCCAGGCCTGGCGGAGAGCAGTTCCCAGGGAGAGCAGCGAACCGAGCTAGGAGGCGAAGATGTACTTGGTCGCCGTGATCGTCGTGGTGGGTCTTGTCGCGCTCACCGCGGGCGTGGTCACTCAATGGCGCCATCACCGGCGGTCGGCCGCACCTGACAAGCCAATGCCCGCCGAGCCGTCCTCATGTCTGCGAATCATCGAGTCAGAGGAGGAGCTGCATACCGCGCTCGTACGGGCGGCCCGCTTCGAGCGCCTGGCCGCAGAGGCACACCGGGGGCGGGTTGCCCACTACGAGTCGATGCTCCTCGAGCGGTCGGGAGCATCATCGAATGGCTCAATGAACGGCTCGTCGAATGGATCACTGAATGGGTCTGGGAATGGCTCGGTGAATGGGTCAAAGGGCGCCTCACGTCGCAGGGGTCGCCGTGCGCTTCCGACCTCGGTTTCGCCGGACGAAAGGGCCTAGCAAGATCAGCCGGTCGGCTCACCAACGACGGTCGTCCTGAACTGGCTACCGTCAATGCGAGGTCAACAGCGGCGGGTGACTTCTCGCAGTTGACCTCGTGCCCCTGGACGCCAGCGCGTGGTGGTCAATTGTTGGCGTGCAAGGGCTCAAGGGTGGCGTCCGGTCCCGGGAAGAAGAGGCTTTCGTGCTCACTGTTGCCCCAGCGGACCAGATACGGCGGTGCGCCGTCCTGACCGTGGACCTCCACGACCTCACAGTCTCGGTCCACATCTCCGACTCGACGACCCCGGATGACGATGTGGTCGCCAATGCTCGCCCTCATCTCTCGACTCCTCTCCTCTCAGTGCATCGATGGCACACCCGAGCCCTCGCGCTCTCTAGGGCCGAAGGTCACCGGCCGGATCACCGGACCTCGGTCCTCTAAGCAGGTGATGTGGACGAAATGATCCTTTCAATGGACTGGCCGGTGTTGACCGGTTCCCGGGTGGATCCGATCCATGACCCTCTCGTCCAGCCGGGGCACGCGCCCCGGGTGCGTGCTGGCCGGACGGGCGGACTGGAGCGACAACGCTCCCACCCCGCGGTCTTGGAACGACGGTCATCGCGATGCCCGCATGGCCACGAATACCATGCTGCGAGCGCGACATCGACTGGTCAAGCCGCAGCGATTGGTCGCATCCCGCTGGAGCGGGCTGTGCCGACCCGCTTCGGTGCAGTACAACACCTGTGAAAGGAGGTAGCTCTGAGCAATGGAGTTACGCGGTAGGAGCTTCTTGAAGGAGGCTGACCTCACTAAAGAGGAGTTCGTGTACCTGATCGACCTGGCAGCGGAGCTGCGAAGCGCCAAGCGGGAGGGCAACGAGATCCAGCGCATGCGGGGCCGCAACATTGCCCTCATCTTCGAGAAGCCCTCCACCCGCACTAAATCGGCCTTCGAGGTTGCCGCCCACGACCAGGGCGCCCACGTCAGCTATCTCGGCCCTGCGGAATCCCAGCTGGGGAGCAAGGAGTCCATGAAGGACACCGCGAGGGTGCTCGGAAGGATGTTCGACGGCATCGAGTATCGAGGTTTCTCCCAGCAGGTCGTCGAAACGTTGGCCGAGCATGCAGGCATTCCGGTTTGGAACGGACTCACCGACGAATGGCACCCGACCCAGACGCTTGCCGACATCCTCACCATGCGAGACCACATCTCCAAGCCGCTCGAGCGGGTCTCATACTGCTATTTGGGCGATGCCAGGAACAACATGGCGAACTCGCTCCTCGTGACTGGCGCGCTCCTCGGGATGGACGTCCGGATCGCCGCCCCCGAAGCCCTGTGGCCAGCGGGTGAGGTTCGCGCGGTCGCCAAGCATCTGGGCGGTGGCTCAGGAGCGAGGATCAGCATGTCCGAAGACGTCTTTGCGGCAGTACACGGTGCCGATTTCTTGTACACCGACGTGTGGTTGTCGATGGGAGAGCCAGCTGCGGAGTGGGAGCAGCGAATCGACCTGCTCCTGCCATACCAGGTAAACCAGGCCGTTATGCACGCGACCGGCCATCCCGATACACGGTTCATGCATTGCCTGCCCGCGCTCCACAACACTGAGACCGAAGTCGGGCGGGCCGTCCTCGAGCAACGGGGATTGAGCGCGCTCGAGGTCACCGACGAGGTCTTCGAGTCTGCGGCCTCCATCGTGTTCGACCAGGCCGAGAACCGTCTACACACAATCAAGGCCGTAATGACGGCGACGATCGGGGACTGAGGTGGGTCTGCTCCACCACACGAGCGCCGGGCTGTCATCGAGGTGGGATGGGTCGATTTCGGCCCCAGCTCGAGCCCTGTCGTGTGGGCCCGTTGAACCGTTCGTCAGTCGGGCGCACCCGGCAGTTGCGAGGGCAATGGGAGGAGGACGGCAGTTATGAGCGCAGCCCAGGGAACGGAGAGGCCACGGATCGTCGTCGGTGTCGACGGTTCGACGAATTCGATGGACGCGGTCAAGTGGGGTGCACGTCAGGCCGAGCTGATGGGGGCGGAGCTGGAGCTCATCGCGGCCTGGTCGTGGCCAAACATCTATGGGGACGTCCCGCTGCCCAGCAACTATGACCCCGCCGCCGATGCCGGGCACATCCTCGACGATGCGGAGCAGACAGTACGCAAGGAGCACCCTGGAGTGGCCTTCCGGCGCATGGCCATCCAGGGGCACGCAGCCGCGATCCTGGTCGAGGCGTCGCGGGGTGCCGCGCTGCTGGTAGTCGGCAGCCGGGGTCGCGGATCGTTCGTGGGCATGGTGCTGGGCTCGGTGAGCCAGCACTGCGTCACCAACGCGATGTGCCCGGTGCTCGTCTTACGCAGCGAGTAAGGCCAGCGACTCGGTCGTCGGCGCCCGCGGCGACCAAGGAGACGCGACTGGGACGGGTTTCGACAGGCGGTTGGAAGCCAGCTTCTTCGCCTCTCGAGGGTTTGCCGCTTCGGGCTCTCGACTTCGATACCGCCGGGGACGTGTTCTGGAGCGTCCCCATACCGCGCCCATGGTTGCGCCCCCGGTTCTCGGGCCAGAGGGCGTCGCGGCCCTCGAGATGGGCCTCCTGAGGGCGAATGGGCGTATCGTCGTTGCCGAGGCAAGAGGGCGCCGACTAGGCCAGAGGGAGTGCGCATGAGCGAGCTCGACACCGGGACCGAGGACCTACTCGCGCGGATCGACGAGGGAGTAGCTGTTCTGAGGATGAACCGGCCTGAGCGCCGGAATGCACTGTCGGAGGCGATGCTGGCCGCACTTGGCCGGACGCTGGCCCAGCTCGAGGTCGACGACGACGTCGGGTGCATCGTGATGACCGGGGCGGGCGGCGCCTTTTGCGCCGGGGGCGACGTGAAGGATATGGCCCAGCCAGCAGCGGGGGGCCGACGGATCTCTCTCGACGAGCGCATCCACCTGCAGCGCCTGGACCAGCGGTCGACCTCAGGGCGCCTCTACGAGATGCCCAAGCCCACCATCGCCATGTTGCCCGGCGCGGCCGCGGGTGCCGGGCTGTCGATCGCGTTGGCGTGTGATCTGCGCTACGCCGCCGAGCGGGCCGTGCTCACCACGGCATTCGCTCGGGTCGGTTTTGCCGGCGACTACGGGGGGACCTGGTTCCTCACCCGGCTCGTCGGTCCTTCCAAGGCAAGGGAGCTTTACTTCCTGTCGCCTCGCTTGAGCGCGGCCGAGGCACTCGAACTCGGGATCGTCAGCGACGTCTTTCCTGATGACCGACTGGACGAGGAGGCCATGGGAGTAGCCAGGCGTCTGGCGGCAGGCCCTCGGGTGGCCTACCGCTACATGAAGGAGAACCTCAACCGGGCGGTGCACGGGGAGCTCGGCGAATGCCTGGACATGGAGGCGGCCCACCACATCAGGACCGGGTTGACCGAGGATCATCGGGAGGCGGCGGCGGCGTTCGTAGAGAAGCGCGAACCCGTCTTCCGAGGGAGATAGCGGCGTGTCGGTGCGACTGCGCCAGGTCGCGCTCGTTGCTTCGAGGCTTCAGCCCGTCGTCGACGCCATCGTCGTCGAGCTTGGCGTCGATGTCGAGCCGTTCCGTGACTCCGGCGTCGGCGTGTTTGGGTTGGAGAACGCCGTACTAACCCTGGGCGACACCTTCTTGGAGGTGGTCTCCCCGGTCCGACCCGACACCACGGCCGGGAGGTACTTGGAACGGCGGGGCGGCGACGGTGGGTACATGGCCATCTTCCAGGTCGACGACCTGGAAGCGGCCAGGGCCCGCGTCGAGCACATGGGCATCCGAGTGGTCTGGCACTCGGACTACGAGGACATTGCCGGAACCCACCTGCACCCAAAGGATGTTCCGGGCGCGCTCGTCTCGATCGACTGGGCCGACCCGCCCGGCTCCTGGAGATGGGCCGGCCCGGCCTGGACGAAAACTGTGCCCGAGCACTCCGCAGGGGGGATCGTCGGGATTGCCATTCAAACTGCCCATCCTCATGCGCTCGCGGCCCGGTGGGCCGAGGTCCTCGGGCTGGACGTCGTGCTCGACGGGGAGCGGGCCCAGGTCCCACTGACCGGTGGACAGGCGTCGTTCGTCCCGATCGCTGATGCTCGTGGGGAAGGGATCTGCGGCCTCGAGATCGCGCTCCCCGGCGCCACGGCCCGCGCGTGCTCGTTCGGGGGGGTAGCGGTTCGGGTCGGCCCGGCGGCCGGAGATTCCGGGACCCCGAGGGATTCCGACTCCTAGCGGGTCGGCACGGGCGACCGTTCTGACCGCCTCTCCGGCCCCTAGCGCAGGGCGGAGAGTCCGCCGTCGACCGCCAGGAGCTGCCCGGTGATGTAGCTCGCGTCCTGCGAGAGCAGAAAGACGACCGCCGCTGCTACTTCGAACGCGGTCCCCTGGCGGCCTAGGGGGATCGGAGTGCTGTCCCGGCCCGGCCGACCGGCCGAGGCCAGGCGGCCGAGGGGAGTGTCGATCAGGCCGGGAGCGACCACGTTGGCCCGGACCCCGGACCGAGCGCCTTCCAGGGCTACGTGCCGACACAGGCCGGCGAGTGCCGCCTTCGAGCTGTCGTAGGCGGGAATCGAGCTTCCCGGCTTCAACCCGGCGACCGAGGAGACGAACACGATCGCGCCATCGGGCATGTGAGGGAGGGCGGACCGGGCCAAAAGGAAGTGCGACCGGACGTTGACCGCGAACACGAGGTCCCATTGGGCGGCTGTAGTCCCGGCCAGCCGGGCACCCATCCCGATGCCCACGTTGAGCACGAGGCCGTCGAGGCCCCCGAGCGCCTCGCGGGCTCCCGAGACGATGGCCTCGCAGGCCGCCTCCTCGGCGACGTTCCCCAGGACGACCGCCGCCTTCGCCCCCTGTGCCTCCACCAGCCGGGCCGTCTCGCCTACGGCCTCGGGGTCGCGATCAGCCAGGGCAAGGGAGGCACCGGCCCTTGCGGCCAGGACGGCGATCGCCCGGCCGTTGCCCGGCGGCGGGTCGAGCTCCTCGCTCGGCCGCGTGCCGGCGCCCACGACGAGCACCCGGCGTCCGTCGAGCGAACCGCTCACGACGGCAGCGGGTCGGCGCCCGCCTCGGGCTCGACCCCGAGGGAGTTCAGGGTGAAGGCGACGAGGTGGTACTGGCCAACCACCATGCACACCTCGATCAGCTTCCGCTCGTCGAGCTCAGCCGAAAGCGTCGTCCAGGTTTCTTCGGAGATCCAAGCATCCCGGTGGAGCTCGTCGACAGCTCGCAGCAGCGCAGAGTCCAGAGGGATCCAGCCTTCATCGGGTCCGATCGGGACGCGGTCGATCTCCTCGTCGCTCAGCCCAGCTGCCCGCGCGATCCTGACGTGCTGGCCCCACTCGTAGTCGGCCTGGCAGAGCCAGGCCGTGCGCAGTATGAGCAGCTCACGGTGGCGAGCCGAGAGCTCGCCCCGGCGAAGGAGCACCCCGCCGAACGGCGACCACCGGTTGAACAGGCGCGGGTGCCGGACCAAGGTCGCGAAGATGTTGAGAACCCGCCCATCGGCGGCCAACGGAGCCAGCAGCTCCTCGGCCCGTTCGTCTCGTTGATCGGCGGGCAACGGAGGGATACGAAGCCGGCGGGTGGGCATGCCGGCCAAACCTAGATGCATTCCGTGCCCCGAGCATCCGGGCCGCGCCATTCAGTGACCGGAGAGCTCGATCGTCCGTGTGAGCTCGACGGCGTCGAGAAGCTCACGGTCGTGGGAGACCAGGAGAAGGGTGCCCGGGAACCCGGCGAGGGCGGCCTCCAGTTGCTCGATGGCCGGCAGGTCCAGGTGGTTGGTCGGCTCGTCGAGGACAAGGAAGTTGACCCCGGCCCCTTGGAACAGGGCCAGCTCGGCCCGGGTCCGCTCTCCGGGCGAGAGCCAGCCGGCTGGCCGGGCGACCTGGTCGGCCCCGAGCCCGAACTTCGCCAGGAGCGAGCGGGCCTCGGTGGTGGTGAGCCCGGTACGCGCCATGATCCCCTCGACGATGGGCCGGTCCGATCCGATGTTCGCCCGGTCCTGCCCGAGCTCACCGACAACGACGGCTGGCCCGAGCCACCGTTCGCCCGCGAGCAGCCGGAGACGACCGAGCAACGCGGCGAGCAGTGTCGACTTCCCCGAGCCGTTCGGACCGACGAGCGCGACACGCTCGGCCCACCCGATCTCGAGGTCGACCGGCCCGAGCCGAAACGACCCCCGCTCGATCACTGCCTGGGCAAGTCTGGCCACCACCGCCCCGGCTCGGGGTGCGCGCTCAATGTGATAGTCGAGCCGCCAGCCTTCCCAGGGCTTTTCGACGACCTTGAGTGCCTGGAGCGCCCGTTCGGTCCGTCGCGCTCGTGATGCCAGCTGCTCGGTCCGGTTGAGGCGGAAGTCCCGCTGGGCGGTGTCGTGGTCCCGTTCCTGCCTCCGCTCCCGGGCAACTCCCTGGGTGGCCCAATCCCGTTCCCGTCTCGCTCGTGCGGCCAGCGCATCTCGTCTGGCGACGTAGTCGCGATAGGCCTCTTCGGTGTGGCGGCGGTCGGTCTGTCGCTGGGCCAGGTAGGCGGTCCAGCCCCCGGCGAACTCGGCTGCAGTGTGCGCGTGCTCGTCGAGCTCGAGGACGCTCGACACCGTCTCGGCTAGGAAGTGGCGGTCGTGCGATACCACCACCACGCCGCCCGGGCGGTCCGTGACGAAGGCCGCCAGTCGTCCGAGGCCTTCGAAGTCCAGATCATTGGTTGGCTCGTCGAGCAAGGTCACGTCAAAGCGAGACAGGACGATCGCCGCGAGCGCGACTTTGGCCGCCTGCCCGCCTGAAAGCTCGGTCGTCGGCTGGTCGTCGATGCCCCCGACGCCGAGGTCGTCGA
>JBEDUR010000205.1:0-2592 GCA_040414865.1 Acidimicrobiales bacterium
TGCATCGCTCATCCCGACCCCTTCCTCCTCGGCTTCGCGACTCGGTCTGTTTCACTTTCTACCCGGGCGGCTCGGACCGGGGCACCCTTGCGCGGCACGACGGGCGCCGACCCCCGGTCCCGAGTCCAGGCCACCCGACGTTCGGCCAGGTCAGAAACGTCAATGCGTTCCACGGTTCCCGCACACGACGAGCTGCCTCAGTGTTCGGAGCCCATGATGATCCAGAACACGACGTACGAACCGGCCGCCCTGGTGGTCGGCTCCGTCGAAGCCCTCGCCGGCGAGCGTTGCCGGCTCAGGGCACGAGAACGACTCGCCCGAAGGCGCGCCGACTCTCGACATAGGCGTGAGCCGCGGCAGCCTCGGCCAAGGGATACCGCCGGTCGATGATGACCCGGAGATCGCCACGAGCGATCGACTCGAGGTGACCCGCGATCATGTCGTATGCCCGGCGGGACGACAGCAGCTCGGCGCCGAGGAAGTAGCCCGACAGGGTCTGGTTGTTGGCGCGCATGGGGGAGATGTCGAGCTTCTGTGGCACTGATCTGCCGGCATCGCCGACGCTGATGCAGCGGCCCCGGTAGGCCAGGGAAGCGATGCTCCCTGGCAACGTCGTCGCACCGACGGAGTCGACCACGACGTCGACGCCCCGGCCGTCGGTGAGCCTTCGGCACTCGGCCACGAAATCCGTCCGGGAATAGTTGATCCCCTCGTCGAGCCCGAGTTCCCGGAGCCGCTCCAACTTCTCGTCGTTGGACGCGGTCGCAAAGACCCGAGCTCCGGCCCGCTTGGCCAGCTGGATCGCGGCGACTCCGACACCGCCGGCCCCGGCGTGGACAAGCGCTGTCTCCCCGGCTGTCAGATGCCCGAACTCGAAGAGGCAGTCGTCGGCCGTACCGAAAGGTACCGGAACGCACGCCGCATCCTCGGTGGTGAGCCGGTCGGGGATCTTCCAAGCCAGGGACTCGTCGGCAGCCCGTAGCTCTGCATGCGACCCGTCCAGTCCGACGGTCACGACGCGATCACCGACGGCGAAACCCCTCACCTGCTCTCCGATCGCAACCACCGTTCCCGCGCACTGATACCCGACCACGTGGGGTAGCCCGCCCGGCTCGCCGCCCAGGCGGTTGAGGGTGTCGCCGCCCTCGATGCTGACCGTCTCCACTCGGACGAGGAGCCCGGTCCCGCCGATGACTGGATCATCGATCTCTTCGTACCGGAAGACCTCGGGACTCCCGGTCTCGTAATAGACGGCCGCCTTCATGACACCTGTTCTAGGCCATTGGTGGCGCGGGCGCCGAACGCCGGGGATCGCAACCGGCGACGGCGAAGGACGAACAACATCGGAGAACAATCCGGCGGGCCGATGGCCGCCAAGAGAGACGATGCGAAACGTCCCGACCATCGACGAGAAGCGCCGCTTCTGTGAGCGAGCGAACGGCCGTAATCCGCCCGGTTGCGTCTGATCCGGGGTAGACCTGGAGGTGTCGGGATCAGGAGGCGCCCATGAGGATCTTTCTCGCCGGAGCCACCGGGGTGATCGGGCGGCCGCTGATACCCGCCCTCGTCGAAGCCGAGCACGAAGTCACCGCCCTCACCCGACGCCCAGCGTGGGCCGATGAGCTGTCGGCCATGGGGGCCAAGCCGGTCGTCGGCGATGTCTTCGATGCCGCTTGGCTGCGGGATTCCGTCGTCCAAGCTCGCCCCGAGGTGGTCATCCAGCATCTGACCTCGCTTCCGCAGAACCTGAGCCCTCGGAACACCAGGGCGGCGTACGCCAGCAACGACCGGGTACGAGGCATCGGGGGAGCCAACTTGCTGGCGGCGGCAAAGGCGGCCGGAGCACGCCGGTACCTCGCCCAGAATGTCTGTTTCATGTACTCGATCGAAGGCCCGGAGATGCTCGACGAAGGGGCCCCTCTCGCGGCGGATGCCCCGGATCCCTATGGCCGCTCAGTTCGTGTCCACCTCGAGATGGAGCGAGCCATCGTCGAGAGCACAGTGCTCGAGGGCCTGGTGCTGCGCTTCGGCTTCTGGTACGGACCGGGCACTACGTTCGAGCCCAACGGCTACACCGCGGATCAAGTCCGGCGGCGCCGCTACCCCGTCGTTGGCAACGGCAAGGGTCTCTTCCCGTTCGTCCACATCGACGATGTCGTCGCAGCAACCTTGGCCGCCGTGAAGCAGGGCCCTGCGGGGATCTACAACGTCTGCGACGACGACCCGGCGCCGATGCGCGAGTGGTTGCCCCTGTACGCGCAGGTTCTTGGGGCTCCAACACCGCTACGAGTGCCCCCGTGGCTAGTGAGTCTGGTCGCGGGGTCGTTCCTCGCCGCACAAGCGCAAGCGATGCGCGGGGTGTCGAACGCGAAGGCCAAGGAGCACCTCGGCTGGCATCCCAAGTACGAGAGTTGGCGGGAGGGCTTCTGGGTCGCGCTGGGCTGAGACGAGACCCTGGCCAATAAGAGCGCTCCGTCTTGTGGCTCGCTGCTTTACGATGACCCGACACATCTCAAGAGCGTCCATTCATCGATGTTCTTCGAGCCCCGAAGTTCAACAAGACCCTTCTGCCGCAGCTCCCTCTAGGTGGCC
>JBEDUR010000206.1:0-6214 GCA_040414865.1 Acidimicrobiales bacterium
CTGGCAGCACGCCGACCTGGCCAGCCTGCGCCAGGTGGTAACCGGCTCCACGGTGGTGCCGGCCACCGCGATCGAGGCCTGGCAACGCAAAGGGGTGGCCGTCAACCAGATATACGGCGCCACCGAGACCTGCGTCATCATGACCTGCAGCCCGCCCGGCGCACCACCAGAGGCAGCGTTCACGGCCGGCAAGCCGGCACTCCACCACCAAATCCGCGTCACCG
The DNA here is from genome assembly GCA_040414865.1 of Acidimicrobiales bacterium. GTDB lineage: Bacteria > Actinomycetota > Acidimicrobiia > Acidimicrobiales > RAAP-2 > Palsa-461. The sequence continues at coordinate 225 of JBEDUR010000206.1, forward strand.
ACCCCGATGGCCACGACGTCAGCGCGGGCGAGCGCGGGGAAATCTGGATCAGCGGCCCGAGCGTGACCAGCCAATACTGGAACAACCCGCAGGCCACGCGGGCGGCATTCCGCCACGGATGGTTCCGCACCCGTGACATCGGCCGCCTCGACCCCGACGGCTACCTCCATGTCGCCGGCCGCGCCGACGACGTCATCATCGTCGGCAGTTCCAACGTCGACCCCAGTGACCTGGAAGCCGTACTCGACGATTGCCCCGACATCACCGAGGCCGCCGTGACCGGCGCACCCGATGATGAGCTCGGCCAGGTCCCGGCCGCCTGCGTCGTGCTAGCCCCTGGCCACTCCCTTACCTGCGAGCAGGTTACCGGGCTCTTCCACGACCGGCTCGCCGCCTACAAGCACCCCCGCCACGTGGTCTTCCTCGACGCCCTGCCCCGCACCACCACCGGCAAGATTGACCGCGGCCAGCTGCGTGCTCTCACCGCCCGCCACGTCGCACCGGTTCCCAGAGCACGTGAAACCCGGCGGTGCCGGTAACAGGACTGCGGCCGCTACACCGTGGGTGGTTTGCGGCTGTATCCCCGGGCGCCGGCGATGCGGAGCCGGCGGTGCCGGTTCACTGCCCAGGAATAGCCTCGCGCCGTGGACGATCAAGAAACCCCGGTCACGAACGATGGAGAAGCCCCCGTCACCAACGAAGCTGCGCCTCCTACCGCAAAGCGGCGTGGCCGGGCCGCGGAGTGGTGGCACGACCACTACGAAGGATCCGTTGTACAGGACTTATTCAAGGGTCTCGGCAATGTGGAGTTCGGAAACTGGATCATCCTCTTTGGTGCTTCGTTCCTGCTCTCGGTCCTCCCGCTGATTCTCCTCCTGAGCGCATTCGCCAATAGCCGGGTTGACGACAACATCGACGCGCGTTTGGGCTTGAATCACACCAGCAGCCACGTCGTCGACGCCCTCTTCAAGGCATCGCACGCGGGCTTTGGTTTCGGCGTCGTCCTTGCCGTGATCTTCTCTCTCGCTGGAACGATCGCCCTGGCGCGCTCGATCCAGAAGCTCTACCAACAGATCTTCGGTCACCCTGATGTCCGGGGATGGCCGAATGTGCTTCGGTGCTTTGGCTGGGCCGTGGCTGCTGCGCTTGAGGTCTACGTCGATGCCCTGGCCAGCAGGCCTCTTGGGAATCTCCCAGCCGGCCGTGTGTTGTTGGGCTTGGGCAACCTGGTCATCGCGACCGCGCTCTTCTGGTGGGGCCTCCACTGGCTGTTGCGGGGCAAGGAGTCATGGCGACGACTCTTTCCAGCCGGGCTGGCCACGGGGGTCTTTTGGGTCGGCCTCGGTGGTTTCGCGACTGTCTACTTCCCTTCAACCCTCACCTCCGACAGCCGCCTGTATGGAGCAATTGGAGTGGTCTTTGACCTCGTGACGTGGTTCGTCGCCATGGGTGCAGTCATCACCTTGGGTGCACTGGTCGGACACATCTATGTCGTCCGACGAGACTCTGCCCGCGAACGTGAAGCGAGCCACGCGCACGCAGACTGACCGCTCAGAATCGCCAAAACCCGCCCGTGAAGACGTGGGCACCGAAGCGGACTGTCACCCAACCTCTGGCGCACCCTGACGTAGCCTTGGCCTCGTGGGAGGAGTCACCGATGAAGAGACCGAGGCCTTCGCCCAGGTCATGCGGCGGAGATGGGGCGGCTTCAGTCCCTTGGAGGTGGAGCCGGTCTGGGGCCGTCGTCGCGCGATCTTGCGGTTTGACGAGGTCGATTCGAAGTGACGGAATCGAGCTCCGATCGTGATGCTTCGGGTCAAGAGCCTTCATCTGGGGCTCCGGACGAAGCTGGCCCCTCGCGTTCTGAGCGTGATGGAGAGACGTCTGTTCCGCCCGACGGACATCGCGAGGGGACCAGCCGCGAAGGCGAAGATGTCTCCGGCCAGGCAAACGCCGATCTTTCATCCGACCCTGAGGAGTTGGCGTCACGCCTGACGCGCGCCGAGGCGGAGCGCGACGCGGCCGTCAAGGCACTTGATAAACGCGAACGGAGGGCCAAGCGACTGGCCCGGGGGCGGCGAATCTTCGTGGGCTTCCTCGTGTTTGTCTTCGCTTTGTTGCTCCCGCTTACGTTCGTCATCATCTGGGCACACAACCTTGTGCTCAATGAGAACGGATACGAGCGGACGATCGTGCCGATCGCGTCGCAGCCGGCTGTCACAGAAGCCGTTGGACGAACGGTCACCGACCAGCTCTACGCATCCCTCAATCCACGGCAGAAGATCGCGGAGGTACTGCCGCCAAGAGCGTCGTTTATCGCCGGACCGATAGCCAATGGAGCCAAGGGTTACATTCAGCAAGGTGTAACCAAGGTCGTGCAGTCCGACAAGTTCCAGGCCTTGTGGGTCGGGGCCAACAGGTTCGCCCACACGCAGCTCGTGCAGGTACTCGAGGGGAAGAGCACCAGCGTCAATACAACGAACGGACAAGTCGTGCTCAACCTCGTCCCGCTTCTCAATGCCGCCTTGCAACAGATTCAAGGCTTCGCCTCTGGAGTGGTGGGCAAGCCGGTGCACCTTCCCACGATTTCTCAAAACGAGATTCCCTCGAAGGCCTGCGAGAAGATCTCCACCGCGTTGCACCGACCCCTTCCTGCGACGTGTGGGCAGATTCCTTTGTTTCCGGCTGCCAAGCTGACGGCTGCGCAGCACCTCGTCCGAGCCTTCAACAGGGTGACGATCCTGCTCCTCGCCCTCACTCCGATCGTCGCGGCCCTCGCTCTTTGGTTATCGCGGAGGCGGCGTAGGACATTGCTTCAGTTGTCCGTCGGTGGATTCCTAGGCCTCGTCGTGATCAGGAGGGCGGTGATCTACCTCCAGAGCACCGTCGTCAACACGGGTAAGCCCGAGAACACGGCAGCCAGGCAAGCCATCACGACCCAGCTCTTCCACTACTTCTTCAGTGTCAGCAGATGGCTGCTGATCGGATTGATCATCGTTGTGGTGATCGCTCTGTTGACCGGTCCGTATCCTTGGGCGCGAACGCTGCGAAGGTGGGTCGTTGACGGCGGAAAGTGGGTAGTCGCCATCGGCCGTGCGACCGTAGACAGGACGCGTGACGACGCGACCGTTGATTGGTTCCGTTCGCACATCGATCTGTTCCGCATCGGTGGAGTCGTCCTTGCTGTCATCCTCCTCATCGTTCTGTCTGTTTCCTTCGTCGGGTTCCTCGTGATAGCCGTACTGCTCGCCGCGTATGAGTACTGGCTTTGGCACTTCAGAGAGTCTCATCCGACAGATGCTGAAACTGGCTCGGCAACTGAATCCGAGATGACCGAGAGGAACGAAGCGCCTTCCGCAGAGAAAGAACCCTCGGCGCCTGGCCACTAAGACGGCACTCCGCAAGGCGTGCTCGTCCATGATTGCCGACGAGGAATTTCGAACACAAAAGGCGCAGGTTCCGGCGTGGCGGGTCTCCGCTGCAATGCGTTGCCTTGTGCTGATGGCGAAGACTGCCCACAGGAGCGCACGACGACGATGAACAGCTTGGAGCCTTGATAGCCGCCGCAACGTCACCCGGCATCCCGCCGGGGCCATCAGGTAGCCAGGCCCATCGTGTGGAAATCCTCGAGAAGTGCGAGGTCGCCGGGCTGGATGTGATCGAGGTCGAGGCCGGCGTTGACCATGGTCCTCCTCGATGTGGTGCCTAGAAGGCTGTTGTGTGCGGCGACCGAGACTCATCTCCGGCTTCGACGGGGGCGAGAGGGTTCTTGACTCGGTGGGTCGAGCCAGTCACCTCGACGGAGTTGTTCGACCAACCCGAAATCGCCAAGGATGCTCACCCCTTGTGTGCTGGCAACCTCTGGGTCGAGGGCACCGGAGAAGAGCCCGACGATGAGCTCGGGCGAACCTGAGACGACGACGTCGGGCGACGAGGCAGGGCCGCCGCGAATTTCGACGCGCCCAGCAGCAGACTCGACGGTCAGCACCTCGCCTGCCGTCCGAAGTTCGATCTCGATGTCGGGCCGTTCGGGGTCCGTCCCTGCGAACATCAGCTCGAGAGGCAGCTCGAGCCACCGAGCTCGAAATGCATCGGTGCCCTGGCCGACGAGCATCAAGGGGGCCGCCCATCGGACCAGCTCGTGGACGGGTGTCGCCAGGCCTCGGCCCCACTCGGTGAGCTCGTAACGGCCGTCTGCGTCGCGATGGATGACGTCTGCGCCTTCGAGTTGGCGGAGGCGCTCGGCGAGAAGGTTCGTGGCAATGCCGGTCAAGCCGTCTTGGAGCTCGCTGTAGCGGGAGGAGCGGACCAGCAACTCCCGCACGATGAGGAGACTCCAGCGATCGCCGATGACGTCAAGCGCCTTGGCAAGGGCGCAGTACTGGCTGTAGGAGCGCATGAGCTCAGCTTACCTTGAAACAATCTAGTGTCAACACTTGACTTATTCAAGTTAACTTGATAAAGTCAAGCCAGTGACCGGATCTCACGAGGGGGGCTGATGCATCCAGACCTCGTGCGGAGCCCGCCAATGAGCACGCCAATCGCGACGTCGGCAACCGTGCCCAAGTCCCGCGACCAGATGGAAAGGAACCTGCCATGAGCGCATCAACCAAGCCGCGGGCACGGCAAAGCCGAGTTGCTGTCCTGGTCGCCCTGAGCATGGCGGCATTCGTCATCAGCCTGGAGGTCACGATCGTCAACGTCGCCCTCCCGACCCTGGTCCGCACACTCGGTGCGACAACCACCCAGCTGCAATGGGTGGTCGACGCCTACAGCCTGGTCTTCGCGGCCTTCGTCTTGGCAGCGGGGAGTCTCAGTGACCGGTTAGGCCGCAAGGGCACCCTGTTGGTCGGTTTGGCTGTCTTCGCGTCGGGCAGCCTGGCCGGCGCCCTTGTCGGCACGACCACCGAGCTCATCGCAGCCCGGGCGGTCATGGGCCTTGGGGCCGCGCTCATGTTCCCCTCGACCCTGTCTCTGCTGGTGAATGTCTTTACCGAAAGAGACGAGCGCGCCAAGGCGATCGGGCTCTGGGGGGCGACGACGGGAATCGGCATCGCCATGGGTCCGATCGTAGGCGGGTGGCTGCTCGAGCACTTCTGGTGGGGAAGCATCTTCGGCTTCATCGCCGGGGTCGCTCTCGTCATCCTTCTTTCGGTGGCGTTGGCCGTCCCAACCTCGCGTGACCCTCAGACGCCGCGGGTCGACTGGCGTGGCTTCGCACTCTCGTCGCTTGCCATGGCCGTTCTCATCCTCGGCGTGATCGAGGCCCCGGATTGGGGCTGGGCATCGACGGCGACCGTTTCGACCATCACGGCAGGTGTGGCGCTTCTGGGGGTCTTCGTCTTCTTCCAAGGGCGCACCGACCACCCGATGCTCGACGTGGCGCTCTTCCGCAATCCCCGTTTCACCGCGGCAAGCGGATCGGTGGCGATCTCGTTCTTCGCCCTTCAGGGGATGATCTTCTTGATCACCCAGTACTTCCAGTTCGCTAAGGCCTACAGCCCGCTGGGCACGGGTGTCCGCCTGCTCCCGGTCGCCGGCTCGGTCGCAGTGGCCTCGATAGCCGGGACGAAGTTGGCGGTACGCGTGGGAAACAAGGCAATTGTGGCCACCGGCCTGCTCTTGTTTGCCACGGGTCTCTTGTGGGTCGCCGCCAGCACTTCGGTTTCGCTCTCCTACACGACGATCGCCCTTCAGATGCTGCTCCTTGGAACCGGTATGGGGCTCACCAGCGCACCTGCGACTGAGGCCATCATGGGCGCTGTCCCTTCGAACAAGGCGGGTGTGGGTTCGGCGATCAACGACGCCACGCGCCTGTTCGGTGGCACGCTCGGCGTGGCCGTCATCGGCAGCATCGCCGCCTCGCTGTACCTCAGCCGACTCGCCTCGACCGTGCCGGCCCATCTGCCGGCACCAGCCGTCACGGCCGCCAAGGAGTCGTTCGGTGGGGCGCTCATCGCCTCTCGTGTCTTGAACAGGGCTGGTCTGCA
>JBEDUR010000207.1:0-3710 GCA_040414865.1 Acidimicrobiales bacterium
CGCATGTCGTGAACCTTGCCGGCGGCCGCCAAATCGGAGGGGTCCGCTGTCACCGCGTCCAGCGGTTCGACCGTGGTCCAGTGGTGCCCAACCGGGCACCGCTGGTAGCGGCGACCGCTCAGGCGCACTGCCTTCAACGACGCCAGAGGCATCCAGATAGTCGTAAAGAGGTGCCCGGCAGCACAACGTACTGGCGTGTCGTACTGCTCGAACATCGTTCCTCCTCGTCCTTCAGAGGCTGGCATGTGACTGGCTGGCCGATGGCGCATCAGGAGTGCCGATCGCGCTGGGGATCAAAACCTAGCGAACAGATATGACGACGAGCCGTCGAGACGAGGCCAACTCTGAGGGCTGTGTCGAGGCGGTCGTCCAGTCCGTTCGTCCCGAAACAGACGGCCTATGGGTGGAACCCAAAGATCGGGCGACCGGGTCAATGCACCGATCGGGTCGACGACTCATAGCCCGAGTAGCTTCGATGCCCAGCCACTGACGCTTGGGTCTTCTGTATCGTTACCTGTCGACGGCCCTGAGCAGCACCTCGCTTTTGCAGCTCAGGAACGGGAGGGAGGCGGTCGCATGCCTGAGAATCAGCCGGCAATCACCGGAATCCATCACTTCGCCGCCACTGTGCGGAACGTCGAGACCAGTGCGGAATGGTACGCGAGAGTCTTTGACCTCCAGCGGGTGCCGGTGACGATCCCGCACTACGAGCGCGAAGAGACCGGCTACGCCGTAATTCTGACCGATTCGAGAAGTGGTCTCGTCATCGGTCTGCACGAGCACGGGGGCAATCAAGGTGAACCGTTCGATGAGCGTCGTACCGGGCTGGACCACGTTGGGTTCAACGTGGCCAGCGGGACTGAGATGGAGAGGTGGGCCGAGCACCTGACCGCAATCGGGGTCGAGCACAGTGGCATCCGCGACGTCCAAGAACCGATAACTTTCTCAACCCTCGTCTTTCGGGATCCCGACAACATCCAGCTCGAGTTGTTCAGTGGGGGATGAGAACGGCGCGCATTCGACGGCGACCGCTTTACCTGGCGCCTCTGGTGCCCGACGCGTGGTCGTAATAGCGAAGTTCGACCAGGTTCTTGTCGGGATCGCGGATATAGAGCGACATGCCATCCCCCTGGGCTCCGAAGCGCCGACTCGGCCCGTCGGCGACATCGAACCCTCCGCTTGCCTTGAGTTCGTCAAACTGCGTCGGCTCCACGACGAGGCAGAAATGGTCGACGTTGTCACCACTCGGGGGTCGTGGGAGCAGGTCGATGATCGTGGTCGCGTCAACCCGAACGGAAGGGAAGAACACCTCCTTGCGGCGCCAGGCATCGACCCTGAGGGGTTCGAGTCCGAGCTCGTCGACGTAGAAATGGAGTGATCGCTCGACATCGCTCACGTTGAGCACGATGTGGTCGAGGCCGATCACCTTGAGGGATTCCGCCATGATGCCTCCTCCGGAGCTTGTCGTTCATGGTCGCATCGAGACCCTGACTCTGCCGGTCCGTGGTCGCGACAGCAGCGACGCGATCAAGGCGTGGCTGGCTGACTTCCCTCGCCGGCGGCGCGTTCGAGGGCCTCGAGGCGTCGCCGCATGTCTCTCTCGCGGCTCCATCTCTCCGTCACGTCCCTGATCACCGCGGCCACGTATCGCACCCTCTCGTCCTCTCCCTTCAGCAGCGAGACGGCGAACTCGATGGAGATCGTTGCCCCCTGAGCAGTGGTGGCCGGCACGGAAAGCAAGTCATTCTCTCCATAGTGGCTTGAACCGCGGGCGACGGCTTCGGAGAAGCCCTTGGCATGACGTTCACGGAGTCGTTCGGGAATAATCGACTCGAGCAGGGAGCCGATCATCTCGTGCGCACGGTATCCGAAGATCCGCTCTGCTCCAAGGTTCCAATAGCGGACGACTCCACCCGAGTCGAGAATGACGACGGCGTCGGGCCAATGGCTGACGGCGGTGGCGATGACCGCCGGGTCGACCTCGGCAGCCAGGTTGGGCGGCTCGCCTCCCTCCGAGGAGCTCGTGGGTCGGTGTTGTGCGGGCTGGTCGTCGCTGGGCATGGCTCGATTCTCGCAGCTTCAGCATCTTCTGGTGGCTGGCGTGGGTGCGTCACCTCTATCCACGTGTTCCGTATCCGTGTCAGGCGGAACCCCTAGGCGTGAACCTCCGGTCGAAGCCGTCCCGGCGGATTCGGGCAGTGGAAAGGTCGACGCCTTGTGAGCGCCACTTCACGGCATCGGCTGCCGCGAAGCCTGCCCGGTGCCATTCCAGCCCCTCGACGGAGTCCAGGCCCTGGCGTATCCACGTGTGGGCGACGCGCTCGAGCTGGCGGCGATGGTGCACGGCCATTGACGGGGTGAACCCGTCCCCCTGGGCCAGGGCTGCTTCGAAGGCCCCGAACCCCTCGTCCCTCCACTGCGCGACATCCTCGGTGCGTACACCGAGGTCGAGCCAGGACCCGTCCTCGTCTGCCGCGCCGCCAGCGGCTGGGTCAACAGCGCCGGCTCTCGGGCTCATGTGTGGGCCTCGCTGCAGATTTGGTCGTCGACCAGGCCGAGGCAGCCGAGCGTGGTCCGCACCGTGGTCACCATGTTGCCCGGCCCGGCGACGGAGTAGAGGCTCGCAGTCGTTTAGCCCCGTTTCGTTAAGGCCAGCTCCCGCAACACGAACGGCAGAATGCCGCCGTGCCGGTAGTGGCTGCGCTCGCTGGGCGTGTCGAGCCGTGCCCGGACCGGGAGAGCCAGCCCGTCGGCGGTGACCCGGAGGGCGTCGGCGTCGCCGGCGCATGCGCCCTCCACGCCGACGATGTTGAAGGATTCCTCGCCGGACAGACCGAGGCTCTCGACCGACGCCCCGTCAACAAACTGGAGAGGCAGGACCCCCATGCCGATCAGGTTCGAGCGGTGGATGCGCTCGAAGCTCTCCGCCAGCACCGCCCGGACGCCGAGCAGCATGGTGCCCTTGGCCGCCCAGTCCCTCGAGGAGCCCGCCCCATACTCCTTGCCAGCAAGGACGACCAGAGGGGTGCCCTCGCTCCGGTACCGCTCGGCGGCCTCGAAGATCGACAGCTGCTCGCCGCTTGGCAGGTGTCGTGTGACGCCCCCCTCAGTGCCGGGAGCCAGGGCGTTGCGAAGCCGGACGTTGGCGAAGGTGCCGCGCACCATCACCTCGTGATTGCCCCGGCGCGCCCCGTAGGAGTTGAAGGCCCGCCGTTCGACGCCGTGCTCGAGCAAGTAGCGGCCGGCGGGTCCGTTGGCCGGGATGGATCCCGCCGGTGAGATGTGATCGGTGGTCACGCTGCTGCCGAGAACGACGAGCGCCCGGGCGCCGGTCACGTCAGCGAGCGGAGGAATCTCGGGACCCACGCCTTCCAGGAATGGTGGCGCCTGCACATAGGTCGACTCGGGCTGCCAGTCGAATTGCTCACCGGAGGAGACGTCGAGAGCATTCCAGGCGGCGTCGCCGTCGAGCAAGGTGGCGTACGAGGCGCTGAACTGGTCCGGAGCGAGGACGGCCCCGACGATCGCGTCCACCTCGGCGGGGCTGGGCCACAGGTCGGTGAGCATGACCGGCAAACCGTCACGGTCGTGACCGAGGGGCTCGGAGGACAGGTCGATGTCCATCGTGCCGGCCAGGGCGTAGGCGACCACGAGCGGTGGCGAGGCAAGGTAGTTCATTCGCACTTCGGGGTGGATGCGACCCTCGAAAT
>JBEDUR010000208.1:0-8677 GCA_040414865.1 Acidimicrobiales bacterium
AATGTCCCCGAAGGCCTACCGGAACGACCTATCGGGTGAGCCCCACAAGATGACGCCCTTGGCCGCCCCGTGGGGCCGAGAACGGAAGGACGTCGCTACTTAAGCAGCGAGCGCGAGCTGAGGCTCGGCGTTTGTTTGTGTTCCCGGCTCTTTAACGTGGCTCCGGGCACCACGGCTCGCTTCTCCCACCTCGACAACCTGAGTCGAGACCATTCACCCCCTTGATCGTTGGCCGCCCAATTTGGGCGCCAATCATCCTAGTGGTGAGCGGCGTATCGACGTCACCGTCGTGTCGGCTGAATGCCCCAGGCACCCTCGGAGCCACCATGCTGCGGGAATCGTCGGGCCCGTCAGCGCAAGCTAGGTCGCCAACCGCCGAGACCGTCGGGTCAGCCGTAGAAGCGCTCCTCGCAGCCGATGGTTCGAAGGGCTGGTCGCACGTCCTCGTCGGAGCCGAAGTCGTCCGCCAACGGAAGTTAACTGTCGTTCCTTGGAACAAGAACCCTTCCTGTAGATCGACAGCGATCCGATGCCGAAACGGCTAAAGGTCGTGTCGCCTTGAGTGCCCCTTCAGATTCGCCGATGTATAGAGGCGACGGGTGAGGGTAAAGAACCCTGTTTGTCATCTATCGTAAGTTCCGCGGTACCGACCCAGCGAGACCGCGCGAAGCCGGTCGGACGTAGGTGAGGTCTTCGGTGACGAACGACCAGCTCCAGCGCTTCGTGGACGCGCAAGACGACGGCGGCGCGATCCAACGCGCGCTCGACGAGCTCCGATCCGGGCGGAAGCGGACGCACTGGATGTGGTTCGTGTTCCCGCAGTTCGTCGGACTTGGCCAGAGTGCGACGTCGAGGTACTTCGCCATAGGTTCGCTCGCTGAGGCGAGGGCCTACCTGGCTCACGAGATCCTCGGGCCAAGGCTCCGTGAGTGTGCGCAGGTCGTCGGCGCGCTCGAAGGAGCGAGCGCCCAAGAGATCTTCGGCGCGCTCGATGCCCAGAAGCTCCGATCTTCCATGACCCTGTTTCTCCGAGCCGATCCCGAGGAACCGCTCTTTCAGCAGGTCCTCGATCGCTACTTCGCTGGCGTGGCCGACCAGGCGACCGAAGCCCTGCTCTAAAAGCCCGAGTCAATCCAGTGGGAAGAGTGCCGGGCCATCCTGGCCGCCTCCCTTTCCGCCTCCTTCGCCGCGAGCACCCGCCGCTTGTCGTAGAGACGCCGGCCTCTGGCCAGGGCCAGCTCGACCTTTGCCTTTCCATCCTTGAAGTACAGCCTGACCGGGATGAGGGTAAGGGCCTGCTGTTGGGTCCGACCCATGAGCTCGTCGATCTGGCCCCGGTGTAGGAGCAGCTTGCGCCGGCGGTCGGGATCATGAGCACCGAAGCCAGAGGCGAACTGCCATGGCGGGATGTGCATCCCGAACAGCCACACTTCTCCGTTGGAGACCCTGGCATAGGCGTCGGCGAGCTGAGCCCGGCCGCTGCGGAGCGACTTGACCTCGCTACCCTGGAGCACGATCCCGCACTCGAACGTCTCAAGCAGCTCGTAGTCGTACCGTGCGCGGCGATTGGTGGCCACGACCCGGTCCCTGGTCGTCACCTGGTTCTGAGCGCGGCGCTTGGCCACCTTCTTTTTGGCTCGCGCCACGGTCGCAGGTTACCGGCCCCCCGGCGCCGGTCCGGGTCCGCGCCCTGGTTAATGGTGGTCGTTACGCTTTAGTGCAATGTTGCGAATGTCCACGGGGGTGCAGCTAGCCATCGTCGGTCATTGCCTCGAGGGTCTCCCGGAGGAGGCGTGCGGCCTCATCGCGGGCAATCCGGCGTTCAACGAGGTGGTGGCCTGGTACCCGACCCAGAACGTGGCGCACTCCGCCCGGATCTATACGGTGGATCCGCTCGCCCACCTCCGTGCTGATCGGGATGCCGAGGCCCACGGCCTGCAGATCGTGGGGGTCTTCCATTCCCACACCCATACCGATGCCTACCCCTCGGCGACCGACGTCGCCGAAGCCCCAGACCCCACCTGGCACTACCTGATCGTCTCGCTGCGGGATGTTCAGCCGGTCTTGCGGAGTTACCGGATCGTCGACGGCGAGGTCAAGGAGGAGTCAGTCGTCATCCGCACCCACTGGGCACGGGCCAGCTGACTCAAGTTCGCATCGGACGGTTGCCGGAACGGCCCGGTTTCTAGGCACCGGCGAGGATCTACCGGATCCTCGCATCCGACGGGCAGGCGCCCGCCAACCGAAGGGGTGTAGGCCCCGGCGGAGGCCAGCTGGTCCAGCTCCGATACAATCCTCACTTGTCAGGTCAACTTTCGATTTCGACGGCCCGTCGACGGCGGGCCATGAGGGAGGCGCTGTGCCCGTCGCTGTACGTCTGCCGACCGTTCTCCGCTCTCAGGCGGGTGGGCGGGCGATCGTCTCGGTAGACGGCTCCACGGTGGGCGAGGTCTTGCGCTCCCTCGTCACCGAGCATCCCGGCATGGGCGAGCAGGTGCTCAACGAGGATGGGACGCTGCATCGGTTTGTGAACGTGTATGTCAACGATGACGATGTGCGCTACCTGTCCGCGCTCGAAACCCCGGTCAAGGAGGGCGACGAGGTCTCGATCTTGCCGGCGGTCGCCGGGGGCTGACCCTGTGCCCATCATGAGGAGCGTTCTCGACCTGATCGGCGAGACGCCGATGGTCGAGGTCAGCCAGTTGAGCCCGAACCCGAACGTTCGCCTGGTCTTGAAGCTCGAGGGGCGGAACCCGGGGGGTTCGGTCAAAGACCGGGTGGCTCTAGCGCTGGTCGAGCAGGCTGAGGCCGACGGGATCCTGGAGCCGGGACGTCCGGACCAGGTCCTCCTCGAGCCGACCTCCGGCAACACCGGGATCGGTCTCGCTCTGGTGGCCAGGATGAAGGGGTACCACCTGAAGGTCGTTCTCCCCACCAATGTGTCCGTCGAGCGGCGTCAGCTCCTCGAGGTCTGGGGAGCCGAGATCATCGAGTCGCCAGCCGAGGAGGGTTCAAACGGCGCGGTCAGGATGGCGTTGCGCCTGGCTGAGGAACACCTCGACTGGCACATGCTCTACCAGTACGGGAACACCGCCAACCCGGCCATCCACTACCGCACTACCGGTCCGGAGATCTGGCGGGACTGCCCGGAAGTGACCCATCTGGTCGCTGGGCTGGGAACGTCCGGGACGCTGCTGGGGGTTGGCCGCTATCTGAAGGAGCAGAAACCTGCGATCGAGGTGTGGGCGGTCGAACCCCCCGCCGGCGAGCGGGTCGACGGCCTGCGCAGCCTCGACGATGGGTTCGTTCCCCCCATCTTTGAGGAGCTGGGCGGGGCCCAGCTCCTCGACCGCAAGACCGTCGTCCGTCCCCGTGAATCGATCGAGGTGACCCGACGACTGCTCACCGAGGCGGGTGTCTTCGTCGGGATCTCGACCGGGGCGACGGTGGCCGGCGCGATCCGCTGCGCCAAGCAGATTCGCCCGGGGACAACAGGGGTCGTCGTCGCGATCTCCGCCGACGACGGATGGAAGTACCTGTCCACCGGGGCCTGGACCGACGACCTGGACGTTGTGACCAAGCGCGCCGAGAACACCATCTATTTCTGAATGACACCGAGCGGGAACCTGACCGTTCTCGGGTGCGACGGGAGCTATCCCGGCGCCGGAGGGGCGGCCAGCGGATACCTCGTGAGGACCGGCACCACCACCATTTGGCTCGATGCTGGTCCGGGAACCTTCGCCAAGCTCCAGGAGGTGTGCTTCCCGGGCGACATCGATGCCATCGTGCTGTCCCACGAGCACCACGACCACTGGACCGACCTGGAGTCCTTCGCGGTATGGGCACGGTTGCAGCCCACGGCAGCGACATTCCTCGTCGTGGCACCGCCCGGACTGCAGGAGCGCTCCTATGCCGGCAGGGACCGTTCGCTCAAGTGGCAGGAGGCCGAGCCCTCGCTCCAGGTCGACGTCGGCGACCTCCGGTGCCGCTTCTCGGCCACCGACCATGGCCCTCCGACGTTCGCGGTTCGATTCGACAGGATCGGCCAGGGGCCGGGAGGGCCACCGCTCGTCTACTCCGCCGACACCGGTCCGGGTTGGTCGGTCGACGAGCTGGGCGAGGATATCGGGACCTTCCTTTGTGAGGCGACCTACCTGAAGGACCAGGAGGGCACCTTTGGGCATCTGAGCGGGCGCCAGGCTGGGAGCATGGCCCGCGACGCCAGTGTCGCCCAGCTGGTCGTGACCCATCGGAGGCCTACCGTGGAGGCCGAGGCGCTGGGCTTCGAAGCGGCAGAGGCCTTCGGGCGGGAGGTCCACCAGGCTGTGCCCGGAGTGGTCTTCGAGTGGTGAGCCCGGCGCCCCAGTAGGTCGGCGTGGGATGGAGAAAGAACATGCCATGAGTGCAGACACCGATCCCCGGGCGTTGCGAGACGACGGGCGGACACTGGATCAGCTCCGACCGGTAGCTTTCGTCCGGGACTTCACGGAATTCGCCGCCGGATCAGTGCTGGTGACCATGGGGCGGACCAAGGTGCTCTGCACGGCCTCCCTCGAAGAGCGGGTGCCGCCCTGGATGCGCGGGACCGGAAGGGGCTGGGTAACCGCGGAGTACTCGATGCTCCCTGGTTCGACTCCCGAACGGGCTGAGCGTGAGGCAACCCGAGGCCGCCCGTCGGGGCGGACCCAGGAGATCCAGCGCCTTATTGCTCGATCCTTGCGCTCGGTCTGCGACCTGGTGGCGCTGGGGGAGAACCAGGTGACAGTGGACTGTGATGTCTTGCAGGCCGACGGCGGTACCAGAACGGCGTCGATCTGTGGGGCCTATGTGGCGCTCCACGACGCTTTCTCGCGGCTGCTTGGCGCCCGGTCGTTGGCCGAGCACCCGCTGCGGGACGAGGTCGCCGCGGTCTCAGTCGGGATCATCGACGGCGTGCCCATGCTTGACCTCCCCTACGCCGAGGACTCGAGAGCTGAGGTCGACATGAACGTGGTCATGACCGGCTCGGGGAAGTTCGTCGAGGTCCAGGGCACCGCCGAGCGCATGGCCTTTAGCCGTGGTGAGCTCGACGAGCTGCTGGACTTGGCCGCCGCTGGGATCGACCAGCTGGTCGAGGCCCAGCGGGCGGTGCTGGTCAAGCCACCGTCATCCAGGTGAGCAGCACTGGAACCGAGCTCGAGCTCGTTCTCGCCACCGCCAACCCCGACAAGGCCGCTGAGATCCGAGCCATCCTCGCTGACGCGGGCATCGCCGTCGTCGATCGTCCCGAGGGGGTGCCCGAAGTCGAGGAAACTGGAGGAACCCTTCTCGACAACGCAAGGCTGAAGGCCGTGGCCCTGCGGGAGGCCACTGGGCGCTCGTCAGTCGCCGATGACACCGGTTTGGAGGTGGTAGCGCTCGGAGGCGCACCGGGCGTCTATTCGGCCCGCTACGCCGGCCCCGGAGCGAGCTACGCCGAAAACGTGACAAAACTGCTCCTTGAACTGCGGACGAGCGGCTCCCGGCGGGCGCGGTTCGTCGCGGTCGCCTTCGTGTCGTTCAGGGACGGCTCTGAGCTCTGGACCAGAGGGGTGGTCGACGGCGAGATCGCCGAACAACCCAGGGGCTCGGGCGGGTTCGGTTACGACCCGGTGTTCGTTCCGAACGAGGGCGGCGGCAGAACTTTTGCCGAGATGGCTGAGACTGAGAAGCACGCGTTCAGCCACCGTGGCCAGGCTTTTCGCGCCCTCGCGGCCTTGCTGCGAACGCCATCGATCTGACCATCGCTGGTAGCGGAACTTTTATGAGCCCGGCCTTCACAAGTCGAGTAGCCCCGAGCGAGAATGGCATCGAAGGGCGGGCCCGTTGGGCCTCGACCTTGTGATGAAGGGAGCTTGCGATGGATTCGACGAGCTCGAACGAGGAGCGTATTCCACCCGGGAAGCTTCGCCCCGTCAGGTGACCTGACGGGGCAGCAGCACCGTTCGGCGGTCGACCCTGCCGTCTGCTCTTCGGCCGTGCGCGGGAGCACCTCTTGAAGAGGGCACCGGACAGCGTGGCTCCAGCATTAAGCGACGAGGACCGACCGGTCGGCTCGGGGTGACAACTGAATAGCGTCTTGGACGCAGCTCGGGGAGCCGGCCAGGTGGCCGGCTCCGCCGCGTAGGCCCGCACCTAGAGATTTGGCTTCCACACATTGGGCGTGACCCCGCGCCGGCGGTGGGGGAGGTCAGCGGTCCACGACCCGCGTAAGGAGTGGGCGAACAGTTGCGCAGCCCCTTTCGTCCTGGCCAGGTACGCCATACCTGGAGCTTGAGCTGCCCGCCTGGTGACCACTCTCGAGCAGCGACCTGAACTGAGGTTTCCCGCTCGCGCCACGCCCCTGTCGCTCTCGGAGCACGCTGGGGGCGAGCCGAAGGCGCTTCTCAGCAGCTGCCGACGGGGATGAGGATCGCCGACCGCGGGGCACACCTAGCCCTCGCTGGGTGGGCCGGATCTTCTCCAGATTGGAGACGGAGGCTTGCCCTATGTCTGGTACTCGTGATTCGGGTACGGCTGTACTCGCGGGGTGCGGGCGAGAGGACTCGAACCTCCACCCCCCGAAGGGGACCGGGACCTAAACCCGGCGCGTCTACCGATTTCCGCCACACCCGCTTGTGTCTTGACCTGCAGCTCTTGTCCGGATTTCAGCCGGAGCACGGGCTCCTAGAGCCTCGAAAGGTCACCAGTGTGTCATCAACTTTGCTCGATCGAGCGCTATGGCCTCGCGGCGGCCTCGTCACCCGGGAACTTGGGTGCCTAAAGCGGCAGCATGGTCGAGACGAGCGACCCACGCGCGGAGAGCACCTTTGAACGGCACCGGGGCGACCGAGAGGGCCAACTGAGGCAGGTGTGCCTGAGGTCGTGGAGCGGGATCGGCCGGAGTCCGGTTCTTGGTGGGCAGCCCCGGATCATCCGCCGCTACAAGCGGCAAGCCGATCGACCAAGGCGACATCGAGATCGACGGGCACAATGTTCACGTCACGGTAACGCTCGCCTGAGGAGTTTCCCGTTCGACAAACCAATGTGATCAGCTCAGCCGGGTAAACAACCGTCCGGCGAGGTCGATTCCGATCACGACGCCGGCTTTGTCCCGAGTGAAGAAGCCGCGCTGCCCTTGTAGGCCACCCGTGGTGACGATGCACTCATCGTTTGGCAACAGGCCGAGCGCGGCAGCCGGAAGGTCGGGCGGCAGCTCAGAGTCGGATGTCTCGCGAACCTCGGGCTTGATAAGGCATTCGACGGTCAGGGCTGACCTCTCGTCGGCAAGGACCAGTCGCATGATCTCGTTCTCGTAGCCACCCACGACCTCCGCAGCCTTCGCTTTGTCGTAGGGCAAAGGTTCCGGATCGCGTTCCACCATGCCGAGGTAGTGATCGAGCATCCACCGCACTGTTGTCTGGTTGAACTGGAGCCCGGCATCCGGGCCAGCGTTGGATGTCACCGCAAGCGCAAAGTTGCGCTCAGGGACGATGAGCAGCTCGGCGAATTGACCGTTGGCCGAGCCACCGTGGCCGATGGTCGTGACGCCGCCCACGTTCCGAAGGAACCAGCAAACCCCAAAAGCGTCTCCTAAAGTGCTGCCGCGCAATTCAGCGGTCGGCAGCTGCATCCCCTGCAGCGCTTCGGTCGGCAGGACACGAGTGCCATCCTCGGCACGGCCGTCCCCAAGATGGAAGCGCGCCCAGCGCACGAGATCAGAGACCGATGACGCCAGGCCGCCGCCGGGGTTGTTGGCGCGGCTGTCCTTCCACTGCGAGACAACCGCGAGCGTGCCGTCGGCAGCCGCGTTGTGCCCGACGGCGAATCGCTTGGTGATCACGTCGTTGAGCGCATAGGCACTGTGGGTGAGCCCCGTCGGTCGAAGCACCAGCGACCCGACCGCCTGCTCGAAGGTCAGCCCGGTGACCTTTTCGATGACGCGGCCAACCAAGTTGAACCCCATCTGGCTGTAGGACGCGCGCTCGCCTGGAACCGAGATCAACTCCGACCCGGCCATGGCGGCCACGTACTGAGCCAGCGCACTGTCACCCTCACCGGTATCCACACCCAGCCGAGTGGCGAGGCCTGCCGTGTGGTTGAGGAGGTGTAGCACAGTAATCCGCTCTGACTGCTTCGCATCTGCAAGTGCAAACTCCGGAACGTACCGGCGGACCGCGGTGTTCAGCTCGACCCGGCCGTCGGCAACCAAGCACATCAATGCGGTCGCGGTGAAGGTCTTGCTGACCGACCCGAGCACGAAGATCGTGTCCGGGGTGATCGGCAGCGGGTTGTCGATGCTGGTCACCCCGTGGCAGGCGTAGGTTTCCTGGCCGTCGGCCCAGGCTCCAACGGCTACGCCGGGGACTCGTAGCCGCCCGGCAAGCTCCGCGACGAATTGGGCAAGTTCCGGCATCTCCCCTTCCCTTCAGTTGTGGCGCGACCGGGCGCGTCGGCGGAAGTACCCGTCCTGAACAATGTTCAATAGCTCATCCTATCGCGACTTGAACTTAGTGCAAGGCTCCTGAACAATGTTCAACCAGGCCTGGGGGGCGACCTATCCTCGGGTATGACACGCGACACCCTGACCCGCGAGCAGATCGTTCAGGCCGCCGTGGAGCTGCTGGACGCTGAAGGGCTCGAAGGGCTCAACATGCGTGCTCTCGGCCATCGGCTGGGC
>JBEDUR010000209.1:0-16328 GCA_040414865.1 Acidimicrobiales bacterium
CGGCGGCTGATGACAGCGCGACAACCCGCCCCTGCCGCGGCGGCTCGCGGGCGAGGAGCGCCGGAACGGCGGCGGCGACCAGCCGACGGACTCCGGTCACGTTCACCTCAAACAGCGTCGCCCACTCATCGTCGCCCGCCTCCCAGACCGCAGACCCGCCGGCGAGCACCCCCGCCGCGGCCACCGCAGCATCCAGGGGGCCGAAGTGCTCCTCGGCGAGCGCGACTGCGCCCTCCATGTCCTCGCGCGAGCGCACGTCGCCGACCACGGCGGCGACCGCCGGGCCGTGCTTGGCGGCGAGGACGTCCAGCTCCTCCCGGGTAGCCAGGTGGTAGGGGATGGTCGGCTCGTCACGGCAGGCGTCGATGGCGACAACCGACCAGCCCTCTGCAACCAGGCGATCGACGACCGCGGCGCCGATCCCCCGGGCCGCCCCGGTGACGACCGCCACCTTGGTCACGGTCCGACCCCGGCGTTCGCCCGGACCTCCTCCCACCAGATTTCGAGGGCCCCGGTCAACTGATCGACGAGTGTCGCCAAAAGAAGCCGGCCCTCCGCGGCGGTGGCGCCCGTCGGGTCGCCAAGAACCCCGTTGTCGGAGACCGCGCGCACCCCGGACGTTCGGAGCGCGGGCCACAGGCGCTCCAGGGTCTCGGTGCGGCCGGGGGCGAACGCGCCCGTTCGGACTTCGTCGGGAGCGATCGCGAGCATGAGCGAGGTCTCGGTCCTCCCCGCATGGGCATCGCCCCCGTCCACCCGGGCCGGAAAGACAAAGAGCCGATCACCCTCGGCCTCGCAGCGGCGCTTCGCCTCAGCCAGCCCGTCAGCGTTCCCGCCGTGGGCGCAGACGAGTGCTACCGCTGCGCAGCTCGTGCGGGCGGAGCGGACCAGCTCGACGAGCACGTCCGCCAGCACCCGGGTCCCGATCGACAGCGTCCCCGGGAAGCCTTCGTGCTCACCGCTGGCGCCGTAGGCGAGAGCAGGCGCGGCCAAGACGTGGGGCAGGTAGGCGACCCCCCCGACCAGCGCGCGGGCGATGATCGTGTCGGTGTCGAGCGGGAGATGGGGACCGTGCTGCTCGTAGGAGCCCACCGGGACCACGAGCAAGCAGGCTCCGGCCATCGAGCCGACGTCGGGCCAGGCCGGGGCCTCCACGTCGGGGTTAGCCACGCGCGACGAGACGCACCGGCACCCGGGCAGAGTGGTCGGCCGACGGCCTCGGCGGGCTCCCGGCTCCGGCCAGGTCGGCATGGCCGTGGCCGAAGACGCACTCGGGGTCGGGCCCGTCCAGCGGGAGTCCGGTGAAGAACTTGGCGGCCATGCAACCACCCCGGCACGCGTCATAGGAGCCGCAGGAGGCGCACGCCCCGGCGCTGGTGGGCTCCCGTAGCGACTCGAAGAGCTCTGAGGTCCGCCACACCGCCGCGAAGCCACCTCCATCGCGCACGTTCCCTGCTCGGAACTCGTCGTGCAGAACGAACGGACAGGCGTAGACGTCGCCCACCGGGTCGATGAGGCAGACGACCCGACCGGCCCCGCACAGGTTCAGCCCCTCGAGAGGCTCGCCCAGCGCGGAGAGGTGGAAGAAGGAGTCACCGGTCAACACCTGCGGGCGGTCGCGCAACCACTCGTACAGATAGTGCTGCTGACTGGCGGTGGGGTGAAGTTCGGCCCAGGAATCGGCCCCGCGTCCGGATGGGCGCAGCCGGGTGACCCGCAGCTGGGCCCCGTAGCGCTCGGCCATGGCAGCGAGCGCATCGAGCTGGCCGACGTTGTGTCGGGTGACCACGACGCTGATCTTGAAGGGACCGAACCCTGCGGCGGCCAGGTTGTCCATCGCCCGCCGAGCAGCCCGGTAACTGCCGGCGCCCCGGACGGCATCGTTGACCTCTGCGGTCGCGCCGTCCAGGGAGATCTGCACGTCGACGTAATCCATGCCGGCCAGCCGCTCGGCGCTGGCCTGGTCGAGCCGGGTGCCGTTGGTGGAGAACTTCACCCCGACTCGCTGACCCACGGCGTAGGCCAGGATCTCGAAGAAGTCGGGCCGGGTCATGGGCTCGCCGCCCCCGATGTTCACGTAGAAGACCCCCATGGTCGACAGCTCGTCGACCACTCGCTTGACCTCGTCGGTCGACAGCTCGCGGGGGTCCCGTCGTCCCGACGAGCTCAGGCAGTGAATACAGGCCAGGTTGCAGGCATAGGTCAGCTCCCACGTCAGACAGATCGGTGCGGCGAGCCCGTGCGACAGCCGGTCCCGGAGACCCGAGGCCGCGCTAGCGGGCATCGAGCACCTCCGAGGCGGCGAGCCTGGCCAACGCCGACCGGTACCCGGCCCGCCGGGGCTCCTTCAGTTCGGCGAGCGCGTCTTCCGCGCTGTCGAAGTGTTCGAGCGACCTCACCAGCTCGACGAGGGTCCGGCTGCGTAAGAAGATCAGCCGGCGGTTCCCGTAGTGGTAGGCGAGAGCACCGAAGGATTCATCCCGTAGCGCGACCTGCGGGTGCAACCGCCAAGGACGACTGGCGTCGAACACCAAAGGGGTCGCGCCCAGGGGTGACCCGTTGGATCTCACTCGGTCAGTAGACCCCGCACATCCCGTCGATCGATATCTCCTCGACCAGGAGCTCATCGGCCTCCGACTCCATGTCGTCGGCCTCCTCGGTGTCGACGGTCACGTTGTCGATGTCGGTCATCGGGAGTCCTCCTCGCCGAAGGCCTCGGGCGGGGCACTTGCGTCTGATCTGGGATACGGATGTGCTCGCGAGCCTACTCGGGCCCAGCTCGGGCCTCGCTGCGGAGTCGCGGGCTTTCGGACTGCGGCACGCCCGTTCGCACGGCGGAACCCCAAGGTGCTCGTGTGGTCCTGGGCGCACCGCACCCAGGTCGCGGCGACCGCGCCCAGGGCGGATTGATATCCACTGACGTGAAGCGAACCGGCCCTGCCAAGATTGGCCCGATGACGACCAGCAGCCAGCCGTCAACAGAAGCGGGCATTCTGGGCCGAGCCCCGGCAAAGGCGATGGCTCCGGCCGGGATTCGTCTGGCTGCCGACCCCGACCTCAAGGTCCTGGCTGAGGGGAGGGTCTTCCTCGGGGGGAGCCCGGCGCGACTGCTGCGCCTTCGGCCTCGGGCCGCCGAGATGGCCGGGCGATGGCTCGATGGCCTGCCGGTCGAGCCCAGTCGCGCCGAGCGTGCCGTCGGTCGGCGACTGGTGCGGGCCGGCATGTTCCACCCCCGGCCCGACCCAGTCACACCGGGAACCCTGGTGACCGTGGTCATCCCGGTGCGCGACCGCCCGGAGCTCCTGGAACGCCTGCTCCAATCTCTCCGCCCGACGCCGTGTGTGGTGGTCGACGACGCGTCGATTCGTCGGGCAGAAATTGAGAAGGTGGCCCGGGGGGCCGACGCCGAGTATCTGCGGCTCGAAGTCCAAGGAGGCCCAGCGGCCGCCCGCAATGCCGGATTGGCGGAGGTGCGCTCGCCGCTGGTCGCGTTCGTCGATTCGGATTGCGTCGTCCCGCCGGGATGGCTCGACCACCTCGTCGGCCACTTTGTCGACCCGTCGGTCGCGCTCGTGGCGCCCCGCGTGATCACCCCGTTTTCAAACCGCTCCTGGCTGGCTCGCTACGAGGCAGCCCGCTCCCCGCTCGACCTGGGCCCGAGGGAGGGGCTGGTGGGACCGGGCCGCCACGTCTCTTATGTCCCTTCGGCCGCGATCGTGCTTCGGCGTTCGGTCGCATCCGGTCCGCTGTTCGACGAGCAGCTCACGGTGGGCGAGGACGTCGATCTGGTCTGGCGTCTGGTCGACGCAGGTTGGGACGTCCGTTACGTGCCCTCGGTGGAGGTCGAGCACGCCCCGGAGCTGCGCCCAACGGCCTGGGTCGCCCGCCGCGCCGACTACGGGTCGTCGGCCGGGCCGCTCGCCCGTCGCCACGGCGACGCGATCTCGCCGGCGAGGGTGTCCCCGGCGACCGCGGCCGTATGGGGGCTGGCGGCCGGTCGCCGACCCTTCGCCGCGCTCGCCGTGGCGGCCGCCTCGACGGTGCGTGTCGGCCGCCGGCTCCAAGGCGTCGTCGACCGGCCCTTCGAGCTCGCGGTTCGCCTGTCGGCGGCTGGGATGGTCCGCTCGGCGCGCCCGGCCCTCGCCGGAGTCACCCGGGTCTGGAGCCCGGTCCTCATGGCGTCGCTATTCGTGCGGCGACTCCGACGAGCACGGCTCATGGCGATGGGCGCGCTTGGCCTGAGCGCTCTGCGGGACTGGCGCTCACGTCCCCAGGGCCTCGACGCTTTCCGTTACCTCGCTATCCGGACGGCAGACGACCTCGCCTACGGCTGCGGAGTGTGGTGGGGATGCTGGCGGGCCCGCACCCTCCGCCCGCTCCTGCCGATGATCGTCACCCGGCGGGCCGTCGAAGGACCGGCTCGCACAGCGGCGGCGCTCAGCCGGACCCGCCGAGGGTCTTGAGGAAGCCCTCGGGAACGATCACATCGTCGCGGGTCAGCTCGCCGACCCCGCTCCGGGACAGGGCCAGCAGGGCTGAGTCGATGCCGCCGCGTAACAGGTCGAGGACGTTCTCGACCCCGGCTTGGCCGTTGGCGGCCAGGCCCCACAAATAGGCCCGGCCGATCATGATCGCCTTCGCCCCCAGGGCGATGGCCTTCACGACGTCGCTCCCCCGGCGCACCCCACCATCGAGAAGAACCTCGACGCGGTCGCCGACCGCCTCGGCCACCGCCGGCAGCGCTCGGATGGTGGCCGGTGTCCCATCCAGGTTGTTCCCGCCGTGGTTGGAGACCGAGATCGCGCTCGCTCCGGCGTCGGCGGCGCGACGGGCGTCGTCGACGCGGATCACGCCCTTCACCATGAAGGGGCCACCCCACTGCTCGGCCAGCCAGGCCACGTCCTCCCAGCTGGGCGGAGGGGTCTGCATCCACTCGCCGTAGGCGCCGAAGAAGCTCGGTGCGGGTTCACCGACCGCGGCCATGTTGGGCACGGTCAGTTCCGGCAGCTGACGGGTCCGCAGAAAGTCGACCAGCCACCCGGGGCGGCGCAACACCTCGGGCGCGAAGCGCAACATCGTCTTGCGGTCGAGGACTTCGGGAATGCGGGGGCTACCCCAGTCCCGGCCGTTGGAGAAGGACCAGTCCAGGGTGGCGATGAGTCCGACTGCGCCGGCGGCCCGGGCCCGCTCGAGCCGGGTCGCGATGCGTTCGCGCGTCCCGCTCCAGTAGACCTGGAAGAAGGTCTGCGGGTTCGCCGCTACGACCTCCTCGATCGGCTTGCTGGCGAAGGAACTGAGCCCGATGGCGGTGCCCCGGGCCGCCGCCGCTCGAGCCACTGCGACCTCGGCCTCCGGATGCACTGCCTGGACGCCGGTGGGGGACAAGAGGACCGGCAGCGCCACCGGCTGGCCCATCACGGTGACCGCCTGGTCCCGCTTCTCCGACTGACCGGCCACATGCGGGGCGAACCCCAGCTCGCCGAAGGCCGCCAGGTTGTCCTGGAGCGTCGTCCCCCTTTCGGATCCAGCGACCAACGCGCTGTAGACCGAGGCGGGTAGCCGCCGCCTGGCCCGGCGCTGGGCCTCGGCCACCGTCTCGAACCAGGAGCTGGCCACGACGCGACCCTCCTACGGTCCGGCCGCCAGGTCGGGCGGGTCGGCCGGCGAGTTGGCGGTCAGGAGTCCTCGGCCAGCTTCACGACCCCTCGGACGTTGCGGCCGGCGTGCAGGTCGTCGTACCCCTGTTGAACCTGGTCGAGCTGGTACTCCTTGGTGATGAGCTCGTCGATCTCGAGCTGCCCGCTCTGGTAGAGCGAGAGCAGTTTGGGCACCTGGACCCGCGGGCTCACCGAGCCGAAGACGGTGCCGAGCAACGACTTGTTGAACATCGCCAGGTCGAACAGGTTCAGCTGGACGTCCATTTGGTCGATCGGGGCGACGGCGGTGCAGACGATCCTGCCGTCCTTTGACGCGAGCGCACAGGCGGGGGCGATGAGGTCCCCGGTCAGGGTGGCCGGGGTCAGCACCACCACGTCGGCCATGCGACCCTGGGTGATCTCGGCCACCAGCGGCAGCGCCTCGGCCATGGACGACACGCCGTGGGTGGCCCCAAGCCGCTTGGCCTGGTCCACCTTGAACGGCACGGTGTCCACCGCCACGATGGCCCGGGCACCGGCCAGGCGGGCGCCCTGCAGGGCACCGGAACCGACACCCCCGCAGCCCACGACCACGACCACCTCGCCAGGGCGAGTCCTGGCCCGGTCGACCACCGAACCGAACCCCGTCGAGATCCCGCAGCTGATCAGGGCGGCGGCGCGCAGGGGGGCGTCTGGGGCCAGCTTCACGAGCGAGGCTTCGTGTACCACCATCGACTCGGAGAAGGTGCCCAGCTGGGTCATCCGGCCAAGGTTGGTTTCGCCGAGGTGGTGCCGCCAGGTGCCGTCACTGATCATCGGCCCGGCCAGGGTGTACATGCCCAGGTCGCAGAGGTGCTGACGACCCGACGCGCACCAGAAGCACGTCCCGCAGGCTGGGATGAACGCGACGGCCACCCGGTCCCCCAGCGCGACGTTCGTGACCTCCGGCCCGACGCTGGTGACCACGCCGGCACCTTCATGGCCGCCGATCACCGGGAAGACCGAGGTCATCCCGAACATCGCCAGGACCTCAGGCGGAGCAGTGATGTCACCGAGCCGGAGGTGCTCGTCGGAGTGGCAAAGCCCGGCAAAGGCCACCTGCACCTGGACCTCGTGGGCGTGAGGCTCGTCGATCTCGATCTCCTCGGTGACCCACGGGGAGCCCTGCTCGTGGCACACCGCCGCTCGAGTCCTCATGTTCGCCCTCCAGTCCGGTCGGCCTCCGGGCTTAGTATCGCCGTGGGGTCCCGGCCAGACAACCTGGTGCGGCCGACGGTTGCCCTGGGGCCGATCTGTTAGATAACCTAATAGTGTGAGCCTCGAACAGCTGGAGACCTCGCCGCGGGTCTACAACCCGGGTCGCACGGCGGCCTGGCTGGGGAGGCAGGTCGAGCTCGGGTTGGCCACCGTCGACTTGTCCCTCTCCCAGTACCGCATCCTGAGCCTGCTGGCCGAGGGATCGGCGATGTCGTCGTCACTGGCCGAGCGCCTGGCGGTGCGGCCACCAAGCGTGACCGCGGTGATCGACGGGCTCGTGACCCGGGGCCTGGTGGAGCGGGCCCACCGCCAAGACGACCGGCGACGGGTGTCGCTCGAGCTGACCGAGTCCGGCATCGCGCTCTTGGAGTCGGCGGACACGGCGGTCAATGGCCGCCTCGAGCAAATCGCCGCCGGGCTCGGAGCCAAGGCCGGTGAGCGGGCCATCGCCAGCCTGGGCCGCTGGCACGACGCGATGCTGATCCACCGAGCGGCGAGGGCCAATAAATGACGATCCTCTCCCGTCGCCCCACCGAGGACATTGATCTCGGGGCCGATTTCGAGGCACCCTCCACGTTCGAGCCGATCGCCACCTCGGCCCGCTACCGAGCCCCGAAGGCGAACGTCGATCCAGACCGAGCCAAGTCGTGGCTGCGCCGGGCCCTCCCGGTGGTGCTCGCGCACAAGGGCATCTTCATCACCTCGCTCGTGATGTCGTTCGTCGGTCTGGTCATCCAGGTCCAGATGCCCAAGATTCTCCAGAACGCGATCACCAACGTGATCGTGGAGCATCACGGGACGCTCACTGGCTACGTCGTGGTCATGTCGGTGCTCGCCGTGTTCGCCGGCTTCGCGCTGTACATCTCGCGCTACTTCCTCATGCGCACCGCCTACTCAATCGAGTTCGACCTGCGCAACATCATCTACACCCACCTGTCCAGGCTGTCGTTCCCCTTCTACGACCGTGTCCAGTCCGGACAGCTGATCTCTCGAGCGAACTCGGACATTCGCTCGGTGCAGATGTACTTGACCTTCGCCCCCTCGATCATGGTGCAGTGCAGCGTGGCACTGGTGGCCTTCGGCTACATGCTCTCCATCAACGTGCCGCTGGCCCTGGTGGCGATGCTGCCGATGCCCTTCGTGTACTTCCTGGGCGTCGAGATGCGCAAGCGGATGTTCCCGGTCTCCTGGCTCATCCAGGCCCGGCTGGCGGACGTGGCCACTATCGTCGACGAGAACACCAACGGTGTCCGCGTGGTGAAGTCGTTCGCCGCCGAGCAACGGGAGCTGACCAGCCTGGGCAAGGCGGCTGATCGGCTGCAGTGGTCCTACATCAAGGACGCCGACATCCGGGCCACCTTCACGCCCGCTGTCCAGAACCTCCCGCAGCTCGGGTTGGCCCTGGTGCTCCTCTTCGGAGGCTGGCTGGCCCTGGGCCGTCACATCCCGGTCGCCGCCCTTATCTCCTTCAGCCTCTACATCGTCATGCTGCAGGCCCCGTTCCAGATGCTGGGACAGATCATCATGATGGGCCAGCGGGCCAGGGCCTCAGCCGGGCGGATCTACGAGATCCTCGACCAGCCGCCGACCGTGGTCGACCGGCCCGGGGCCGTGGACCTGGTCGACTGCCGCGGTGACGTCCGGTTCGATTCAGTCGAGTTCAAGTACAACGACGACAACCCAAACGTCGTCAACGGTTTCGATCTCCACATCCCTCCCGGTGAGACCGTCGCGCTGGTGGGACGGACCGGCTCAGGGAAGTCGACCACGGCCAGACTCCTCGCTCGCTTCTACGACGTGACCGGGGGGCGCGTGCTGATCGACGACAAGGACGTCCGCGACCTCACCCTGACCAGCGTGCGGGGCAACGTCGGCATCGTGCTCGACGAGCCATTCCTGTTCTCAGTCTCGATCCGCGACAACATCGCCTACGGCGCTCCTGATGCCGATATCGACGAAATCGTGGCGGCAGCCACGGCCGCCGGTGCCGACGAGTTCATTCGGGAGCTCGACGAGGGCTACGACACGGTCGTCGGCGAGAGGGGCTACACGCTCTCGGGCGGTCAGCGTCAGCGGATCGCGATCGCAAGGACACTCTTGGTGAACCCTCCGATCCTGGTACTCGACGACGCCACCAGCGCGATCGACGTCCAGGTGGAGCTCACCATTCACGGGGCCCTGCGCAGGCTCATGCAGGGCCGGACGACGCTCATCATCGCCCACCGGCTCTCGACGATCAGCTTGGCCGACCGGGTGCTGCTGATGGACAACGGCCGCATCATCGCCGACGGCACCCACAGCGAGCTGATGGACACCGTCCCCCTGTACGGGGAGGTGCTGGCCCAAGGCGAAAAGGAGGACGCCAGGCGCATGGCCGAGGCGGCCAGCCACGCCGGCGAGAGCCCGGCGCCCGACGGCTTCGGCGAGTTCGACCTCGACGGCAACCGGGACGAGGAAGACGGCATAGGAGGCACTCTCTGATGGGCTGGGGCGGCGGCGGCGGCTGGGGCGGCGGCGGCATGATGGGCGGCCCCCCCGGTGGCGGGCGTGGATCTCCGGGCAACCCCGGCAGCGGGCTCCCCTTCGCCGGGATCCCCTCCGAGCTCCAGGATGGGGTGGACAAGCTCCTCGTGAAGGAGCCCTCCCACGGCGAGCCCAAGGCGCGCTTTAGCTACCAGATGTCGGACGACGACAAGAAGGAGATGACCCTTCGGTCCCTGATCGTTCAGCACTGGGGGTTGGGTGTCTGGGCTCTTGTGTTCGTCTGCCTGGTCAGCCTGGCCAACCAGGCCGGGCCCCTCCTGATCGACAAGGGGACCAACGCGATCCAGGGCGCGCTCACCACCGGCCACACCAGCGGGGTGTACGGGAAGATCGCCCTCTACGCCTTCTTGTTCTTCGTCGCCATCGGCATCAGCGGCACGGCCCAGCACAGCCAGGTCCGGACCACCGGGCGGTTGGCCGCCCGGGTGATGAACGACCTGCGGATCAAGATCTTCTCCCATCTCCAGCGCCTGTCGCTTGACTTCTACACCGAGGAGAAGCAGGGCGTGATCATGAGCCGCATGACCGCCGACATCGAAAACCTGCAGCAGCTGCTGCAGGACGGCCTGGCCCAATTCGCCGTGCAGGGCCTCACAATGATCGCGATCACGGTGATCCTCTTCGCCCTGAACGTGAAGCTGGCACTGATCACTTGCCTGGCGATCGTCCCCGTGCTGACTGCGCTCTCGCTGTGGTTCCGCGCCGCTTCAGAGCGCGGCTACCAACGGGTTCGTGACGGGATCGCCAACGTCCTGGCCGACCTGTCAGAAAGCCTGCACGGTGTTCGGGTGGTCACCGCCCACAACCGCCAGCGCCACAACGTGCTGCACCACCGCAACGTGGTCGGCTCCTACCGAGACGCCAACTTCTACACCGCCCAGATCGCCGCGATCTACGGCCCGGGTACCCAGATGCTCTCGTTCCTGGGCCAGGTCGTCCTGCTGGGCGTCGGCGGCACCATGGTGCTGCACCATCAGCTCTCCCTGGGAGCGCTGACCGCGTTCATCCTGTACCTGAACCGGTTCTTGCAGCCGATCACCCTGCTCGTCCAGCAGTACAACATGTACCAGCAGGGCCACGCCTCGATCACCAAGCTCAACACCCTCCTCGTCCAGAACCCGAGCGTGCCCGAGGACGACGGGGCGCCGGATCTGCCCAAGATCGAGGGCAACATTCACTACGATCACGTGACCTTCGGCTACGACCCGGAGACGCCGGTCCTCCACGACATCGACGTCACCATCAACCCCGGTGAGACGGTGGCCTTCGTCGGCCCAACCGGTGCGGGCAAGTCGACCATGGCCAAGCTGGTCACCCGGTTCTACGACCCGACGGAGGGGCACGTCCTCATCGACGGCCACGACATTCGGCACTACTCGCTCCAGTCACTGCGGCGGCAGCTGGGGGTCGTGCCTCAGGAACCCTTCCTCTTCGCCGGGACGGTGCGGGACAACATTGCCTTCGCCCGGGAGAACGTGAGCGACGACGAGGTCCGGGAGGCGATCCGGATGGTGGGCCTCATGGAGGTGGTGGAGCGCCTGCCCGAAGAGATCGACACCGTCGTCCACGAACGCGGACAGTCGCTGTCCTCGGGGGAACGCCAGCTCATCGCTCTGGCCCGGGCGTTCGTCGCCCACCCGCGGGTGTTGGTACTCGACGAGGCCACCTCCAACCTCGACCTGCTCTCGGAGAGCAAGATCGAGGCGGCACTCGACCTCCTGCTCGAGGGACGCACCGCTATCCTCATCGCCCACCGGCTCACCACCGCGATGAAGGCTGACCGGATCGTGGTCGTCGACGAGGGCGGGATCATCGAGGTCGGCTCGCACGAGCAGTTGGTCGATGCGGGCGGCCGCTACGCCGAGATGTACGAGACCTGGATCTCCCACGCCGAGGGCGCGACTGCCGCCTAGCCGTCCGGGCCTATGCGGGCTCGGCATTCACCTCGTGGACGAGGTCCAGAAGCGTGCCCAGGGTGTCGAGGCGGTCCGAGGTGCTCGGACCCGGAACCCCGACCCTGATGGTCCCTACACCGGCCCGCCGGTAGAGGCGCAGCCTTTCGAGCACCATCGCCGGTGTCCCGAGCAGGTTGGTCCGGAGCCCGATCTCGAGAGGAACCCGGTCGGCGGCGGCCTCGCGCTCACCGGCCCGCCAGAGCCGGGCGACCGCGGCGACCTCTTCGGCGAACCCCTGCCGGCCGAAGGCGTCGTTGTAGAAATTGCGGGTCTCTGAGCCCATGGCGCCGATCGTGAAGGCGTAGCCCCGGGCGTGACGGCGGGCCGCCCCCTCCACATCCGCGTTCAGCTCGATCGTGGCCGGGACCGTCAGCTCCACATCGGAGAGGCGCCGACCGGCCGATGCCGCCCCCTGGCGGATGGGTTCTCGGAACACCGCCGCGGTCTCGGGCATGAACGCGGTGCCGATCCAGCCATCGGCCAGCCGCCCGGTCAGCGACAGGTTCGCCGGCCCGAGCGAAGCCACATAGATCGGGACTTCGGTCGGCCGCGCCGACGAACGGATGGCACGACCCTCGCCGCCGGGCAGCGGGAGCGGGTAGAGCTCCCCCTCGTAACGCGACCGCGCCCCCGAAGTCAGCAGCCGGACGATCTCGATGGTCTCCCTGGTCCGCCCGATGGGCCGGTCGAAGGGGACACCGTGCCAGCCCTCAATGACCTGCGGGCCGCTCGTGCCGACGCCAAGGACGAACCGGCCCCTCGAGATGCTCTGCAGGGACATCGCCGCCATGGCCATCGCCGCGGGGGTCCGAGCGCCGAGCTGGACGATCCCGGTGCACAGCCGGATCCGATCGGTCTGGGCAGCGAGGAAGGCGAGCGGGGTCAAGGCGTCGTAGCCCCACGCTTCGCCGACCCAGACGGAGTCGATCCCGAGGCGCTCGGCTTCCCGGACGAAGGCGACGCCCTCGGGCGAGGTCGCGCCGGCCCCGATCCCAACACGAAGCGCCATCTTCTCTCGCCCGACTCGTCTCGGCTCAGTCGGCCGAGGCCTCTGAGGCGAGCGCCTGGATCCCGATCAGGTTGGCCTCCATGTTGGTGCGGTACTCCTGCAGCCGGCGCTCGACGATCCGCTCCTCGCGATCGGGGTTGGACTCGATGGCCGCGGTGATCCCCGACCGCCCTGGCCCCATCCGGGCCGACTGGCGCAACCGCGCACCGGCGCCGTCGGGCTCGATGTCGAACCGCCAGACGGCGGCCGGCCGAGCGGGGTCGCCGACGCTCCACTCGAGCGCCCGCTCGGGCTCGCACGCCGTCACGACGCTCACCGTCTCCCACTCGCCCGCCGCCGGGTGCCGGTTGCGGCCCCGGAAGCGGGCGCCGAGGGCGGGCTCAGTTGCCCCGTCGAGCCAGCTGGCGCCCAGGAATTCCCGGGAGAAGCGGGCCGAGAAGTTCACATCGGACACGAGCGACCACACGAACGCCGGGGAGGCGTCGATGTGGGCCTGCACCTCGGTGCTCGGGTTGTCGGCATGGCGCACCATGGCTCCTCCTCGTTGTCTCCTTCGGCATGACCGGCGCCGCGAGGGCTGAACCCGACGCTCCCGCTGTGGCCCAAGGGTACGCTCGCACCCACTGGGCACGCCTTTTGCCCGTCCTCGTGCACGGCGGCCCGACCTCCATGGCGGCTCACGCACGCCACAGCGACGAAGGAGGAACCCATGCGAGATGCGGTGATCTGCGAGCCCCTGCGGACGCCGGTGGGCCGATTCGGCGGGGTGCTCAAAGACGTAGGGGTCTCGGATCTGGCCTCGACGGTGGTCACCGAACTCCTCGCCCGCACCGGGATCCCCGGCGATGCCGTCGACGACGTCGTACTCGGCCAGGGCTACCCCAACGCCGAAGCGGTCGCTCTCGGGCGGACCGTCGCCCTCGATGCCGGCCTCGGGGTGAGCGTGCCGGGTCTTCAGCTCGACCGCCGCTGCGGGTCAGGCCTCCAGGCGATTCTCTACGCCGCCATGCAGGTCCAGACCGAGGTGGCCGAGGTGGTCCTGGCCGGAGGAGCCGAGTCGATGAGCCAGACCGAGTACTACACCACTTCGATGCGGTGGGGGGCACGGGCGGAGAACGTGACCTTCTTCGACCGACTCGCCCGGGGCCGGGTGACCGCCGGCGGGAAGCACTATCCGGTGCCCGGCGGGATGATCGAGACGGCCGAAAACCTGCGGCGGGAGTACAAGATTGGCCGCCAGGAGCAGGATGAGCTGGCGCTGCTCTCCCACCAGCGGGCCGTTGCCGCGCAGAACGAGGGCCGGTTCAAGGACGAGATCGTGCCGGTGAAGGTGCCGACCCGCGGCGGCGAGACGGTGGTCGACGCAGACGAGCACCCCCGCCCCGACACCTCGCTCGAATCACTGGGGCGCCTCAGCCCGGTCCGCCTGGCCCAGGACCCGCAGGCGACGGTCACCGCCGGCAACGCCAGCGGGCAGAACGACGGCGCGGCGGTGTGCGTCGTCACCACCGCCCAAAGAGCAGCCGAGATGGGGCTCCGTCCACTCGTCCGGCTGCGATCCTGGGCCGTCGCCGGAGTGCCCCCGGCCACCATGGGCATCGGGCCGGTACCGGCCACCGCCACGGCCCTCGAGCGGGCCGGCCTGGCTCTGGCCGACCTGGATCTGATCGAGCTGAACGAGGCTTTCGCCGCCCAGGTTCTGGCGGTCACCCGCGAGTGGGGCTTCGCCGAGAAGGACTTCGACCGGCTGAACGTGAACGGCTCCGGCATCTCCCTCGGCCACCCGATCGGGGCAACCGGCGGCCGGATCCTGGCCACCTTGGTAAGGGAGATGGACCGTCGAGGTGCCACGCTCGGCTTGGAGACAATGTGCATCGGTGGGGGCCAAGGGATCGCCGCCGTCTTCGAATCCACGTCGTAGCCCGAACCCCCGCCCGACCGCTTCGTAGCCGGCCGGACGAAGACGACGACGAAGCGGGTGAGTCGGGTCCATCGATGGACCGTTGACCCGGATGCCAACGCAGACCCCCGCATACCGAGGCAGCACAAGTCGCGAGTGCCGACAGGCCCGGAGTCAGCTTGGGCATCGAGACGGCCGGCGGTCCATCCGCCTACTGTTTGTTGGCGGTTAGTTTGTCCGAGCGTCCCCGGGGAGGCTCGAGTGCGGGTTTGGCACCGAAAGTGCGACAGCGGCCGCCGAGGTTATCCAGGCATCGGCCTGCGAGCGCTCGCAGTCGCAGGCATGCTCACCACTCTGATGTCTGCTGCCGGCGCGGCATCAGGGGCTGGACAGGGAGCTACGAAGCGAGCATCTCGCAGTCCTGGCCAGCAGCCGAGCTCAACTGGGCCGAGCGCCGACCCGCCCGGGCAGCCTGCGGCAAGCCAGACCTACCTGAGCGGCCCACTCAGCACGATCGACCCGCTGCCGAGCACCTCGCCCGGGATCGGTGACGCCGGCATCTACGACCAGCAGGGCCGCTTCGTCTTTCTCCACGGCGTGAACGCGGTCTACAAGCATCCCCCATACGTTCTTGAAGTCGCGCCTGGTAAGCCGTGGAACTTCGACGCCAAGGATGCGGCAGAGATCGCGGGTCTGGGGTTCAACGTGGTGCGCCTCGGGATCCTCTGGCAAGGCATCGAACCGGGCACGCTCGGTCCGAACAATCCCAAGATCTGCGCGAAGGGAGCTCCGCGCGATCCTGGGCAATGGAATCAGCGCGTTGCCGACGCCTACATCGGGAAACTCGAACAGGTGATCAGTTTGCTCGGCCGCTACCACATCTACTCGCTGATCGACATGCACCAGGATGTCTACAACCAAGTGTTCCGGGGCGAAGGGTTTCCGGCATGGGCGGTGTGCACCAATGGCCTGCCCATCAAGGCCCTCCCGGGCCGGTGGTCGAACAATTACGGCAACCCGGCCCTCGATGCCGCGATCAACAACTTCTGGAACAACGACGTCGTGGGGGACCTACAGGGTGAGTACGATCGCGCGTGGAAGGCAGTGGCCACCGCCGTCGGCTCCGATCCTTGGGTGCTCGGCTACGACCCCATCAACGAGCCCTTCACCACCACCCTCTCCTCTTCGTCCAATACCGCGGTCGCAACCCGGCTCGAGTGCTTCTACACGGGCCGCGCGAACCCCGGTTACGCGGAGAGCGCGAATCCAACCGTCTTGTTGGGCCCGCGGCTCAACTGCGGTCCCGATGTCCCCGCCGAAGGCGTCATCCCCTCGATCCGAGACGGTGATCCGGACGGGCTGATCTTCATCGAGCCAACCGTCTATGAGTTCCGAGGGAACCAGAACTTCATCGGGCCCTTGCCGTATCCGAACCTGGTGCTCAACTTCCATGCCTACTGTGGAGCCCGCAGCCCGGTCACGGGGACCCCTTACAACGCTGTTTCCTGCTTCACCGAGGTCGAGACACGCTTCCTCCACCGGTCGGTGCAGGTGGCCAGCAATCCCTCACCGTCCCAGGTCAATGGGCTCCCGCTCTTCCTAAGCGAGTTCGGCGCGACACAGAACCCACAGTTCGTAGGGGAGGCCACCGACGCGTCCAACGTATTGAACGTCGGATGGGCGTATTGGTCCTGGAAGTACTACAACGACCCGACCGGGAGTTCGAAGGAGGCTCTGGCGTCGCCAAATGGACACCTCAACTCCCAGGCTGTGGCCCTGGATCAGACCTATCCCGAGGCGGTCGCTGGCACCGTGCTGCTCTTTCTGTACGAATACCAAGGCGGCGACCTCTACCTCAGCTACGGCGTAGACCCTCGTATAGATGCGCCCACCATCATCCATGTCTCGAAGAAGGACCGAGCCTTCGGGTATTGCGTGGACATACACGGGGCGAAGGTGATCTCGGCGCCGGGCGCGCCGGTTCTATTGGTGCAGAACTTGCCCAGCGCGACGAAGGTCGTGGTGGC
>JBEDUR010000210.1:0-28859 GCA_040414865.1 Acidimicrobiales bacterium
GCCGGGGCGGCGTTGGGGTTGAAGCCGCCGCTCACCTGGGCGGTGTCGGTGATCGGTGTGCCGACCGTGGCCGTGTTCTCCCCGCGGATGGTGATGATGGTCGGGGCGGCGGCCGGGGTGATGGTCAGGGGTTCTTCGTCACTCAGCGGCGACGCGGCGAAGTTGCTGTCCCCGTTGTAGGTGCCCGTGAAGATGTACGACCCAGCCGGCAACGGAGGGGTCGGCGTCGAGGGTGGCACCGTCCCGTCCGAGTTCAGGGTGACCGTTTCCTCCCAGATGGTGCCCGTGGTGCCGACCTCCATCCAGTTGGGCGGAGGGGTGAGGGTAGCGAGCCCGTCTCCGGTGAGCGTGTAGGTGTAGGTACCAGTGGCCGGTGGACTCGTGGGGTCCGTGGTCACCGTGGCCGTGTCGCGCACCGCGGTCCCGGCCGGGACCGGGCTGGGCAACGTCTCGCCGGCCGCAGTCTGGATCACCGTTTCGGTGCTCGAGGTTCCCTGCTCGATGGTCAGGGGCTCGTCGGCACTCGTGAAGCCGCTGAAGTTATTGTCGCCGAAGTAGGAGCCCGTGAACGTGTACGACCCGGCCGGCAAGGCCGGGGTCGCCGGCGAGGGCGGCACCGTCCCGTCGGTGTTCAACGGGACCGTCGCCGTCCAGCTGGTCAGCCCCGTCTGGGTCGCCTGATCCCAGCCGGCGGGAACGATGAGACCAGCGAGCCCGTCGCCGGTGAGGGTGTAGACGTAATCTCCGGTGGGGAGAATCGGACCCGCCGGCGTCGGGGTCAGCGTGGCCGTGTCGCGTACTGCCGTCCCGAGCGGGGTCGGGCTGGGCAACGTCCCGCCGGTCGCGGTCTGAATCACTGTGGATGTGGTCGTGGTTCCGCTGTTTATGGTCAGCGGCTCGGGACCACTCGTCGACCCAGTGAAGTTGCCGCCGCCGCTGTAGGTGGCTGTGAACGTGTACGACCCGGCGGGCAACGGCGGGGTCGGCGGCGAGGGCGGCACATTGCCATTGGCGGCCAGGGTGACCGTAACTGTCCATGCGGTCTGCCCGGTCAGGCCGGCCTGATCCCAGCCGGCGGGAACGGTGAGGCTAGCGAGAAATTCGCCGTCGGTCAGGGTGTAAGTGACCGTGCCGCTCGGATTGCCGCCACCATTACCAGAGGTCCTGAACACACGGGCCGTGTCGAACACCGCAGTCCCGAGCGGGACCGGGCTGGGCAACGTCCCGCCGGCAGTGGTGCCGTTCACGGTCCGGATCTCGGTAGTGGTGGTCGTCGGTATCTGGGTCGGCTCGTTGACGGTCACCTGTTCACCCGTAGCCGTGCAGGACGAAGTGAGTGGGGCGTTGTTGGTATTGCCGCTGTAGGTGGCCTGCCAGTAGTAGGTGCCGGTGGCGGAGGGGGTCGGGAAGCTGGCGGGTCCGGCAGTGTAGGTACCAGCCGTGCTAGTTGCGACGAGCGGGAACGCGGTCGATGGCCCTGACACCCGGTTCGTGCAGGTGTTGTTGCTGTAGAGCGAGAAGGTGACGGTGGCGCCGTCGGCCTGGGGGTTGTTGCCCCCGCTCACGGTAGCCGTGTCGGTGACACTCCCGGTGCCAGCCACCGCAACGGTCGGCGATGCCGAGGTCGACATGGTCCTACAAGTGCCGAGGGCCAGGTCCCTCAGGGTGTCCCCGAAACCGGTGGTGGATGTCAGGAAGTAGTCCGAACCCTGGTTTGGACCGGTGATGGCCCGCAGGTTTGCCGCCGACCCACCGGTCAGTCCGGCGCCAATGGCGACCATCCGCTCTCCGGAGTTCTTGAGGCTGTTTGCTGAATAGATGCCCTGCTCCGTCTCGGTGAAGCGAGTGGTGGAGCCGTTACCGCCATTAGCGCCCGGAAGGCTCGAAACCGTGGGGTTTCCGTCGGTGAAAAAGATGACTAAGTCAAATGCGGGGGATTGCGCGACCTGAGCCAACCCTCGGTCCCAGTCGGTCGCGCCCGACGGCGTTGGCAGGGTGTTGATGAAGTTGTGAAGCGGTGCGGCACTCGTGCTGTCGAGAGTGGATATCGGAGACTCAGTGCCGACACCGGGCCTGCCGACGCCGGGCCATGGGGGCCCGCGGCCACCACTAACGGGAGGGGAGGTCTGCCCAGCGAAGGTGTAGATCGCCAAGTGGGAAGGGGTCCCAGTCAGGGCATTGATTGTGTCGTTAGCGGCACTTACCAAAGCTGTCTGGGGCGCGCCCCGCATCGAGCCCGACTGGTCGAGCACCAACGCAATGTTTAAGCCGCACGCCTGAGGCGCTGGAGGGTCTGCGAGCGCGGTCGCATACTGA
The DNA here is from genome assembly GCA_040414865.1 of Acidimicrobiales bacterium. GTDB lineage: Bacteria > Actinomycetota > Acidimicrobiia > Acidimicrobiales > RAAP-2 > Palsa-461. The sequence goes on from JBEDUR010000210.1 coordinate 2,317, forward strand.
CCGCTGAACGTCTGCGCGGGGGCATTCCCTATGGCGTTGGAGTTGTACGTGTTAGTCGCGCTCCAAGTGCCCGTGGACCCGAGGGTACCGGGCACGTTGCGGGTGTCGTTGTTGATCAATGTGTTGGTGCGGAAGATGTACGGGCGGGAAGTGAACGTGGATCCGCTCCCTGAAGCGAGGTTCTGGACCAGGAACCAGCCGCTCGGCGGGGTGGACTCGGTTACGTCCCACGCTCGACTGCTGGTGCTGCTGGTGGACGTGCCGCTCGGCACTGTGATGGTGCAGTAAGGGTTAGACGAGGTCGTCGAGGTGCACGACGGCAGGGGGCTTGGCGGAGTGCCCGACGTTGGGGTGGCGGTAAAGGTTGCGCCAGCGGGCAGGTTACCTACTGTGCCATTGGCGGCGCGGATGCCACCAGCACGAATGTTAATGAACGCGGGATCGGGTGCCGCCGGTTGAGCCGCGCCTGCGGTCGACGTGGAGGTTGTCGTTGACGGCGTGGTTGGTGTGGTCGAAGGCGCTGATGTTGTCGTCGAAGGTGTCGTTGTCGTGGTCGTTGTCGAAGACGCGGGCGGCGGGGCAACGTAGGTGAACTGATCAGCGGCAATCGCGGCCGACGTCCCGCTCGGAGTCGTTACGGTGACGTCCACCGAGCCGGTTCCAGGTGGGGAGACGGCGGTGACTGAGGTACCGGTGTTGACAACCAACGGGGTCGTCTGACCGATGGTCACCGGCTGGACAGGGTTTCCCGCGACCGCGCAGCCGGAGGTGACGATGGCGTTGTTGGCGTCCCCGTTGTAGGTGGCGGTCCAGAGGTACGTGCCAGCCGAAGTCGGGGTGAACGAGCCGGATGTGGCCGTGCCCGCGCTCAGCGGGCTGGTGGAAGTGAAGACCGGAGTCCCGGTGCAGGTCGTGTCGCCGGGAGCAAAGAGTGCGAAGAGAACCGAGCCGGTCGGGCTGGACGAGCTGATCACCGCAGCCGCGTCAGAGACGGAGGTGCCTAGTACTCCGCCCGCTGAGGCGGTGGTAACGATTTCTTCGCTGGCCGCGTTCGAGCCGAAGTGCACGCCGGTCGCGCCGGCCAAGTTGCTCCCGATGATGGCCACGTCCGTACCGCCGGCCGCTGGCCCGGAGGTGGGCGTGATCGCGGTGACGGCAGGCGGCGGAGGGGGCGGAGGGGCTGCACCGGCACCGAGCGCCCCCGTGCCGATCGCAGATGCACCAAGCAGTGTCAGTGCTGCGGTCGGTATCAGCCGACCCCAGCGCGGTCGGAGTCGCGCCCTTACGAGATCCTCGCTACGACCTATCCCGCTCACGACCGGGTACCCGCACCGACACCGGACAATCCGGATCGATGGAGCAAGCAATTCCCGGCCGGGAGCTCATGGTCAGAGATCGGCGATACGCACGTAGTTGTAAGGCCCGCAATGTGACCTACAGCCGCAGCAAGAGTCAGAAGACTTTTGCGGTTGCGGGATGCGCGGAAGCCAGACAACAGCGGCGCCCACTCCGTTGTCGTAGTCACACCCTCTCCCCTTTTCAGGCGAGACGGGCCGTTCAGCCACGAGCACCTTACCCTTTTCAAGCCTCGTGTAAAACGCTGCTTATGCCGGCCAGCGCTCACGTCGACGGTGATCCGTGCCCTTCAATACCTCACGCCAAGGATGTCGCCTGCCGTTTACCTGGGCCAATCGTACGGATCGTGCGGCCGTAGAGTGCCCGGCTGGGCTCCGGAGATGAGGCCGTCAGGAAGGGCCCTTTTGTGCCCATGCTGCCGCTGCTTCTGGAGGCTGGCGGCATTGACCCGCCGGTGCACGCGGTCCCTTGTAAGCAGCGATAACGACCAGTACCGGTGTATTGGAAAGGGCGATTGCAGAACTCCCAAGCGGGGTCAATGGACCGCCCAAGTTCGGGACTCCCCAGCTTCGAGAGGAAGCCTCCTCACGTAGTTTCGAGCACAAGAGAGCACCCGTAGGCGCCACGAACCGTCCCCGGCTCGAGCTTGCCAACAAAGGGTCAGGGAGAGGGCGACAAGGGAGATTCTCTGATTGCAGGCGCTACGGCTCAGGCTGGCGCCGCAGAAGGCTCGGGTTCCCCGCCGCTCGCGGCCTGGGCGCTTGTTGCCGCTCTTGCGATCATCCCGACGACGTAGTCCAAGGGGAGAACGGTCGAGTCGACCACCAGATGGTAGAGGGAGGCGTCGGCTGGATCGACCCGGTAGAGACGACGGACGTAGCCGGTACGAGCTGCATCCGCCGCTCGCATGTGGGTTCGCGCCTCGTCGAGATCGATGCCCTCAACGGTCGCCCCTTGGGCGAGCCGACGCTCCGGCGCTCCCTCCAACCGCACGTGGTAACCACGAGCCTTGCCGAGGACCACCGCCGCGGCGTGTCCCAGGAGCACACCGCCACCGGCGGCCAGGAAGTCGCTGATCTCGGCTTCCCCACGGCGACGGAGATCCTGGTCTTGGTGGTGGGTCGGGGGCGGAGATTGCGTGGGACCGCACGGCATGGTCTGGGTGAGCGCAGCGATGAACCTGTGTACTGGGGTATGTCGAGCCTCGTGAGCCGACAGCCGCTCACGCCGGTTTGGCGATGCCACTACGTCTCCGGCCGAGCCCGTGACCCGCTGGAGGAATGGCACACCAAGACGCTCGGCCAATGCGGGCCCGATGATGCTGCCGCCGGTCCCATAAGGGGCAGAGATGGTGATGAGCACTTGCCCGGTGCCCCGAGGAGGCGAGGAAAAGGTGTCATCGCGAACCACGACTGTTCAGCTCCTCTCCATCAGGCCACCGCCGAGTCGGTGCCAGCTGTGGATGGCTTCACGACCCCCGTGGGCAGCACCAAAGCGCACACAATGCCGGCGACGGCAAAGATGATCGCCGAAACGGAAAGAGCCACGATGTAGCTATGGACCGACGCCTGTGCGTAATTGTGAAGACTCCTACCGTGCGCCACCAGATAGCTACTGAGCGCGCTGACCGCGATGGTGTTGAGCAGAGCGGTGCCGATGGCACCTCCAACCTGTTGGTTGGTATTCACCATCGCCGACGCGACGCCGGCATCGGCGGCGTTCGTACCGTAGGTGGCAGTGTTGAAGCCGCAACCGAACACGAGCCCGAGACCCAGACCACACAGCACTAGTCCGGGCAAGATCAGCGACACGTAGCTCGAATGGAGTCCGATTTGGGTCAAGACCACCAGCCCTCCCGCCGAGAGGAACAGCCCGACGGGGATCAATGGTCGAGGGCCGATCCTTGGGAGCAATATTCCGCTGGACGTCGTCGAGGTTGCCGTCACTGCGGCAATGAGTGGCAGGAAGGCCAGTCCGCTCCTCACAGGCGAGTACCTGAGAATCAACTGCAGGTAATAGGTGAGGAACAAGAACACCCCAAACAGTCCGATGGCCGAGAGCCCGATGGCCAGGTACGACCCACCACGAAAGCGGTCGAGCACGATGCGCAACGGTAGAAGAGGGTGCTCGACCCGTTGCTCGACCAGCACGAATGCCACCAACAGCACGCCTGCGACGACGAGCAGGCTGATGGTCAGCGGCGCTCCCCAACCCTTGGTTTCGGCTTCGGACAGCCCGTAGACGAGAGAGGCCAGTCCGCCGACCACGAGAACCGTTCCCGGCGGGTCGAGGTGCACACTTGGGTCTCGGGGCTGCCTCCTGAGGAGTGAGCCCGCTCCGAAAACCGCTACCAACGCCAGCACGACGTTCACGTAGAGGCACCACCGCCAGCTCAAGTACTCGGTGAGCACGCCACCGAGTACGAGACCCACTGCCCCGCCGGTACCGGCGATGGCGCCGTAGACCCCGAACGCCTTCCCTCGCTCGGCAGGGTCAGGGAAGGTGACCGAGAGCGTTGACAGCGCCGCCGGAGCCAGCATGGCGCCGAATGCCCCTTGGAAAGCTCGCCCTACCACAAGCATCGCGAAGCCCGTCGCTGCTCCTCCTAATGCTGAAAAGCACGCGAAACCGATCAGGCCGATGAGCAACATCCGCTTGCGCCCTACCAAGTCCGACAGCCGGCCGCCGAGCAAGAGCAACGCACCGAAGCTCAGCGCGTAGGCCGTCACAACCCATTGGCGGTCGGCAATGGAGAACCCGAGGTCCCTCTGGGCCGAAGGCAGCGCGATGTTGACGATGGTGGCGTCGAGCACCACCATCAGCTGGGCAAGCCCGACGACACCAAGAATCCACCAGCGATGAGCCTGTGCTGCTGGTGGGGCCTCCTCGAGGGGAGCCACCGAGGTGGAGACGGGCACCGCCAGGTCGCTCATCGGTCGAGCCGTAGGCGAGGCACGCCCGACGCTATCGCTGTCACGGCCAACTCCGCCGAAGGGGTACCGCCAGGGCACCCGGCCGATCTCGAGCCGTGTGCCTCCGTGACTCTGGGTGTGGCATGCGAGCTCGACGAAAGGGCCCCAACAGGACGAACGACGTAAAAGCTGAATGCGGAACAATCTCCACCAACCCGGTAAGCGCCGGGGCGGAATCGAACCACCGTGCTTTTGCGGGAGGTGTGGCGGGTCGTTAGCAGTGAAGTGCGGTGCAAGAGCGCTAGTCAGGATCATGCCTTCGCTGCTAACCCACTCAGGGTCGTGTGCCCCTTGTGGCATCACCGTTACATGAAGCTGATGCGCGCGCACCGGTCACAGCCGAGTGAGACACGGAGTGATGGCGGACCGGGACGTCCCTTGACCGGTCCAATCGCGGACAGAACTACACTGGGGTTAGGTCGGCTCTTGGGTCGGCCAGACGCCTTGTCTGGGATACCCAGAGTCCATACGCAATCGGCACACATCGTGAGGTTCTTGGTCAAGCGGGAGGCAGAGGCAGCACGACCAACTGGCTCACGGCAAAGCCCAGGGCAATAACGCTTACGGCGACGAGACCAATGCGCACACCTCTGACACGAAAGTGTCCACTGATCGCCAACAAAAAGAGGACCGTGGCAAGGTAGACAGTCACACGCACGTAGTCGTCGGAGTGCGTGCCGGCGGTCGCGCCCTGTGTGTAGCGCACATCGGCCTCGCTGTTGAGCGCCGCAGCCTGAACAGCGTCGGGCTGTTGATACTCAGGCATGTAGGTCGGCCCCGGTGGCGCGTTCGGGTTGGTGGCGGGGTTGGTGGCCATCCAGGCGTCAAAGGCTCTGTGGAAGTTGGGGGTGAATCGACGTTCGGCTTCAGCCATCGCCTGTGTGTTTCCCGCCACAAAAGCGACGTACCAGACTGTGAAGGTCGACGAATCAAAGTTGCGCTGCTCCAGCGCCTTTAACTGGTACGTCGAGGCCTCAGTGCGCAGCGTGGAGGCCTCAGCGATCTTCAGGCGGGATTCCGTACCCCACTTTGCGGATGAGTAGCCAGACCAGGCAGCAAGCACAGCGACGATGGCAAGAAGCGAGGCTTCCACAATGGCGATGATCCGGTCGTGGCGCTCTTCTTCCTCTTTGGTCCGTTCTTTGGTCCGTTCCTCGTGATGACGCTGGATCTCGTGGCCGACCTCGGTTGTCGACAAGCCACCCTCAGCCACGTCGGTTACAACTCATGCGTAGTGGCTCCTGGAGTGAACTGGCGCTTCAGTCCCCCCTCGGCAGCAGGGCCTTGATGCCCAGCCATGCGGCAACGCAAAAGACCGGCACGGTCACGAGCGACCAGTACCAGGACGAGGCAACGTGGGTGAAGTAAACGCCAGAGTTCATATCGGTCCTACCGTACCACGTAACAGGGTGTTACATTCCGGGGGTGCACGGGTCCACGATCACTAGGGCCGACTGGGCCGCCCTCGAGAACCTCTGGGGCGAGGCCGGCACCTGGGCGGCCGAGACCTGGACTTCGCACAACGCCGCCTACTTCGGCGGCCAGCTGCACTACCACGGGGCTGTATTCGGGCTCACTCCTCACGGAAGGCGCCTGGGCCACACGAGCAGGACGTCGGGCCGAATCACGCTTCACCCCTCGCTCCTCGATCCGCAGGGCAACGCATGGGCGCTGGAACCCCGCCTCGGGGTGCGCTTCGCGTCGGATGTGCTCCTGCACGAGATGATTCACGCCCACCTCTTCGACGGCGGGGACCTCGGCGAGGAGTCGCACAACTCGGAGGGCTGGTGCGTCGAGATCACGCGCCTCACTCCCCTGCTTGGCCTTGATCCAATCCACGCTGAGCCCGTCCGCCAGCACCGCGTCGACGGCAAGGTGACCCGCTGGGCGCGTCAAGGTTACCTACCCCGGAACCGGATTGCCGACTGGCCGCACTCGCTCCGACCGGCTCGCTACTACGAGGCCGACCCCCAACACATCAGGGTGCCGATCTAGGAGTTGTCACCGTGGAATGACGGGGCGTGCAAAAGCTACGCCAGCCGGTGTATCGGGAGCCACGACCCGCCCACAACGCTGTCTCCGTCCGAGCTCCTCTCCGCCAGGGAGGTGGACACGACCACCAACGGGTCGGCGCCGTCCACCCGTGACCATCGGGTCACCATGCCGACTTGTCCTCGTCGTGCTCGGACAAGGTGCGCACCGATACGTGCCCGCGCTTCTCGTCCCCGTGCCACTCGATGTAGCGGAGGTACATTTTCGAGCCAGCGTTCAACGCTGCGAGCCGCCGCCTGACGACGGCGCCCCGGACTCGGCGGCCACGGACTGGCGCACCTCGACGCAGCTGGCATTGCGGCCAGCGCTCGGGCCGAGGTCCACGATTCCGTCGTAAGGCCGGGCGCCGGCGGGGCGCATTCGTCGGCCCGACTGTCGAGTTGGCGTCTTCCTCCCATTACCGCCTGGACTACGCACAGCCCGGCCCGGGCAGTGCCGTGTTCACCGGGCCCAACTGTCGCCCACTGCGCCGAGCCACGCTCTCGGACGCTGGAAAGCAGCGTGCTGGCTGCCTCAATCTGACCCTGGAGCCACTGCGCGATCTCGGCATCAGCGTTCCCGGCAAGTCGCGACGCGCCATCGCAAAGAACGAATACAACGTCTCGTCGCAACATGCATGCGACGCGCACAACGACTCGACTCGAACACGAACCATCGAGCTTCGACCTGCTTGCACGTGCCGACCGGTGGTCGACACCTTTCCCCGTGTGACGAACCTGCCGTCGCATTGCGCGACCTTCTACTCGCACCGCGTTTGCTTTCGTTCCGTTGCTCTCGCTGGCTTTGTGCGACTCGAAGCAGTGCGGAACGAACGGGGCAGACAGGGCACCTGGGCACCTGGGGCACCACCCCGGCTTCCTCTAAGTGTCTACGGGTACGTAGCGAGAGTTCCCGCGTTGGGGCAGGCTCCAGTCGTTGTGAACGTGCCCGTCTTCTGCTCAGACACCACGCTGCCGTTGACGAGAAGTTGCACGTCGAAGTAGTAGCTCGCCGCGGGCAGGGCGGGCGGTTGCTCTACACCGAATTGTTCGGTGGTGAAGGGACTTGGACCAAGCGCCCGGGGACCGATGGGTGTCCCGACCTCCGAATTGGCAGTGGCACTCCAGAGCGACCAAGTCACCGTGTCGGCATGTTTCGCTTTGGACGAGTAGGTGACGACGACATCGAACTCGCAGATGCTTCCGACGGAGCCTGTGCTGTTGCCAGCCAGCGCCGTGATCGCCGGAGACGTTGGCTTCGCCGACGCCCAGGTCGCCGGGATCAAGGCCGCACAGGTTGCAGCCGCCAGGATGGCAGGTATCAGGAACAGACGACGCACGCGACACCACCTCTCCGAATAACGCAGCCACCAGGCGCGGGCAAGGTATCACCGAACTATTGCCGACGGAAGCGGTGCGGAGACGGCTCAGGAGTGCCAGCAGGGTCACGGGTACCTCGCCGGGGTGGGGGGTGGTCAACCGGCGGGGCTCAAGGGCGTGTGCTGGGACCATCGGGCGGGGTGTCCCCTTCGCCGAAGTCGACTTCCGGTTCCCCGTCTTCGTCACCGGGGGAAGGGTCCTCCGCGGCCGGAACGTCCAACCTCGGACCCCTTAGCCACCGGTTGTCGCCTGCCAGCCAGTAGTTGCTCACCGGGGCTCGATCAGGTACCAGTACTGGGGATACCGAGGCGGCGGTGGCTTAGGCCCTTTGCCGTCAAATAGTTGAAGTACAAGCGCCTTTCGTCGGCCGCGGCGACCAGCTCGCTGGTCTGCGGTGCAGGCGGCGCCATTTCGGCGGCGGGCTCGCGCTCTTCCGCGTAGACGAAGCGAATCCGACCGTCCTTGCCGCGCTCGTTGCCCACGACGTGCCGACGAATCCGGGCGGCAAGTCGGTGGGGGTCGAGGGCGTCCCCGCGGCGCGGGTCGGCGCTTGGCACCGCGCCGGCCGCAACCCGAGCCCAGCCGCGGGGTCGCGCTTGTCGTCGGTCATTGGCACGAAATGCATGAAGCAAGCTCGGCTGGGCTCGCGTCCGCGTGGTCGAACGCGGTCCGTGCCGCTCGCCTCGCTCGGCACGCTCAAGTGTCGGCGAGCCGAGCCAAGAGCACCTCTCGGTCGGGCGCGCCGGTGACGGCCCGAAGCTCGGCTCGGACGGTTTCAATCTCGGGACCTTTACGCGGCGGGAGCACACGCGAGAGCGCGGCTACATGCGAGAGAATCCCCTTCGACGTTGAGCCGACGCTCGGCGCGCACCGGCCGCAAGGTAGCGGGTTGTTCGACCAAATCGCGACCTTGTCGGCCCGCGCAATGCGAGCGCGGATTCCGATTCGTCGTTGACCAGCTAGAACACGGGAGGGCTGGTTGCAGAACTCACTGACCAGCGGCCCCGAGGAACTTCCAGGGTGAGACTCCACAGGTTTCTGGGGTGAGTCTCCACACTTCCCCCGTTCAGCGATGAGGACCTCGCCGTATCAGCTCTCAGGGTGGACGCCGGCCGTCCTGTCACTGGCCCCAACGACGCTAAACGCCGAGACCAGTATCTAGCTTGCCAGCTAGATAGAAGATTTGCTAGAAAGGCTGCGTGGACGTTTATGCGGCCCTGGCGGATCCCACCCGGCGAGAGATCGTCACACTTCTCGCTCAAGGAGAACGGACTGCCGGGGATCTCGCGAGCCGGTTTCCGATTGCGGGCCCCTCGGTGTCACGCCACTTGAAGGTGCTGCGCGACTCGGGCGTTATCAGCTACCGGCCAGTGGCTCAGACACGCGTTTATCGGCTCGAGTCATCGATCCTTGAGGAAGCGAGCGCTTGGATGCAGGCCCAGCTCGATTTGCTTCATCAACGCTTTGATCGGCTAAGTCAGCACCTAGATCACATGAAGGAGAGCGAGGAACGACATGGCTGAAGCTGAACTCGGGAGGTTCATCGATCGCTTTACGGTCGAATACATTCGTGTGTATCCGCACCCGATCGAACGGGTGTGGCGTGCTCTAACTGAACCAGAGGAACTCGCCGGCTGGTTCATGGTTGCAGAAATCGACCCATACGCAGGCGGCACCTTCAGGTTCGATGCGACCGGGTCATGGTCTGGTTCGGTACTGGTGTTTGAGGCTCCGCACCTTCTTAAGCTCGGCCACAAGCCCGGCTCCTTCCCTGGCTACTTTCAATACGAGCTCACCGAAGTCCCAGGCGGAACGCGGATGCGATTCGTGGAGCACTTCTCACCTAATGGGGAGTACCCCTTCCGTGGCGACGGTTCACCGGGAGACGGCACTCCGTGGCCTGGATCGGTTAGCGGGTGGCACGAACTCTGGGACGCCCTCGGCGCACACTTGGACGGCCGACCTATTGATTCGCTCCTGCCTCCCACCGAGATGAGCCTGTTGGTGGCTGACTGGGTCAAAGAGGCCATCCAGAGCAAAGAGTTGGAACAAGAGGTGGGTGCCACCGTCCGGATTGGTCTGCGAAGGTCGGAGCGATGGACCGAGCTAAACCGCATCTACGCCGACCACATGCGGAGAACCCTTCCTCGGGAGAAGAACATTCCCGACGAATCCGCCCTCGGACGATTCCTCGATCGCTACACAATGGAGTACGTCCGTACGTACGCGCACCCGATCGATCGGGTGTGGCGCGCGATCACAGATCCGGCCGAACTAGCGCAGTGGTTCCTGACCCCAACGGTCTGGGACCTCCGAACGGGAGGCGCATATCGCTTCCACGATGACGACTTCGCGGGCGTGGTGGAGGTACTGGAGCCCCCCAAGCTCGTGAGATTCGGTACCAGTAACGGCTATTTCCAATACGAACTGACCACGATTCCAGAAGGTACCTGCCTGCGCTTCTTGCACCACTTTTCACCGGACGGTGTCTACAGCGAAACCGAGGGCGACTTGAGGGGTGATCTTCCGGGCGGTCCGGGAACACCTTGGAAACCGGGACTCGCCAGCGGTTGGCACGAGTTCTGGGACAGCCTCAGCGACTTTCTTGACGGTGTCCTTCCAGGTTCCGACCTGCCAAGTACGGAGATGAGCGAAATGGTCAGCTCATGGGTCAGGAACGTGGAGAGAGAGTACGGAATGTCACGGGAGCTGGGATCGCGGATCTGGAGAGGCCTACGCCGGCAGGAGCGTTGGAATGATCTGAACGGGATCTACCGCACCCACATCAGCGCAACCTTGCCGCCACATTCCCCCAAGGAGTGATGCGAATCACCGGCCCCCGAAGACCGCAAAAAACTTCGCTCGGCCTGAATTTGGATCGTTGCCGCGTCGTGGGTTGGATTCTGCAATGAAGAGGGTCTGAGAATTGCAACCAACGCCTAGAGGCGGCGGGCGGAATCGAACCGCCGTACGGGGCTTTGCAGGAGCTCTTCCGGGGTTTGTAGCGGTCCATTACAGACCATCTGCCCAGCTCATACAGCATCCGAGTTCAGATCGGTTCGGGCCAGTTCTTCCGTCATGTGGCATCACCGTGACATGAGCCAGGTTTGCCAGACCGGTCAAGGGATGCCGAAGGCGGAGCGAGGACACGAAGCGTCGGCCATCCACCGTCGTGATCTCCCTGAATGCCGGTGCGAGGTCCGCTCCGGCGAGCGCCAAGAGTGCGGCGGCCTCGCGTTGCACCGCGGTTCTTGGTCGACGCTCCGCATAACCTTCACGACTTCGCCGTCGTCGCGCAGAAACACGTCGGCTTCGCGGCCCTCGGCCAACGGCACCAGGCCGGGTGGTGCCGCCAAATCGTCAGACATTGATGTCTTTCGAAGGCCGAATCATGGCCAGCTCTCTAGCTCTCAGCTCCGGCAGCGACCGGCAGACCAGCTCGCTCCCATTCCGGAAACCCATCCTCCAAGCGGCGAGCACGGAATCCCTTCTTCGTGAGCTCACGGACCGCATCGTCTGCGTACGCGCAATAGGGGCCGCGGCAGTAGGCGACGACCTCCACATCCTTCGGGATGGCGCGGAGATGTCGACGAAGCTCGGCAACAGGCACCGATCGGGAGCCGGGGATGTGGCCTGCGGTGAATTCTGCGAGAGGCCGAACATCGAGGACGATCAGCTCCCCGGACGTCAAACGTCTTGCCAGTTCGTCGCGGTCCACCTCTTCGATGCCGTCGCGGTCGCCGAGATATGCGGTGACGAGCCGCTGCAAGCCTGCGACGTGCTCACTCGCGACGTCGCGCATCGCCGACCAGAGCTCCGCTACCCGTACGCTCGACAGGCCGTAGTTGATACGGGTGCCTTCGCGCCGCGTCGTGACCATCCCTGCTCGAGCCAACGAACGAAGGTGGTGTGACGTATTCGCCACGCTCTGGTCGATTTCGTCCGCGATCTCGTCGACCGAGCGCTCACCCTGGGCCAACACGTCGATGATCTCAGCGCGGCGGCCGCTCGAGAGGGCCTTGGCCACTTCGGCGAACCCGTCATAGAGCTCGTCCTTCGCCGCTCGCTCGCCCATGGGTCTGATCGTCACACCCCGCGTCCCCTATTGTCAAGTATTCAAACGAGTACTTGACAATCGGGACGACCAGGAGCGAAGATGACCGGGGCGTCGAGCGCTGGGAGGCGATCTGTGACCAAACTGGCCTCAAGCGAGATCGCCACCCGTGACGCCTATTTGCTGAGGTCAGTGGTCAGCGAGCGTGTGGTCCTCCCCTACCTCGGCGACAACATCGTCGTCGGCAGCTAGCACCAATGAGGACATCCGAGCTCGTCATTCCGGTCGTTGACGAAGGGCTGGGCAACTCGTCCTATGTCGTTGATCTCGGGGACGGACGGACGCTCGTGATCGACCCCGAGCGCGACCCGGTGCCGTACCTCAGTGCATCAACGCGTATTGGGCGGATCGCTTACAGCGCCGAGACACACCTCCACGCTGACTTCGTGTCGGGAAGCCGCGAACTCGCCGCCCAGGGCGCGCAGGTCCTTGCCGCCGCCGCGGGGCACTCGGATTTTCCCCACCGAGGTCTCGACGACGGAGAGGAAGTGGACCTCGGCGGCCTCACCCTGCGCGCACTGGCCACACCGGGTCACACCCCCGAGCACCTGTCGTATCTCTTGCTCGACGGTGGGACGCCCGTCGCCTTGTTCTCGGGTGGGTCCCTTCTCGTGGGTTCCGTGGCGCGTACCGACCTGATCACCTCCGATCAGACGGAGCACCTGGCACGTGCGCTGTGGCGTTCCCTGCACGAACGAATTCTGTCGCTCCCCGATGATCTCCCCGTATACCCGACTCACGGCGCCGGCTCCTTCTGCTCGGCGCCGGCTGGTGGCCAGCGGACAACAACCATTGGGGCCGAGAAGGCGGCGAATGCGCTGCTTGCCGCGCCAGACGAGGATGTGTTCGTCAAGCTCTTGCTCGACGGTCTCGGCACGTATCCGCCGTACTTCACCCGTCTGCGGGAGGTCAACCGATTGGGTCCCTCCGTCTTCGGTCCCGAGCCGCCGGCGCTGCCTTCCCTCGACGCCGCCACCGTGCGGCGCCGGCTTGCAGAGGGTGCTGTGCTCGTCGATGTCCGGCCCATCGCTGCCTTCAGCGAGAGTCACATCCCCGGCTCGCTGTCGATCGAACTCCGCGAGCAGTTCCCGACGTGGCTCGGGTGGCTGGTGGAAGAGGGTCGTCCGATCATCTTCGTGCTGAATGGCGACCAGGACCGAGAAGAGGTCGTCCGTCAGTCGCTGAAGATCGGTTACGAGGCCCTTGTCGGCGAGCTGGCGGGCGGGATGGCGGCGTGGCACGACGCTGGTTATGAGGACCGCCGTATTCGCCTAGTCCCGGCCGCAGGGGTGACAGGGACCATCGTGGACATTCGACAAACATCCGAGTTCGCGGCGGGCCACATCCCCGGCGCCCTGCAAGCTGAACTCGGCTCGGTCGCCCAGGCCGAGCTGCCACACGGGTCTCTACTGGTCATGTGCGGACACGGCGAGCGCGCCATGAGCGCGGCCAGCATCCTCGAGGCAACCGGACGCACGGACGTGTCCGTCGTTCTTGGAGGCCCTCACGATTGGGCCGCCGCTTCTGGTCATCCGCTCGAGACGGACTGATGACGAAGGCACCAGCAACGGCGACGCGCCTCGGGTTGCGCGAGAACCTGGCGCAGTTCTCCTTGCTGGTTGGCGTCAATGCCCTCGTCGGTGCCTTCCTCGGACAGGAGCGTACCGTCCTCCCGCTCTTGGGCGTGCGCGTCTTCCATCTGCACGCGTTCACGGCCGCGCTGACGTTCATCGTGGCGTTCGGGGCGACGAAGGCAGCCACAAACTTCGTCGCCGGGACGGTGTCTGACCGGGTGGGCCGCAAGCCTGTCTTGGTGGCGGGATGGCTGATCGGCATCCCGGTGCCCTTCCTTCTGGCCTACGGGCCGAGTTGGGGCTGGATCATCTTCGCCAACGTGCTGCTCGGCATCAACCAGGGGCTGACGTGGTCGACCACGGTCATCATGAAGATCGACCTGGTGGGTTCGCAGCGACGCGGGTTGGCCATGGGGTTGAACGAGGCGGCTGGCTATGGCGCGCTTGCGCTCGCCGCATTAGCGACGGGTTTCATCGCGGCGCATGCGGGGCTCCGTCCCCAACCTTTCTTCCTCGGGATGGCCGTCGTCGGCCTCGGGTTGGGCCTGTCGACGTTGTTCGTCCGCGAAACCCAGAGCCATGCCCGACTCGAGGCGGCGAGCCACGTCGACGCCTCACCCCAGGCGCATGCCGGCCTTTCGACCCGTGAGGTGTTCTGGCTTACCAGTGTGAAGGAACGAGCGCTGTCCGCTGCCAGCCAAGCGGGACTTGTGAACAACCTGAACGACGGGCTGGCTTGGGGGATCTTCCCGATCTTCTTCGCCCGGGCTGGGCTCTCGGTAGCGCGCATCGGCGTCCTGGTGGCGCTCTACCCCGCCGTATGGGGGCTGGGTCAGCTGGGAACGGGCGCGCTCTCCGATCGGATCGGGCGCAAATGGCTCATTGCAGGTGGCATGTGGCTGCAAGCGGTGGCCATCGGGTTCATCGCTGCCGAGCGCGGGTTTTGGCCGTGGGCCTTGGGCGCCGTACTTCTAGGAGCGGGCACGGCGATGGTGTACCCAACGTTGCTTGCCGCCATCGGGGACGTGGCCCATCCGGTATGGCGCGCTCGATCCGTGGGCGTCTACCGCCTGTGGCGGGATGCCGGCTTCGCCCTCGGCGCGCTCGTGGCGGGAGTCGTGGCTGACGCATTGGGGATTGTGGCGGCGATCTGGTTCGTGGCCGGCCTCACCGGCTTCTCTGGGCTAGTTGTCGCGGTGCGCATGTACGAGACACACCGACGCGACGCTCCCCTACCCGATGGGGCCGTTGCGGCTGCCATGGTCGATGAGATGAGCGATCTCTGAGTGAGGGAAGGCCGGGCTGTGCCTGCCATCAGAACACCTGTGTGAAGGAGGGTCACGCATGACACCAGTGGACGTTGATCAACTCACATCGAAGGTCAAGCAGATGCAGCAGACCGACACCGAGGCTAGCCATCTGATTGAGGAGGATTGACTGTGGGCGTCTACAGGGATCATGTTCTGCCTCGAGTGCAGAACAAGGTCATGGACCGCAAGGATCTGCGAGAGGTGCGAAGTCGAGTGTGTTCGGCTCTCTCGGGTGAGGTCGTCGAGGTCGGCTTTGGGACAGGCCTCAACGCTCCCCACTATCCCGATGGCGTCCAGCGGATCGCAGCCGTCGAGCCTTCCACGTTGTGCATGCGCATCGCTAAGCCGCGGATCGACGCGACATCGACCAAGGTCGAGCTCGCAGGACTGACCGGCGAGCGGCTCGACCTGCCGTCGGAGGAGTTCGACGCCGCGCTTTCGACCTGGACGTTGTGCACGATCCCCGACGTCGACGCCGCACTGGTGGAGATCCGTCGGGTCCTCAAACCGGGCGGCACGTTCCATTTCGTCGAACACGGTCGAGGCCCCGATGCAGATGTCGCCCGGTGGCAGTCACGGATCGAACCGGCCTGGAAGCGCATCGCCGGAGGCTGCCACGTCACCAGGAACATCTCTGGGCTCGTGGAAGAGGCCGGGTTCCGGCTCGACAGCCTCCAGACGTACTACATGGAGGGGGAGCCGAAGGTCTTCGGCTACACCTTCGAAGGGACAGCCACCAAGGTCTAAGGACGGAACCCCATGGCATGGACTGATCGACTACCCGCGGGGCTCCAACGGCTAGCCGCACTTGGAGTTGACGCAGGCGATCCTGAGGACGTTCGGCTCGAAAAGGCCATGTTCACCCTTGTCTCGTGCCTGCTGGCTCTGATGGCATTCGCCTGGGTGGGGATCTACCTCGCGATCGGGCTCCCCCGTTCGGCGGCCATACCCGGCGCCTACCAACTGTGTGTACTGGCGAGCCTGGCTGTATTCGCACGGACCAAGCGGTTGGACACCATCCGAGCGATCCTGCTCGCACTCATGCTCCTGCTGCCGTTCGCTCTCCAGTGGAGTCTTGGAGGGTTCGTCAACGGTTCGGCCGTCGCGGTGTGGGCCGGCATCACACCCGTCCTCGCGTACCTCTTCGGCGTACGCAGCTCGATCACGCTCGCCGCCTTCGTGGCGCTACTGGCCATCTCGGGGGCGTTCGAATCCACGCTGGCCAACTCCGCACCCCATATTGGTGCGGCCGTCCAGACGACGATGTTCGTCATTGACCTCGCGGGACCAGCGGTCGTCGCGTTCATGGCCGTGTTGTACTTCGTGACCGAACGCGACCGCACACAAGCCGAGTTGGACCGACAGCATCGGCTTCTTGTCGCCGAACAAGCACGTTCAGAGCGGCTGCTTCTGAACATCCTGCCGGCACCTATCGCGGATCAGCTACGCGACAGTTCGGAGACTATCGCAGAAAGCCAGCCCGAGGTCACCGTCCTGTTCGCGGACATTGTCGGATTCACACCGCTGTCCGAGGAGCTCGGGGCGGAGACGCTCGTCCGACTTCTCAACGATGTGTTCGTCAGCTTCGATGATCTCGCCCAGTGCGCCGGACTCGAGAAGATCAAGACGATCGGTGACGCCTACATGGTCGTGGGCGGCCTTCCCACTCCCCGCACCGACCACGTCGTCTCGGTCATTGATTTGGCGATGGCGATGTCCGAAGCGATCTCGTGTATTCAGACGCCGAATGGCGCACAGCTGCAGCTGCGCATTGGGATCGATACCGGCCCTGTCGTCGCAGGTGTAATCGGTCGCCACAAGTTCAGCTACGACGTCTGGGGCGACACCGTGAACACCGCGAGTCGTATGGAGTCACACGGTGTCGTCGGGCGCATTCAGGTGACCGAACGGGTCGCTCGTGCGGCTCGGTCGCATTACGCCTTTGAACCACGCACGGCGGTAACCGTCAAGGGCAAGGGGACGATGACGACCTATTTGCTCGTCGGTGCCAACGGATCGTCGCCCACGAGATCTATGGGTGCGGCCGTAGGCCCATGACGGACGATCCAGAACCCTGGGCCACTACCGGGGCTCCTCGTCATCCTCCAGCTCGCTGTCGCGCTGCGTCTCGACCGCCGAACGCGATGGTCCCTCAGCCCCTCGTCTCGAGTCGTTCCTTGAGCCTTCTCATATTCTCGGGCATCTCTTTTGCCGCCTGTCGACGAACGATGAGTGGGACGAGCAGCTTGCCGATCCCGTGCCCGGTGAAATCCAGCTCGATGGTGATCCGCGATCGTTGGCCGTCGGAAAGAGGCTCGACCGCGACCTCAACTTTCGCCCGGATAGGACCTTCGACACCTCGATCCGCCCATCGGCGCGGCGGGTCGAACTCTGTGATTTCGGTGGTCACTTCGCGCTCCCGACCGCCTATCCGTCGAACCGTCGTGCAGCGAGATCCCACCGTGGTTGTGGGCGTATCCAGGTGTCCTCGAGCAACTCCGTGCTGCCACTCGGACATGGTGCTCGGGTCTATGACATAGGCGAATGCCTCGTCGGCCGGTCGCGCAACCTCAGTACTGGCGACGATTGGTGCCATCAGCCCTCCTTCAAAGATCAGCAGGCGCCTTAGGCCAGAACCGTCACGCTGCCCGCCATGAGCCATTTCGATCGGTAGCACCGACCGCGTCAAAGGCTAGGTGTCTCCGGTCCCGCCTGCCCTGGACCGCAGGACTCGGTGACTCGAGATCGGCCCACTCGCCGGTCATCGGGTCCGACGCTATGGGAGTTCATATGCTGACCCGAGGGACGATGCCCGAACGTTCCAGTCAGTGAGGGGTCGCCGATGGGAAATAAGGCAAAGCTGGATCTCGTGCTCGACTGCGCGGAGCCAACGGAGCTGGCCAAATTCTGGCGTGAGGCCCTCAGCTATCGCGATTATTACGCCGATCAAACGATGGCCGTCCTCGTACCCGAGGACGACAACGCATCACCACTGATCCTTCAACGCGTTCCCGAGCCGAAGGCCGGAAAGAACCGAATGCACCTCGATATCGTTGTTGACGACATCGGGCCCGAAATCGAACGGTTGGTGGCCCTTGGCGCGCGCCGTATTGACGAGGGAGTCCAGAACTTCGGTGAAACCCAATGGGTGAGGATGTCTGACCCCGAGCACAACGAGTTCTGCATCTGCACAGGGGTTGAGTGGTGAAGCCTGAATTCGTCATGCCCGGGCTGACCCTCAGCCGGTACGGGCGAGGGCTCGTTCCATGAGCACCGGTGACCTAGCGCCCCATCCGCCGCTCGAGGCGGCGGCGGAGCCGCCGCCGACGGCGTGGCGGCTTGATTCCAGTAAAGAAGGTTTGTCACAAATGAACCCGAATTTCGATGGGATCTCGGCAACACGCGCCTCCTGAAGACTCCTCTCGACACCGGCTCACATCCTCAGTTGTCTCGACATGTCCCTGTTGCCCTCACCGCTCTGACCTGGATGTTGTCCGAAATGGCCTTGCTCAGCGGCTTTATATGAGTAGGGAAGGAAATTCCTTTCCGATCGTGGAGGTGAGAGCGATGGACCAGCCAATCGAAGAGCGAACGGGCTGTGGCAAGGCCGACCGTCCGTCGAACCAGCTCTTGCTGACCCCGGAACAGGCGGCGGCAATGCTGGCCATTTGCAGGACGAAGGTCTACGAGTTGCTCGGCAAGGGAGAGCTCGAGTCCGTCCAGATCGGCACGAGTCGCCGGATGCCCTACGTTGCGCTGACGGACTACGTGCAGCGTTTGTGCAACGACATCTCGGCTGCGTGACAACCCAAGTCGACAATCGGGAAAGAAGGCCGACCGTTCTCGGCTGAGGCCCCAGACCCGCTCCACCGAAGGACATTGCAGATGGCAAGCGTTCGTTCCCGGCATACCCCTCAGGGACTGCGATACGACATGCGCTACCGCGTCAACGGCATCCAGCGCACCAAGACCTTTCGTACCCACGAGGACGCCAAGTCGTTCCGCCGGAAGGTCGAGAGTGAGGAGCTGGCCGGACTGGTGACCGACCCGAAAGGTGGAGAGCGCCTCTTCGGCGAGTATGCCGATGCGTGGGTCGGGCACCGCCTCGTCAAGGGACGTCCGCTGACGCCGGCAACCGCCCAGGGCTGCCGCGCCCTCCTCCGCCGCCACCTCCACCCGGCCTTCGGCGCCACGAGGCTGCGACAGATCACACCGGAGAGGGTTCGGCTCTGGCACGCCGACACAGCGGGGCCTTCGAAAGATCAAGCGGCGAAGGGCTACCGCCTGCTCCGGGCGATCCTCAACACCGCCGTCGCCGACGGGCTGATCGGCCGGAACCCGTGCACCATCCGTGGCGTAGGCATCGAACAAGCCCGGGAGCGTCCGATGCTCGACACCGCGACCGTGTTGGAGCTTGCCGACGCCATCGAGCCGCGGCTCCGGTGTCTCGTGCTCCTCGGTGGGTTGGCCTGAATGCGGAGCGGCGAACTTCTCGGCCTGCAGCGCAGGGACATCGACCCGCTCCACCGCACCGTCACTGTTGAACGCCAGGCGCACGAGCTGACGGGCCTCGGCCGCGTCCTCACACACCCAAGTCCGAGGCCGGACGCCGGACTTATCGCTCTACCCTCATTCGTCCTGCACGCCCTGGAGGGCCATCTGCGGGACTTCGTAGCGCCCGCTTATTGGTGCGTTCGTCTTCACCCGGCCAACCGGGCTCCCGCTTCGGCGCCAGGACCTCTCCCATGCGTGGACCGCTGCCTGCGCGGTGGTCGGCATCGAGGGCGTGCGACCCCACGATCTGCGGCACCACGCCGCCACGGTGATCGCAAGGAACCCGAACGTGACGCTGCGAGAGCTCATGGCCACCATCGGCCATTCGTCGCATGTGGCCGCGCTGCGCTACCAGCACGCCACGGCGGAACGGAGCAGAGAGATCGCCGACTATCTAGACAGCGTGATCAGCTCCGCCCGGCCACAAGATGCTTCATCGGAGTCCGCCGAGGTTCGTCAGGGTTGTGGCATGGGTGTGGCATGGAGCGAACCCGTCCCGAAGCGTCCGTCGCGAAAAGGGTCGCCCCAACTGGACGAACAACTAGAGGCGGCGGGCGGAATCGAACCGCCGTACGGGGCTTTGCAGGCCCCTGCCTAAACCACTCGGCCACGCCGCCACTGGGACGCCCAAACACCCCAAGCCGCCTCAGCCTACGCGACGCTCGACCGGCACCAACTTGGCGGATGACGACGCCAACGGTTCGGCTTCTCGCAGCTTGCCGGAGTACCGTCGCCCCATGGCCATCGAACTGGTTCCGCTTTGCAGCCTTGAGGTGACCCTGAACGAGCCCATGGTCGTCGGCGAAGGGCCGGGCGGGCTTCGCGTCATCTACGAGGTCCTGGAGGCCACGATCCACGGCGACCGGATCCAGGGCACGATGAAGGGAAGAGCATCCGCCGACTGGGTGGCCGTAACCGGATCGGTGGCCACGCTCGATGTCCGGGCGACGTTCGAGACCCACGACAGCGCGCTGATCCTCGTCCAGTATCGGGGCCGGACCAACGTTGGCGGTGGTGGGCCGATCTTCGTAGCCCCGCTCTTCGAAACGGGAGATCCGCGTTACAGCTGGCTGAACGCCATCCAAGCGATCGGCAAGGGAACCCTTGAAGGGACCCACCTGCACTACGAGTGGTTCGAGGTGCGCTGATCAGCTAGGGGTCGGACCTCATCGCAGGCCGCCGACGGGGCACGATCGACAGACCGGTCGAGCTGCAGGGCCCGCCGCAACCACAGCGAGCGGGCGGTTCCGGTTCGGTATGACCGGATGCGAGCCGGCTCAGTAGCGGCGCCGACGCCGACCGAGGACCCAGCCCAGCCCACCGACGACGCCCACGAGGACCGCGACCTTCACCAGCTCCCAGAAAATTCCAGCGACGAAGTGGAGCGCCCAGAACGCGATGACGATACCGATCACGCCCCCGGCCACCACGAGCGCGCCGTCCAGTACCCGAAGCCCCGAGCTCTTGGCCCTCACCGGCTTGTTCGACATGTCCTGCTCCTCTTTGGTCGCTGGTACGTTCCGGCCATGGCCGAGGCCTCCCTCAGGGAACGGCGCCAACTCCTGGTCGAGCGTCCCCAACTGGGCGGGATGGCCTTCTGCCGAGCTTACGCTGAGGCCGCCGACGAATGGTTGTCGGCCTTGGCCGACCGGGCGGTCGATGGCCATTCCCGCACCTTGGCCCTGCTGGCGGTCGGTGGATACGCCCGCCGGGAGCTTTGCCCCTACAGCGACCTCGATGTGGTGCTCCTCCACCACGGACACCGCGACGTCCGGTCGGTGGCCGACGCCATCTGGTACCCGGTGTGGGACGAGGGGGTGCATCTCGACCACAGCGTCCGCCGACCGGCCGAGGTGCTCGCCGCGGCCGAAAGCGACCTCCGGGTGGCGCTCGGGCTCCTCGACGCCCGCCTGGTGTGGGGCGATCCACGGGTGGCCGAACCGCTGCTCGGCGAGGTCGTCTCGTTGTGGCGCTCGAAGCTCGCCTCACGGTGGCTCCCCACCTTGGCCGACCAGATGCGCCAGCGTCACCGGACCCAGGGCGAGCTCGCCTTCCTGCTCGAGCCCGACCTGAAGGAGGCCCACGGAGGGTTACGCGACGCCAGCGTGCTGCGCGGGATCAGCATCTACGCCCCCAAGCTCGGCGACCACGTCGACCTCGAGGCGGTGACCTCGGCGGTCGAGACCCTGACCCGGATCCGTGTCGAGCTGCACCGCCTGGCTGCGCGGGCACTCGACCGGTTGGTGCTCCAGGAGCAGGACCGGGTCGCCGCACTCCTCTCTTATCGGGACGCCGACGATCTGATGGCCGCAGTGGCGAGGGCCGGCCGGACCATCGCTTGGGCGACCGAGGACCTCTGGCGCCGCCAGTCGTCGTGGCAGCCGACTCGAGAGCGCGTCGGCCGCCGCCGCCGACGCCCGCCCGACACCCCCGAGCCGGTCGAGGTCGAGCCAGGAGTGGTTGTGGTCGGCAACGAAGTCGCCCTGTCGGACGATGCCGACATTGCCGGCGATTCGTCACTCCCCCTGCGACTCGCCTCGGTGGCGGCCGAAAGAGACCTGCTCATCGCCAAGTCGGCCCTTCGCCGCCTGGCCGACCGCATGCCGCCGGCCCCCGATCCGTGGCCGCCCGAGACGAGGGAGGCCGTGGTCCGGGTGCTGATCACTGGCCGGCCCGCCATTGGAGCGCTGGAGTCCCTCGACCAGGAGGACCTGCTCTCGAGGCTCCTGCCCGAATGGTCGCCGGTCCGTTCCCGGCCCCAGCGCAACGCCTACCACCGCTTCACCGTCGACCGGCACCTGCTCGAGGCGGCGACCGGCGCGGCAGCCCTCGCCGAACAGGTCGATCGACCCGACCTCCTCGTCGTCGGGGCTCTGCTACACGACATCGGCAAGGGATCGGCAGGCGATCACACCACCGTCGGCGTCGAGTTGGTCGGACGGATCGCCCCTCGCATGGGCTTCGGGGAGACCGACGTGGACACCCTTGTGGCGATGGTCCGGCACCACCTGTTGCTGCCCGACGCCGCGACCCGCCGGGACCTGGACGACCCCGTCACCATCGAGAAGGTCGCCCAGTCGGTGGGCGACCGGCGCACCCTGGCGCTCCTCGGCGCGCTGGCCGAGGCCGATGGGCTCGCCACCGGCCCATCGGCGTGGGGGCCATGGAAGGCCGGGCTCGTGGCCGACTTGGTGCACCGGACGGCCGCCTTCCTCGAGGGCCGGCCACTCCCGAGGGGTTCCGGGTGGGTCAACGAGGAACACCGTCGGTTAATGCACGAGGTCCGCGCCGGGGGTGGGTCCTCGGTGGTTCTCGATCCCCCACGGGTCACGGTGGCGGCGGTTGACCGTCCGGGGCTGCTCGCCTCGGTCGCCGGCGTGCTGGCCATCCACGGACTGGACGTGCGCAGCGCCGACGCCTCGCTGGACCAGGGTGTGGCCGTGGAGGTCTTCACCGTCGAGGTCCCGCGGGGCTCCTGGCCGGACTCCGTCCGGCTGCGCGAGGATCTCGAGGCCGTGCTGGCCGACCGCCTCGAGCTCGGGGCCAAGCTGGCCGCCCGGGCGGCCGCCTACGCGGGCGAGCGCCGAGCGCGTTCGGCCCGGACCATCACCCCGCAGGTTGTGGCCGACAACGACGCGTCGGCGTCTTCGACAGTCGTGGAGCTTCGTGCCCCCGACGAGATCGGCCTGCTCCACCGGGTCACCCGGGCGCTCTTCGACTGCGACCTCGACGTCGTGTCGGCCAGGGTCTCGACGATCGGCAGCGAGGTCGTCGATGCCTTCTACGTTCGCACCGCCGCCGGCGAGAAGGTCACCGACCCCGGCCAACTGCAGGCCGTCGAGGCAGCGGTCCGGACCGCTGCAGGCTGAGCGAGTTCGGATACCGAACGTCGAGATTCCTGGTGGGCCGCCGGCTCGAAGCCGGAACAGGGGATGCTGGTCAGGACCAGGATTTGGGCGATTACCATTACCGGGGCAATGCGCCACCTGGCCCACTGGAGGTCATCGACGCATCGATGGCCGGTCGTGTTGGCCGTCTCGGCCGCCCTGATTCTCGTCGGCGGTGGCACCACCGCCGCGGTGTGGGTCACCCACAGCCAGCCCACGACCGCGCGTGCCGCAACGGTCAAGACTCTTCCGTTCGAGGTCCGCGCGACCACCCCGAGCGCGAGCGCCAAGGTGATCCCTTCGGACACCACCATCACGGTGTCGTTCTCCTCCCCCCTCGCCCCAACGAGCCCCATGCCGACGCTCTCGCCGCCGGTACCGGGCAGCTGGCTGCGAGTGTCCCCTGCCGAGATCGAATTCGTCCCCTCGGCGCCGCTCACTCCCGGCGCCACCGAGTCGGTCGTGGTCCCCGGTGGGAGCACCGGCATGGTGAGCGCCCAGCGGGTCCACCTGGGGAAGTCGAGGACGGTGCCGTTCAGCGTGGCCCCAGGATCGACGCTCCGGCTCCAGCAGCTCCTGGCCGAGCTCGGCTACCTGCCCGTCTCCTTCACGCCCACAACCTCGATCACGTCATTGACCCAGGAGGCCGACATCCAGCAGGGGACCTTCGCGTGGCGTTGGCCCAACCAGCCGGCGTCGCTCACCGCGCTCTGGAACGCCGGCCAGACCAACGTCATCACCACCGGCGCCGTCATGGAGTTCGAGGACCAGCACGGACTGAGCGCCGACGGCATCGCCGGCCCCCAGGTTTGGAGTGACCTCTTGGCCGACGCGGCCAACGGGCGCGCCGACCCCAACCCGTGGAATTACGTCTACGTCTCGGAGACTGAACCGGAGACGGTGACCGTGTTCTCGAACGGCTCGCTCGCTTACAAGACCCTGGCGAACACCGGGATCGCCGCGGAGCCGACCGATCAGGGCACGTTCCCGGTCTACGCCCGCTACCTCACCACCACCATGTCGGGAACCAATCCAGATGGCAGCCACTACAGCGATCCCGGGGTGCCCTGGGTGAGCTACTTCAACGGGGGTGACGCCCTGCATGGCTTCGACCGTCCCGGCTACGGCTACCCCCAGAGCCTCGGCTGCGTGGAGATGACCCCCGCCAACGCCCAGGTCGTCTATCCGCTCACGCCTCTCGGGACGCTGGTCACCGTCGGCGACTGAGCCACCTCCATCCCGGCCTCGCGCCCTAGCCGGTGGCCGAATGGGTCGGCGTCGTGCCGTTGGGCAGCACGAGGTCGAAGCCGTCGGGCGTGTTGAGCAGGCCGGGCGCGGTCCCAGCCTTGCCGGTGACCCCGTACTGCCACACCAGGGCCGAGGTCTGCGGGTCGATGGCCACCATCCGGTGGTTGTGGTCGTCGTTGAGCATGATCACCCCGTTCGGCAGCCGTTCGGCCAGCGAAGGGTGGTCGAGCTCGCCGGGACCCGAGGTCACGTCGTATCGCCAGGTGATCTGGCCCCCCCGGGTGAACGCCAGCACCTGGCCCGGGGTGGCGAAGTCGGCGAGCAGGTAGGAGTCCCGGCCGAGCTGCTGGGGGTCCGAAGGGTACGAGATCGGCAGGTGGACCGTCCAGACCAGCTGCCCGCTGGGCGTGTACTCGCTCACCCAGGAACCGTTGATCTCGGACACGAGCAGGTTCCCGTCGGCCAGCGGGGTGTCCCCGTTGGGTGAGCCCATGGACTTGGGCGGGTTGTGCACGCAGGACCCGGTGGTCCCGATCTGGTTGGCCACAGTGCCGTCGTGATTGATCACGAGCACCCGGCAGTTCTGAGCGTCGGCCACCGTGATCTGTCCGTTCTTCAGCAGGTAGGCGTCGTCCGGCTCATGCAGGTACCCGGCGTCCGAGCCCGCCTGGCGCGGGTGGCCGTAGGACCAAAGGAGCCGGCCCGAGGGATAAGCGATCTCCTCGATGGTTTCGTTCTCCTCCTGGTTGGTGATGATCGCCCGGCCGTGGTCGATGAAGAAGGCGTCGTCGGGAAAGAAGAAGCCCTCGGGGTTGTGGGGAGACGTCGCCGACGGGTAGGTCCAGGCAGCACGCATCGATGGGTCGAGGAGGAGCAGTCGGTTGTTTCCCCGGTCGGCCACCAGGAGCTTGCCGCCGAAGTAAGGAGAACCGGCTCCGGCCGATCCGGCGGTCCCGAAGGTGACATTCGGCTCCACCATCTGCACGGCGGTCACCGGTGACCCGGCCAGCTCTCCCCCCACGATCCACGCCCTCGAGCCGAGCACTGCGACGCCGGCGTTGGACACCGGCTCCTGAAGGCGGCCGGCGACGAGCAACTTGTTGTGCGCCGGGTCGAACGCCCAGATCGTCGAGACCGTGGACAACCCACCGCTTGGCGTCGCGGTCATGACGACCCCGAGCCCGGGCGTCTCCTTCTGGGCTTTGGTGGTCGAACCACCGGCCACGTAGATCGTGTCGCCGAGACGCACCGCCACCGCACCTTGGAGGGGTTCGGGCAGCCGCCCAACGACGCTCGCTGAGCTCGTGGCGGTGTCCACCATCTGAATCAGGTCCGTGGGCTTGCCCGCGCCCCCCACGGCCTGGCCGCCGAACACGTAGACCTTGCGCCCGATTGCCGCGACCGCCGGGTAGCGGACCGACACCTTGAGCTGGGCGACGGTGGAGAAGGTGTGCCCGTCGGTGGTGGCGAGCACCGCCGAATCGGGGGCCGTCCCGTCGTAGCCGCCGACCACATAAGTCGTCCGCCCGATGGTGGCGGTGGCTGAGTCCGAACGCGGGGCGGGCAGACTCCCGATCACCGTCCCGGCCGGGGCGGTCGTCGGCCGGGCCGGCGCCGAGAACCCGTCGATCGTGGCCACCGTGGCCGGCGATCCCCCGCCGAGAACCACGTCCCGACCGCCGATCACCGCGCCGGCGGCATCGTGGACGCCCGCCGGCAGGGTGCCAACCCGGTTCACTGCGCCGCTGAGAGGATTCAGGCTGAAGACGCCGTTGGCTGAGTCGCCGGCGGCGGTCAGACCGCCGAGCACCACCAGGCCCGATCCGTCCGGCTCGACGACCTCGCGACTGATCGGCGCGGTGAGGCTCCAAGGAGACAGCCCGGCCTCCACCGCCGCGGCGCCTGCCCGCTGGGGGCGGTGCCCGTGGGTCGTGGCCGAGCTGGCGGTGGCCCCCGTACCCAGCAGGGCGGCTACCAGGCCAACCAGGAACGCGCCGCGGGTACAGCCCGAAGCCGTGAGCCAGCCCCGCCTCATCGGGAGCGAACCTTCCTCAGCCGCGGAGGAGCAACCGGCCACCCCCGGCCCCCACCACCGCGACCGACAGCTGCTCAGTACCG
>JBEDUR010000211.1:0-15274 GCA_040414865.1 Acidimicrobiales bacterium
ACTAGCCGATGGCGGACAGGACAGCTTCACGCTTGAGGCCAGGAACTGCGCCGGGGGTGGTCTGTCGCCGTCCAGTGGTGACGGCCGCGGCTGCTGCGCCTACCGCGGAGAAGGCGACGCCCACCCAGATGGCGGCTTTGAAGCCGTGCACGAACGTCGCGGAGGACGTGTACATGCCGGGGCGAGCGAAGACTGAGGCGAGCACGGCAACCCCGAACACCCCGCCGAGTTCTCGTAGGGCGCTGTTGGCGCCCGATGCGACGCCGGCCTGTGCCAAGGGCACTGAACCCATGACGGCGGCGGCCACGGTGGGAAAGCAGAACGAGGTACCGACCCCGGCCACGGTGAAGGCCAGGCCCAGGTCGAGGTAGGTGATGTGGGTTGTGGCGATGGCGGCGGTCCAAGCCAAGCCGCTGGCTTGGAGGGCCAGACCGAGCACCATGAACGGGCGGTTGCCGTACCGGGCGGCCAAAGCTCCCGCTAGGGGGGCGATGACGACCGGGGGTGCCGTCCAGGGCAGCAGGCGAAGACCGGCTTCCAGGGGGCTGTAGCCGAGGGCGGTTTGCAGGAGCTGGGACATCAAGAACAGGGCTCCGAAGAGGCCGGCGTACATGAAGAAGCTGACCGCGTTGGCAGCGGTGAAGGTCCGAAGGCGGAAAAGCGCGAGGGGCAACAGGGGGGTTTCGGCCCGACGCTCCCAGGCCGCGAACAGCGCCACGCCGACCGCCCCGATGGCCAGGGCACTGATGACTTCGCTGCTGGTCCAGCCGGTGGTGCCGGCTCGCACGAAGCCCCACGTCAGGCCCAGCGCCCCCACCCCGGCAAGGCCGACCCCAGGCAAATCGAGATGGGAGTTGGGCCCGAAGCTCTCTTCCAGGTGGTGCAGGGCCAGCGGGACCACGACCGCTCCCACGGGCACATTGAGCCAGAACATCCAGTGCCAGCTGAGCCCGGCCACCACCGCGCCGCCGACGAGCGGGCCGGCAGCCACCGCGAACCCAACGATCCCGCCCCAAATGCCGATGGCCGTCGCCCGCTTCTCGGCCGAAAATGCTTCGGTGATCAGAGTCAACGACAGCGGCATCACAATCGCCGCGCCGCCGCCTTGAAGTACCCGGGCGAAGACCAGCATCCCTACCGTCCCCGAGGTCGCCGACAAGGCGGAGGCGACACTGAACAGTGTGAGCCCCAAGACGAACATCCTCTTGCGCCCGAACCGGTCGCCGAGGGCGGCGCCGGTGAGAAGCAGACAGGCGAAGGACAGGTTGTAGGCGTTGACCGTCCACTCCAGGCCGCTAAGACCGGCGTGCAGGTCAACCCGCAGCACCGGAAGGGCCGTGGTCACCACCAGAGTGTCCAAGGCAGTCATGAACACCCCGAGTGAGGCCAGGACCAGCGTGACCGCCGGGCGTGTCTTCCTCAGAGGGGAAACAGAAGCGCTGTGGGACATCAGATCACCTCCAACGTCGTTGGGGTCGTCCGTTCTGGACTGGTCACCCTGGACTCGACGTGCCGTTCGATACCGAATCGACAGCCCAACCGAAGAATCCGACCGGACTGGGCAGCCGGCACCCGGGGGCCCTCCTTGCCATTGGTGTCGGGGTCGGATTTCGATCAGCGACAGGTGCGCCGAGAAGGAGGCGATGGTGACGGCTGGGCGGTTACGTCTTTGGGTTCCAGGCGTCGCCTAAGCGGACACACGGTGCACAAGAGGCTGGGCGGGCCTCGGTTCGAGAGATCGGGGTCCTCGATCGACAACGGCAATCGCTTCGACTGGGCACACCTGCTCGGAGCGAAGCCACAGAAGGAGCCAGCAGGTAGATAACGGTCGAATTCCGGCGGCCGCTCCCAGCCGGATGTCCGCCGAAGAGACGGGCATTCAGGTCGCCACAGCCTTCGGTCTCGGACGTCAGCAGGTCACGGGCGGTTCCGGTCGAATCGGAGGGCGTTTCCAACCGTCAGATGCAAAAATTCGTCCTGAGATGTCGATCCGTCGTGGCGGCGTGCGTCGGTAAGGGTGGAAGCGCCGACAGGCGCCCAACAGAGAGGAGCCGCACATGCCCGAGTACCTCGTGTTGATCTACGAAGACGAAAGTCGTTGGGAGAACGCTGACCCTGACCAGTTCGACAAGATCATGGCCGGCCATCAGGCGTTCGGTGAGAAGCACAGCAAGTCGCTACGGGGAGGCAACGCCCTGCAGCCGACGGCCAGCGCAACATCCATCCGCGCCGAGGGATCTGGCAGCTTCACTGTCACCGACGGTGCCTTCGCTGAGACCAAAGAAGCTCTCGGCGGCTACTACCTCATAGAGGCAGCCGATCTCGACGAAGCGTTGCGGATGGCCAAGGACGTTCCTGCTCCCTTCGGCGGGGTCGAAGTCCGCCCGATCCGCGTCTTCGACTGAGATGGCCCGGGCGGCCCGGGCGTCGGTAGAGGCGGCCGTCGCCGACGCCCATCGCCGCGAGTGGGCCTTCGTTCTTGCCGCCACGTTGCGAGTCACCGGCGACATCGATCTGGCCGAAGAGTGCGTCCAAGACGCCTATGCGAAAGCCCTGACCGCCTGGTCGAACGGCACTATCCCTCGCTCACCAGGAGCGTGGCTGACCACCGTGGCCCGTCATCGGGCGCTCGACCTCTTGCGCCACCGCCAAACGCAAAAGAGCAGGCTGCCACTGCTCGCCGAACCAGGCAGCACCGAAGCCGACGCAGTGGAGGCCACCGTCGAGGCCGACCTCACCGAGATACCCGACGACCGCCTTCGGCTGATCTTCACCTGCTGCCACCCCGCCATCGACCCGGACGCCCGGGTGGCCCTCACCCTCCGGCTTCTTTGCGGGCTCACCACCGCCGAAGTCGCCCGCGCTTTCCTGGTATCGGAGCCGACTATGGCCGCCCGCATAACCCGCGCCAAGAAGAAGATCGCCGCCGCCCACATTCCCTACCAGGTGCCCGTGCCAGCTGAGCTGCCGGAGCGGGTCGAGGCAGTGCTTGACGTCGTCCACCTGCTCTTCACCACCGGACACACCGCCCCTGATGGCGCTGACCTCGTCCGGCGTGACCTGGTCGAGAGATCAATCGACCTGATCCGCATGCTCGTCCGTCTCCTCCCCGACGACCCGGACGTCGCCGGACTCATGGCGCTGATTCTTCTCACCGACGCCCGCCGCCCCAGCCGTGTCGACGCGGATGGCCGCATGGTGGTACTCGCCGACCAGGACCGGAGCGGCTGGGACCACTCTGCGATCAGCGAAGGGATCGCCCTGGTCCGCCGGGCGCTGCGACGACGCCCATCCAGCCGCTATTGCCTCATGGCCGCCATTGCCGCCGTGCACGCGGAGGCACCCACCTTCGAAGCCACCGACTGGTCAGAGATCCTCGCTCTCTACGACCTGCTGATCCAAATCTGGCCATCACCGGTCGTTGCCCTCAACAGAGCCGTCGCCGTCGGATTCGCCCAAGGCCCAGAAGATGGTCTCGCCGCCCTCGACTCCCTCGCCACCGAACCGACCCTCGCTACCTACAGTTACCTGCCGGCGGCCAGAGCCGACTTCCTGCGCCGCCTGGGCAGAACAGCCGACGCCCGGCTCGCCTACCAAAGAGCCTTCCTGCTCACGAACAACGACGTCGAGCGCGGCTACCTGAGCCGGCGACTGAACGAGCTCGACAATGGAGCTGGCAGCGAGGCGGCTCCAGAAGACACATCTCCATGAAGGACGCCTTCGGCTGCTCCTCCTGAGTCGGAGCCTCGCGCACGACATCTACGGAGACGGGCGCCGCCCTTGGCGAGACACGGATGATCCCGCAGCACTGATCCATGAGACGAGGACGGCGGTGCAAGGACGTTTGCAAATGTCTGCAAAAACTGACCGCCGCGTTCCGCTCGGGTCAACCGCACCTGGTGGGCCGGGAGGGATTCGAACCCCCGTAGGCTGCGCCGGCAGATTTACAGTCTGCTTCCTTTGGCCACTCGGACACCGACCCGGTACGAGGCTAGCCAACGGCGACCGACAGGGATTCGGGCGGTACCATCGAGTGGATGCCTACGTTCGACATCGTCTCCGAGGTCGACATGCAGGAGGTCCGCAACGCCACGGACCAGGCGAACCGGGAGGCGGCCACCCGCTTCGACTTCAAGAACACCGACTCGAACATCGAGCTCTCCGAGCACGAGCTCGTGCTCCGGTCCTCGACTGAGGACCGGCTTCGGGCGCTGCGCCAGGTGCTCGAGGAGAAGATGGTGAAGCGCCAGGTGTCCCTGAAGGCGCTGGACCCGGCCAAGGTCGAGGAGGCGTCGCGCGGGACCGCGCGTCAGCGGATCACCATCCGGGCGGGGATCTCGAGTGACCACGCCCGCGAACTCAACAAGTTCATCAAGGGCCTGGGGCTGAAGGGCGTGAGCTCGCAGACCCAAGGTGCCCAACTCCGGGTCTCGGGGAAGAAGCGCGACGACCTCCAGGCGGTGATCTCGGCCTGCAAGGAGCACGACTTCGGGATCCCCCTGCAGTTCAACAATTTCAGAGACTGATCAGCCCGGTCCTTCGCTCACCCCGGCCGAGTCGAAGGTCGCCATCTCCGAAAGCACTCGGGCAGCCGACTGCACGATCGGCAAGGCCAGGCAGGCGCCTGTCCCCTCCCCGAGACGCATCCCGAGATCGAGCACCGGCTCGAGGCCGAGGTGCTCGAGCGCGATGGTGGCGCCCGGCTCGGTCGACCGGTGCCCGGCCAGCAGGTAGCCGAGCGACTCGGGCGAAAGCGCCGTAGCCACGACCGCCGCCGCCAGGGCGATGACCCCGTCGAGGATCACCGGGACCCCGGCCGCCGCACCGCCGACGATGTAGCCGGTCAGAGCGGCGATCTCCAGCCCGCCGATCGAGGACAGCAGCTCGAGGGGCCGGATGCGACCCTCGCGCCGGACCCGCTCGAGCGCGGCCGCGACGACCTGGACCTTCTTTGCCATTCGGGCGTCGTCGATCCCAGTGCCCCGCCCGGTGACCTCCTCGGCTCGCCGTCCGCACACGGCAGCGATGAGGGCGGCCGACGGGGTCGTGTTGCCGATCCCCATGTCCCCGGTGAGGAGGCACCGGACACCAGCCCCGGACAGCTCGGCGGCGAGGGACGCGCCGATGTCCATGGCGGCTTCGGCCTCGGCCTCGCTCATCGCCGGGCCGACGGCCAGGTTGTCCGTGCCCGCTCGGAGCTTCGCCCGCCGGAGGCCACCGAGATCTTCAAGATCCTCGGCCACACCGACGTCCACCACCACCACGTCGGCGCCGGCCCGGGCGGCGAGCACGTTGACCGCCGCGCCCCCGGCGGCGAAGTTGGCCACCATCTGCGCGGTGACCGTCTGGGGCCACGGGGAGATCCCTTCGTCGAGCACGCCGTGGTCGCCGGCAAACACCACGACCGTGGCTGGCTCGGGAATCGGTGGTGGGCAGCGCCGGGCGATGGCACTCAGCTGGACCCCGAGGTCCTCCAGACGGCCGAGGGCGCCCGGCGGCTTGGTCAGCCGGTCGTGGCGGGAACGGGCTTCGGCGGCCGCTGTGGCGTCGACGGGGCAGACGCGCTCGGCCGCATCACCGTGGAGCGACATCGCCGGAGATCTCGGCTGCCGGTTCCTCTTCGAGGTGCTCCTCGATCTCCTCGCGCAGGCCAGGAACGTGGAACAGACGGTTGAACACCATCAGCTTGGCCACCCAGAAAATGCCGAAGGAGATGATGTTGGCCGCCAACACGAGGATCGTCCGCTCGAGGTGGGAGTGGCCTTCGCCGACGTGGCGGGCGAACGTTGCTCCGACGATGGAAAAGGCGATCCCGAGCCCGGACATCACCCAGAACGGAATGACTTCACGCACCAGATGCGACCGTCCCGACTTGCCCCACGCCCAGTTGCGGTTGAGCCAATAGGAGGGGAAGGTCGCGACCACGTTGGCGAAGATGGTGCTCGGCACCTCGGTCCACAACCGGCCGACCCCATAGACAAGGAAGAGGACGGTGAACGAGACCCCGGTGGAGATCACCGAGACCATCGAGTAGCGCAGGAGCGTCTTGCCCTCCTTCGTGCCCAGCCACTGCACAAGGCGCTCGAGCCGTTCGGGCATTCCCTGCACTCTAACCAGCTGCCCAGGCGTGACCCGGTCGTCGGGGCTGGCCGACTCGGGAAATTCCTCCACCTGACCGGCAGCAGGGCCGCACGATCCCGGTCTTCAGGCTGCCAACATGTCCCGAATGAGCGAAGCCCTCGACCAGCTGATCCAGCTCCTCGACCTCGAGGCCATCGAAGTCAACATCTTCCGAGGGATCCAGCCCGGCGAGGAGCGGCAGCGGGTCTTCGGCGGCCAGGTCGCGGCCCAGGCCCTCATGGCAGCGGGAAGGACCGTCGGGGTCGGTGAGGTCCACTCCCTCCACGCCTACTTTCTGCGGCCCGGTGATCCGGCGGTACCCATCCTCTACCTCGTGGACCGAATTCGGGACGGCCGGTCGTTCACGACCCGCCGGGTGGTCGCCGTCCAGCACGGCGAGGCCATCTTCCACCTCTCGGCTTCCTTCCACGTGCTCGAAAGCGGCCCGGTACACCAGCTGCCGATGCCCGAGGTTCCGGATCCCGAAACCCTGCTCACCCTGCCCGAGCGCCTGGAGCGTTGGAAGGACGAGCTGAACACCTGGTACTACCGGCCGCACCCGATCGACCAGCGCTACATCGGCTCGATTCCCTGGGCCGTCCGGGGACAAGACTCCGACCCCCGCCAGCGCCTGTGGCTGCGCGCCGACGGGCGTCTTGGCGACGAGCCCCTCCTCCATGCCTGCGTCGCCGTTTACGCCTCGGATCTGTCCCTCTATGACACCATCCTCCGGCCCCACGAGGTCCACTGGACGGAGAGCGACTTCATGGGAGCGAGCCTGGACCACTCCATGTGGTTCCATCGCCGGTTCCGGGCCGACGAGTGGCTCCTCTATGACACCGACTCACCGGTCGCGATCAATGCCCGCGGGCTGGCGCGGGGGTTCTTCTTCGTGCGGGGCGGAGCGCTGGTCGCCTCGGTGGCCCAGGAGGGCCTGGTGCGCTTCCTCGGTGCGCCGGTTCGAACGGTTCCCGAAGAGGACGCTCCTTAGCGCCGGCTCATCGGCACGAAGTCGCGGGACTCGGAGCCGATGTAGAGCTGGCGGGGTCGGGCGATCTTGGAGTCCTGGTCGAGCATCTCCTGCCAGTGCGCGAGCCAGCCCACGGTGCGCGGGATGGCGAAGAGTACGGGGAACATCTCGAGTGGGAAGCCCATCGCCTGGTAGATGAGGCCGCTGTAGAAGTCCACGTTCGGGTAGAGCCGCCGGGACAAGAAGTACTCGTCGTTGAGCGCGATCTCCTCGAGCTTGAGCGCGATGTCGAGCAGCGGGTTGCGGCCCGTGACCTCGAACACGGCGTCGGCAGTGGCCTTGATGATCTTGGCCCGCGGGTCGTAGCTCTTGTAGACGCGGTGACCGAACCCCCACATTCGGTCGGATCCGCCCTTGATCTCCTCGATGAAGCCGGGAACATTGTCGATGCTCCCGACGTCCATGAGCATTCTGATCACCTGCTCGCAGGCCCCGCCATGCCGTGGCCCGTAGAGGGCGGCTGCGGCGGCGGCGGTGGCCGAGTAGGGGTCGGCGTGCGAGGACCCGACTACTCGCATGGCCGTGGTCGAGCAGTTCTGCTCGTGATCGGCATGGAGGATGAACAGCGTGTCGAGGGCATGGGCGAGCACGGGGTCGGCCTCGAAGCGGGGCTCGGCCACCTTCCACATCATCGAGAGGAAGTTGGAGGTGAAGTCGAGCGTGTTGTCGGGATAGATGAATGGCTGCCCGACGCTGAAGCGGTGCGCGGCGGCGGCCAGCGTCGGCATCTTGGCGATCAGCCGGACAATCTGCTTCTTGCGGGATTCGGGGTCGAAGATGCTCTTGGCGTCGAGGTAGAAGGTGGACAGGGCCGCGATCGCCGATACGAGCATGCCCATCGGATGAGCGTCGTAGTGGAAGCCCTCCAGGAACCGCTTGCGCACGTTCTCGTGGATGAAGGTGTGGTACGTGATGTCCCGCTTCCAGTCCTCGTACTGCACCGCGCTCGGGAGCTCGCCGTGCAGGAGCAGGTAGGCGACCTCGAGGAAGGTCGACTGCTCGGCCAGCTGCTCGATCGGGTACCCCCGATAACGGAGGATCCCGGCATCACCGTCGATGTAGGTGATCGAGCTCTCGCAAGCAGCAGTGGCCATGAACCCCGGGTCGAAGAACCAGACGCCGGGTAGGAGCTTCGACCATTCGGTCGCCGAAACCCCGCCGTGGATGATCGGGACCTCCAGGGAGTTCCCGGTTCGGTTGTCAGTGATCGTGATCGTTTCGGGCACTGATTCCCTCCCTGGACCTCGTGTCCTCCTCGGATCCTACGGCGCGGTGGTCCGCACCCGAGCACAGCGGGAGGACCCGCTCTTCGAGACGTAGGGAGCAACCTCGACCGTGGCTCCCTGCCCGCCGTTCGGGCGGGACTGGCCGGCCGGCGGGACGACGGTGACCACCAGGTGATAGGTGATCCCGGGGGACACCGGAAGGTCGGGCAGCGTGATCGCGATGCTCCCCGCCGGGGCCAACGTGACCTCCTTCTTCACCGGGAAGACCGGGCCGCCGGCGATGTTCTGGACGGCCGCCTCGACCGGGACCTTGGCGGCAACAATCGTCCCGTCGTTGCGCACGACCGCGGTGATCGCGAGTGTGCACGTGGGTGGCACCTCCGAGATGCCGGCACCGAGCGGTGGAGCCTGGGGTTGGCCCTGGACCGCGGGAGCGGGCGGGAGCACCGGTGGGTTCAGATCCACCGCCACCAGATGGACGTCCTGCATCGCGACCAGCGCTTGCGACGAGGTGAGCTGATCGACCCTCGTTCGCACGGCGGCGGTGTTCCAGAGAACCCCCTTGGGCACCCATACCGAGGCCGGCAGCTGGAAGCCGCCGGGCACAGAGGAGAACTCGTGCCTCGCCCGGCGGTAGTCGAGGTCGGCGCGGGTGAGGAGCTGGCCGACCCCGACGAGCTTGGTGACCGCCTCGGCTGTGCTGAGCGGCGGTGGCGGGAATGGCGAGACGGGGCTGTCTTCGGGGGTGAGCTGGAGGAGGCCATCGATCGCGCCCCGCAGGCGAGAGACCGCGACCGCCCGCTCCGTCATGGCGTCCATGTAGTCGGTCCCGGCTTGTCCTTCCGGCGGGGATGAGCCGAGAAGGGAGGTCGCCGAGGCGACCGACTTGGAGCCCTGGGAGAGCGAGTCGAGGCCGTCGGCCAATGTCACCCGGTCGTCGCTCGCCATGTGGGTCACCAGCGCGCGCATCTGCGCGCCAACCGAGTTGGACTGGTCGGCCAGCAGCCGGGCCTCGGCACCGAAGGACCGGTCGATGGCCTGGTGGTACGGACCGGAGGCCCTGCCGGCAAAGATCAGGCCGCCCACGAGGAGGAACAGGGCCACGGCCACCACGGCCGCCACGATCGCAAACCAGGTGAGATCGCGGCGCGCCCTCGCCATTGGGCCGCGACGCTACCGCCGGTGAGGCGCCGGCCACCTCCACCCTCTGGGTCCTGGCGGGACACGCACCGAAGTCCCGGGCCCGAGGGACCCCCTAGGC
The DNA here is from genome assembly GCA_040414865.1 of Acidimicrobiales bacterium. GTDB lineage: Bacteria > Actinomycetota > Acidimicrobiia > Acidimicrobiales > RAAP-2 > Palsa-461. Next base: position 9,638 of record JBEDUR010000211.1, read on the forward strand.
GCTGAGAGACTCCGCCTTCTCGGCCCGGCCCGACGCCTCCCGCCAGTCGGCGCGGGGAGCGATGGTGTCGGGATCGATCCGGTTCCGGTTGCGCTCGGCCGTGGCCAGCATCCCGGCGACCGTCGGCCGGTCGAGCAGGTGTGGAACCAGACCGAGGTCCAAGAGCTTGGTGTGCGCGGCCCGGTAGTAGTGGTCCTCCCGCTCGACGCGGGGGTTCGGGATGGTCGCGATCTCGGCCTTCCCACCTGAGGCCTCCACCACTTTGTCGGCCAGCTCCATGATCGAGAAGGACTCGGTGAACTGATTGAACACCCGGTACTCGCCCTCGCTGGGAGGGTTGAGAACCGCCAGCTCGACGCAGGCCAGCGTGTCGCGGATGTTGAGCATGCCCCGGGTCTGCCCGCCGGCGCCGTAGACCGTGAGCGGGTGGCCGGCGACCGCCTGGACGACGAACCGGTTCAGCACGGTGCCGAACACGCCGTCGTAGTCGAAGCGGGTGGCGAGCTCGGGGTGCAGCACCGTCTCGCCGGTCTCCTGGCCGTAGACGATCCCCTGGTTGAGGTCGGTCGACCGGAGGCCCCAGATCCGGCAGGCGAACATGATGTTGTGGCTGTCGTGGACCTTCGACAGGTGGTAGTAGGACCCGGGCTGCTTGGGGTACGGCAGGATGTCGGTCCGGCCCCGGTGGGTGATCTCGATGAACCCCTCCTCGATGTCGATGTTGGGGGTTCCGTACTCACCCATGGTCCCCAGCTTGACCAGGTGTATCGCGGGGTCGATCTCGGCCATCGCGTAGAGCAAGTTCAGGTTGCCCACGACGTTGTTCACCTGGGTGTAGACCGCATGGGCGCGGTCAATCATCGAGTAGGGAGCAGAGCGCTGCTCGGCGAAATGGACGATGGCGTCAGGGCGGAATGTTCGGAGCGTGTCGTACACGAATGACGCGTCGTCGAGATCCCCCACGAAGAGGTCAATGGGGAGCCCCGAGATGTCTTCCCAGACCTTGATCCGGCGCTGCAGCTGGCTGATCGGGACGAGGCTCGAGATCCCCAGCTCGGCGTCGTACTGCCGGCGAACAAAGTTGTCGACCGCCCCAACCTCGTGGCCCTGATGGGAGAAATAGAGGGCCGTGGGCCAACCCAAGTACCCGTCTGCGCCGAGAACCAGGACTCTCATCGTGGATGCACGCTCCTTTTCGTGGCTGCCTCCCGAGCCGGCCTTGACCACCAGGCGGTCTCGCGCCCTTCGCAATCAAATCGCAACATCATGATGACGGATCCACCTGAGATTTCCCTGGGAGATCCAGCGAGTCCAGAGCCCGCTGAAAACGGCCCCGGTGCAGGTCACAGGCCCTCTGTAGCGTCGTTCGGGGTGGATCGATGCCAAATGTAAGAAGTTCGTTGAAATTGCAAGAGCTCGGCGAGGCGATCGAGCTCGGCCAGCGCGACGACCCCTTCGCGCCGGTCACCGTGATCGTCCCCTCCCCCTACGCCCGGGTGCAGCTCCGCCGGGAGGTCGGGCTCCGGCGAGGGGTGTGCAACGTCTCGTTCCGTACCTGGACCGAGGCATTGGCAGACCTGGCCCGACTGGCTGGGCCGGCGGTGCGGCTGCCGACGCCGCGCATGGTGAACGAGGCCCTCCGACAGGTTCTCGTCGCCCGGCCCACTCCGTTTTCTTCGTTCGCCCGCTCTCCGGTGGCCCGTACTGAGCTCGTCGCACTGTTCTCCGACCTCTGGCGCTCGGAGGAGACGCTGCTCGACGAGCTCGCCAGGCGGGGCGGGCGGGCTCAGGCGCTCGTGGAGACGCTCGGGGCGCTCGGGACGCATCTGGCCGAGCATGGCTTCACCCCCGCCGGCGCGCTCTACGACCTGGCCGCGCTCGGTGCCGAGCGGGTCGCCGGCGTGTTCGTGCAGTGGTTCCCGAGCCGAGGCCGAGCCAAGGACCGCGCGGTGCTCGATCGGCTGGCCGGGCGGGACCGGCTGCTGGCGACCGTCAGTGCCGACGAGAACGAATCAGGGCAGATCGCGATCGCGCTCCGGTGTGCCGATGCCGACGAAGAGGTGCGGGCCGCGTTGCGCCGGGTGCTCTCGGCCGCAGAGTCCGGCGTGCCGTTGTGGCGTCAGGCGATTCTCCACCCCCCGTCGGACCGCTATCGCCGGATCGTGCACCAGCAGCTGGCGGCGGCCGGGGTTCCGACCGCCGGGCGGGCCTCCACGACCCTGGCGCAGAGCGCGACCGGCCGGATGCTGCTCGGCGCCCTTGCCCTGGCCGACGGCGGATGGCGCCGCGAGGCGGTCATGAACTGGCTCCGGTCGGCACCGGTGACGACCGCCGACGGCCTGCCAGCGCCAATCGGCGACTGGGACGAGATCTCGGCCCGGGCCGGGGTGGTCGAGGGGCTGGCGCAGTGGCGCTCGCGCCTGGGGCGGTTCTCCGTTCTGGGGCGCAGGGATGAGCCGTACGCCGCCCATTCGCCACGGGAGGCCGGCCTGGCCCGGTCGCTCGCCGAGTTCGTCGACCGCCTGGCCGACGACCTGACCCCGAACGCGTCGTTCTGGTCCGAGTGGGCCCGATGGGGAACCGGCATCCTCGACCGGTACCTCTGTCCCGACGACCGTACCGAGGACTGGCCGAGGACCGAGCTGATCGCGGCCGGCCTGGTCCGGGAGCTGCTGAGAGACCTGGGCGGGCTGGACGCCGTGGCCGAAAGCACCGACCTCGCCGCCTTCGGTCACGCAGTCGCCGATGAGCTCACCTTGCGGGCACTGCGCGACGACGGCGGGCTGGCCAAGCCGGGATCGGAGGCGGACGCCGAGACCGCGCCCGAGCTCGACCTGGCCGGACTCGGTGGACCGATCGGTTCGGGGGTGTTCGTCGGCTCGCCGGCCGAGGCCCGCGGGCTGGTCTTCGATGCCGTCTGTCTCACCGGACTGGCCGACGAGCAGTTCCCCGGGGCAATCGGTGGCGACCCCCTGCTCCTCGGGCCCGAGCCCGAGCACGAGGACTGGCCCACCAGAGGGCAGGCCGCCGCCGAGGCTCTCGACGACCTGGCATCGGCGCTCGCGCTGGCCGGCACAGCTGTGGCCACTTGGCCAGGCGTCGACCCGCGCACCGGGCGCGAGTACGGGCGCTCGCGCTGGCTCGAGCCGGGCGAGTCCCTCGGCCCGACACCCGACGGTGCGGTTCCCTCCTTCGTCGCCGGGTTGACGAGCCCGGACCAGGCGACGACGCCGGTCTCTCCGGCCGAGCGCCTCCTGTCGTCGCTGGCCAAGGAGGCCGAGGGTGGCCGGGCCGTCGAGACCCATCCCGCGGTCGTCTCGGAGCCACCGGCGGCGACCGGTCTTCCCCCACTCGCGTTGAGTCTGGGCGCGGCCCGCTCCGCTGTCGGCGGTAGCTTCAGCCGGTTCGAGGGCAACGTCGGGGCGCATGCCGGTCCGAGGACCGACCGAGTGCTCTCGCCGACCAGCCTCGAGGACTACGCGCGGTGTCCCCGCCGCTACCTGTTCGCTCGGGAGCTCGGGTTGCACACCCCATTCCGTCCAGAGGCCAACGAGCGGATGGCCGAATGGGACCGCGGTGTTCTCATCCACGAGATCCTTGCCCGCTACGTGGGAGAACGGATCGAGGGAGGGCTTCCACCGTCCCTCGAGCGCCTCGTCGGGATCGCCCGCGAACGCCTAGCGCTGGCCGAGGAAGAGGGCCGGTGCGGGCCGCCGGTGGTGGCGTCGGCGGAGCGCTCGGTGCTACTGCGCGAGCTCCGTCGCTTCTTCGAGGAGGACCGGCTGGAGCCGGTCGCGGTGGAGTTGGCCTTCGGCGTCGGGTCCGAACGCGACGCCGCCGAGAACGGCCGGGGTCCGGACCCCGAAGCGCCGGAGCGCCGAGCGCAGCCGGTGGAGGTGGTGTCGAGCCGCGGTCGCGTGGTCACGTTCCGCGGGTTTGTGGATCGCATCGACCGTGACAACGACGGCACCGTCGTGGTGAGCGACTACAAGACGGGCCGGCAGTCCGGCCTGTCCAAGGAGCTCAAGCCCGATCCGGTGGCCGCCGGGACACGCCTCCAGCTGCCGATCTACGCCCTGGCCGCCCAGGCCTACCTGGACACGGCCGAAGAGGTCCGGGCCCGATACTGGCTGACGTCCTGGAACCGCAGCCATCCCTCCCTGGAGTGCCGGCTGGACGACCGGCTTCTCACCCGATTGCAGGAGGTGGTCGAGCTGATCTCGGGAGGTGTCGAGGCCGGGGTGTTCCCCGGGGTGCCTGGAGACGAGGCCTGGAGTCCCCAGGGCCCCACCTTCGAGCACTGCGCCTTCTGCGACTTCAACTCGATGTGCCCCACCGACCGGGACCGGCGCTGGGCGGCTCAGCGCAGCGCGGTCGAAGTCGAACCGGTGACGGCGCTCGACGCCGAACCCGACCCCGATCTGCGCGATCTGGTCGTGCCGAAGGAGCTCGGGGGCGATCGGTGACCGGGCCCGACCGTGAGGTGGTCGACGCCCCGGCCCGGTCGCGCATTGGGACCGAGCTCGGCCGCCGGCTGGCCGTCGACGCCGGTGCCGGAAGCGGAAAGACCACCTCGCTGATCGATCGGATCGTCTCGCTCGTCACCGAGGGCGGGGTTCCGATGGGCTCGATCGCGGCGATCACTTTCACCGAGGCCGCGGCGGCCGAGCTCCGCCTTCGGCTCCGCCGGGCGTTGGTGCTCCGAGCCCAGGATGACCCGCGCTGTGCCGCACCGGCCCGCGACGTCGACGACGCAGCCATCTCCACGATCCACGCGTTCGCCCTCAGGATCCTCTCCGAGCACTGGCTGGACGCCGGCCTGCCCCCGAGGGTCGAGGTCCTGGACTCGGCCGGGTCGTACCTCGACCACACGCTGCGCTGGCGACAGTTCGTCGCTGGTCTGGACGGGGATCCGCAAGGTGCCGCGGTGCTCGGGCTGGCGTTCGCCGACGGTCTGCGCCTCGGTCAGCTCTCTGAGCTCGCTCGGCTGCTGGCCGATCACTATGACCGGCTCACCGATACGGTCATGGCGACGCTGTCCCAAGAGCGCGACCGGCACCCGCACTCGAGCGTCGACCTCGGCCCGCTGATCGGGCAGCTCCAGCAGGCTCTGGCCGCGGCATCGGACTGCACTGATCCGGCCGACCGGCTCTCGGAGCACCTCCAGACCACGGTGGCCAACGCAATCGGACAACTCACCCGGCTGGTCGGGTCGACCGACGAGGCCGAGGTTCTCGCGGTGCTGCGCAGCCTGGGGAAGCTGTCGAGCACTTCGGGCAACAAGGAGAACTGGCCGGACGTGAGCGCAGTCCGGCATGCGTGCCAAACGGCCGAGCGGGGGCGCGCCGATCTTCTCGCCTCGATCCGCGAGTCCGTGGTGGCTGACCTCGGCCTGCGCCTGGCCCGCTTCGTGCTCGACGCCTCCGAGGCCCGACGCGACGACGGGCGCCTCACCTACCACGACCTGTTGGTCGAGGCGCAGCGGCTCCTGGCGACCAACCCCGAGGTCCTGGCCTCGGCGCGCTCGCGCTACCAGTGCATCCTCATCGACGAGTTCCAGGACACCGATCCCCTGCAGACCGAGATCGCCAGGCTGCTCAGCGAGCCGTCGGCCAAGGCCGAGTTCCCGGCCCGACT
>JBEDUR010000212.1:0-6263 GCA_040414865.1 Acidimicrobiales bacterium
CCGACGCCGTCGGGGTTCGGGAACCGACGCTCACCCAACACCTCAACGCCATGGAGAAAGACGGCCTGCTGACCCGACGACGAGACCCCAACAACCGGCGCATCCACATCGTCGAGCTCAGCCAGGCTGGCGACTCCCTCTTCCTCGCGTTGCGTGACGCGGCAATCGGCTTCGACGGTCAACTGCGCCAAGGCCTCTCTCAGCGCGACCTGGGCCGCCTCGGCCTCCTTCTCAACCACCTGGCCGACAATGTCGGAGGTGCCGGCGAGGGCCCCGCGTGGAGCGGCCTGGCCGAAACCGCACCCGCACTTCGCCCGACCAGCCAGTCGAAGCGTCCACGGCCAAACCTCTAACCGTCACCGGCTGGAGGATCGCCACCGAGGTTGTGCCTGGGACGGACTTGCCACGACGGCATACGCGCGGGCAATTCGGCAACGACGATGCCATAGCGCTCCTGCATCCAGTCGGCGAACCACCGGCGGTGGGAGACCTGCCTTCGTCGTCGAGGTTCGCCTGACAAGCGCGCGATTGGAGGCCTAGGCCGAGGGTCGGCTCCGGACCCGCACGAGGCCGCCTGTTCACTTGGCCGATGCGAAACGTCGCATTCCCCAGAACCCGGGGGGACATCGCTTCCGACCCTGATCGAGGGTCTCCACTCAGAATCGGACTGGCCGGGGTGGATTCGCCGCACTGTCGAAGACGGTGCTCGCGGACCACAAGAGCACTGCGTAGCAGAACGACCTACCAGTGGGAGCCACCCCGTTGCAGGCGACTCCCGCCGGTGTGATGAACGCGACCCGACAGCCCGCGGCACATGCGGCCGCCTTGCACGGAGAGACATAAATGTCCAACAAATAAACTTGACTGTTAAATAACGGAGTGGTTAGATAGCACCGATGCAAGTGTTTGCCGCGTTGGCGGATCCCGTCCGCTGCGAAATCGTGGAGATGTTGGCTGGTGGAGAGCGCAGCGCCGGAGCGATCGCAGCCCGGTTCCCTGTGAGCGGGCCGGCAGTTTCAAGGCATCTCCGTGTCCTTCGGGAGGCAGGGATCGCGAAGTGCAGAACCGAGGCACAACGGCGGATCTACTCGCTCAACCCGGAGCCCTTGGTGGAGTTGGAGGGATGGTCGACAGCGCTGCTCTCCCAGTGGCGGAGCCGATTCGAGGTGCTCGGGCGGTACCTGGACGAGAGCCAAGGGAAGGGAGAAGACTCCTAATGCCGGTGTCTGGTTTGGGGCGGTTTGTCGACCGCAACACGATCCGATTCGACCTTCGCTATCCGCATCCACCAGAGGCCGTGTGGCGAGCGATTACCGATGCCGAGGCCCTGGCGGTGTGGCTTTTTCCTTGGCAGATCGATCTTCGACTGGGCGGAACGGTCTTGCTCCGAGCGCAGGCAACAAAGTTCGACGCGGAAACGGTCGGCACCGAACCGGAGGATGTACCGACTGGGACCGTCACCGCCCTAGAGGTCGGCTCCGTCCTCGAGATTTCCTTCACCGGTCCTCCTAATTCCTGGCCCGAGGGGTTTGTCCGTTTCGAACTCCGTCGGTCGCCAGACGGCTGTGAGCTCGTGTTCATGCAGCGCATTGCCCCCGATCATGTGTGGTTCGAACCCGAAGGCCAGATCGGTGGGCCCGGAACGATCCCTCCAGGAGCCTGCGCTGGGTGGCACGGCCTCCTGCAGGAGAATCTGACCAGGTTCCTGACTGGGCGGCCGGTGCCGAGGTCGGACCCATCGGATGACGCGCTCTGGGCGGAGCGGACCGAGTCCTATCGCCAAATGACGATCGCCGAGCTGGCCCCATAACGTCTATTTAGCCAACCCAAATCGCCGACCCTTTCGGGCCGGCGACGCGTTCGGCGACTCGACGGTGGCGGTCTGAGCACGGGCGATGCGACGTTTGGAGGGGTCTATCTCCTATCCCGTGTGATCTCACGCGACATCGCGGACACGCGAATGTGCGCGGACGTTGGAGCTGTCCGATCCACACTCACGCTGGCCAGGGCACCCCGTCCGAGGTCGCTGATACTCTTGAGAGTGAGTGATGGAATTCGGCCGCAAGATGCGCCAACTCGTCAGCGGTCGGAACTCTGTCTACGCCCTTGGTGCCATATTCTTGAGCATTGGGCTGATTTGGCTCATCATCGTCCTGTCGGCGCACTGACGCAGGGAGCGACCCCCTCGGCCCGTAGCGGTCGGGTGGGTCTTTCGTAAGTTCCGCCACCGAAGCGGGTAGCCGCAGGTCGGATCGTGATGGTGACACGCGGTGCAGACGGTCGCCCTGCCGCGGTTCCTGCTATGGCAGTACGGGCGCTGCGTAGTGGTTCACGCCGTTCAGTAGGGTCCAGCGAACAGAACGATGACCACTACAAGGAACGGCAGAAAAAGCCCCCTACCACCCGCGTCACACTGACACCAATGAGGCCGAAGGCGACCAGGCCCAGCCCGAACGCGATGCCTACCTAGCTGCGAGAGCAGGAGGGCATGACAATGCTTAGAACCTCCAGCGGACAAGTGGCCGTTGGCAGCCTAGAAGCTCACTGTTCCGGTGCCAGAGAGGGTTTGATACTGCGCCGTTGGATTCGGGCCATTGTTTCCCATGTTGCACTTGCCGTTCTGAAGCGGGAAGATCCCGGCGAAGGTGACCGTGATGCTGGCTGAGCCGGTGATACCCGCATAGAGCTTGGTGCCCCTGACGATGGGAGATGGGGCGCTTATGGAGAAAGATCCCGAACAGGTGGTGGTATTGAAGGCGGTGGGCGCTGGTCCGCTGTTGCTGTTGAACTGTTGGTTCAGCTGGGTCGTGTTGACCAGGATCGACCCCTTCTTCAGCTTCAGCAGTTGGTAGTTGCCGTTCTTCGCCGCCTTGCCTGAAGCGTTCACCGTGAACGCATGGCCCGAATCCGCAATGGCGCCTGTAATGAGAACGGGTCCTCCGTTCGTGGGTGTGCCGAAGACTTGGATCGCACCTCCAGCTGGCGACGCTGCTTCGGCAGATGTTGCCGTACTCGATACAACCGCTACTCCGAGCAGCAGCAATCCCAATGAGACGATGTGTCGTTTGATCATGTTCCCTCTCCTTTGCGCAGCCCCCTCTCTTCTGTCTGCTGCGAGTATGAGGGTCGGCCCAGCCTCATGTCAAGGAGACTCATGTAGGTTTCGCTAGACTTTCATAGCCTTGTGGGCCGAGGAGAACAGATGCTTGGCGCAAATTCGCCATTAAGCCTGAATGACCCGCCCAAGAGGAGCCCCGCACCCCATCGTCGGCGCGCGCGCAGGCGTCATCCCCCTGGCTGCACTTTGTTGGGCGCTTCACGACCCGGAAGGAGGGGCAATGCAGGAAGCCACTACCGAGTCACCTAATCCCGAGGCCAGTCGCAGTGCGCCCTCAAGAGTTCCGAGGGCCGGCTGCACTTTTGCAGGCAGAGCACGTCTGTAGGCAGGGAAGCTACGAGCGAGCTGATAGTCGCGCCAACTTTGTGCCCAAATCCCGGCCAAACCCTCAACAGCGGTGGCCAGCCTCCGGAATAATCGGTTCAGCTCACCGCCAGAATCGGCCAACATCGACCAACCGTGAAATGCGTCGGGAACCACTTCTGATCCCTTCTACGCCGGTTCGAATCCTGCCGGGGTCGCGGGCGCGGAGGGGGAAACGCGCTATGGCTCAAGGCTTTGAGCGCGCCTCGCACCGCCAAAAGGACCTGAAGGCTCAGGGCTCAGCGCGTTCGAAGAACTGCGAAGAGCACAGCGCCACCAGGTTCCCGCAGACCCAACAATTTCCGTTGCTTAGTAAATCAGCGAACGCACATCAATCGCAGCGGCCCCGCCTAGGAGTAGTCGTGGTCACTCGGGCTCATGGGCGACGACCAGACGCTACGGTGTCGGTGCGGCGAATGGCGATGACGATCGCTAGAGATCGGAGACCTTGCGATGACTTCCAAGTCTGATTTCACTGCTGAAGAATGGCAGCTGATCCTAGAAGCGCCACCAAGTGCTGGAATGATCGTGGTCACCGCCCAGCGAGGGGGCCTATTTCGCGAGACGATCGCCATGGCCAAGGCGTATGCAGAGGCACGTCAGCAGCACGGCCAGAGCGAACTTCTGGATGAGATAGTCGCCGCGAAACCTGAGCGGGATCACACGCACTATCACTCTCCCGAAGACCTCAGGCAGCATGAACTGCAACACCTGCGTGATTCGGTCGTCGTGCTTGGGAGCAAGGCGACGCCGGGAGAGGTCGACGAGTACCGCCGGTTCATCGTCACGCTGTCGCACAAGGTTGCAGCTGCTCACCGGGAACATGACCAAGATGTGACCCAGTCCGAGCAGGCGGCGGTCAACGACATCACGGAAGCTCTGAACGCGACCATCGGGTAGGGCGTGTTTGAGCCCCGGTGGCCCAGAGCGGCCGGGGTCGGAGGTTCCGAGTTTTCGACGTCCAGGGTCCGGAGTCTAGGAAGGGGAAACTGCCTCGAGGTGGGTCTGCGATGTCGCGTTGCATGGGGCCGGGGAACACCCAACACCCGGGCTTGTGTACGGGAGGAGTCTCGTCCGATGTCGGTGTCGTTGGTCATCGGCGCGTGAAGGTCAGGTGAGTGACACCACTGGGTGACGAGACAGCCTCGATGTCATAGCGCTCCTCGACGCCCTCGAGGCCGTCCCACAGCCGAACACCACGTCCGAGCACGATGGGCACCTGCACAAGGTGGAGGATGTCGATAAGACCGGCGGCGAGGAAGTCGCGGACGACCGTCGGCCCGCCGCCGATTTGGACGTCGAGGTCACCGGCAGCTTCCCGGGCGAGGTCGAGCGCGTGCTGCGGGTCAGCATCGACGAAATGGAAGACCGTGCCCCCGTCCATCTCGATCGATGGGCGCGGGTGGTGCGTGAGGACGAACACGGGCGTGTGAAAGGGCGGGTTCGACCCCCACCAGCCGCGCCACTCGTCGTCGGTGCCGACGTCGGTCCACGGCCCGCCATCGGGAGGGCCGAACTTGCCGCGGCCCATGATCTCGGCACCGATCCCGACGAAGTGGAGTTCGGCGAACGCGTCGTCGACACCCGATGTGCCGCCGGGTTGACCGGTCATCGAGCGCCAGGCTCGGGTGGGGACCCTCCATTCGTGCAGGCGATGTCCGGCGTGGCCGAAGGGCGCGTCGAGCGTGAGGCCGTGTCCGGTCCCGTAGCCGTCCAAGGAGATCGAGAAATTGTGGGTGCGGACCTGTGACATTGCTGCCTCCTGCGCGGTTGGTGTGCGACTTGGATTCGAGTGTGCCTCTCTATGGTGCCGTGCATGGGTACCGCGCATCCATCGATCTACGAGTGTGGATGGGCAGTTCCAGCGTTCGTAAAGTTCCGGACGCGGCGACCTTGGGTATGGCGTTCATCCTGACGAACAAGTTCGACGACATGGCGGATCGGCACGCTGGGGCACGGACCTCGCCGTAGTCAGCCATACAAGGTGAGAACATTCGGCGGATACCGACCATCTTCGATTACTTCGCTGGCTGTCACTCCAAGGGCCGGTCGTACAGCGGCTTGGTTTTCAGTAGTGCAGTCAGATCTCGACCGGGCGGTAGATCGCATGGCTCAACCCCGCGCTCAAAGAGTCGGCCCCCGGTTACGCCGCCAACGACGATGGAGTCGTCGTGGGAATCCAGCCACGCTCCTTCGCGTAGCCCGACGACCGGAACGTCGTTCTCCTGAAGGAACTCGCTGATCCGGAGGTCGCGGGTCTCAGCGAGGCGAGGATTTGCTGGATCTTCCTCCACGTAGTGCGGATTGATCTGGAACGGCACGAGGCCAAGAGCGACAAGTGAGTGAGGCTCGACAATCGGCATATCGTTGGTCGTTCGGATCGTCGGACAGGCAAGATTGGTCCCTGCGCTCGCCGAAAGATACGGCAAGCCGTCTCGCACGAGTCCTCGCACGAGGTCAAGCAACTCGAACTCCTGGAATGCTTTCAGGAGACGAAAAGCGTTGCCGCCACCCACGAAGAGCGCCTTAGCTCGCTCGAGTTCACGATCGAGGTCGCCTCGCACGTGCGCCGGTACGACCTCCACATCGAGCGGTGCTAAGGCTTCTTGCATCATCCCGGTATAACGGTCCGGATCGAAGGACGCGTGGGCGAAGAACAACAGTCGGTCACCACCTCCCATGGCGTCCGAGATCGACTCAAGCGCATGGTCTAAGAAAGTTCGCCCCGGCGCCGTAGAGTTGGAAAGCAGCAACAGCCTCACGGCATCACTATCGCAGGTGC
>JBEDUR010000213.1:0-2814 GCA_040414865.1 Acidimicrobiales bacterium
GCCCCCTCGTCCGCGCCCGAGAGACCGCGGCCGCGCTCGGGCTCCGACTCGAGATCGAAGTTGACGAGCGGTGGGTCGAGATCGACTACGGCGATCACGAGGGTCGGCGGCTGGCCGAGGTTCGCGCTGGCGACTGGCGGCGGTGGCGGTCCGACCCAGCGTTCCGGCCCGAGGGCGGCGAATCGTTGGCCGAAGTCGGGGCCCGGGTCAGGGCGGCGTGCGCTGCCTTGTTCGCCGAGGACGGCCACGGCGCCCGCGATCCGGCCGGTGACGTCGTCGTGGTCAGCCACGTTTCTCCGATCAAGGCCGCGGTCGCCTGGGCGGTCGGGGCTGGCGACGAACTGGCCTGGCGGCTGTACCTGTCGACCGGCTCGGTTACCCGAATCGGCTGGGGCGCCGCTGGCCCGGTCCTCCACACCTACAACGCATTGCCATCCCCGACGCTCTCCTGAGTCTCGGGCGGCCGCCCGTCCCTGCCGGGCCGAAGCGCGACCAGCCGGCCCGCCTCCAGTCTGGCCACGGTGTCGAACGACGAGGTGTCCTCCAGCCGGTGCGAGATCACGACCACGGTGCGTTCCCCGGCCGCGGTGAGCACGTCGGCGATGAGGCGCTCAGCACTCTCTTGATCGAGTCCACCAGCCGGTTCGTCGAGGAGCAGCACCAAGCGATCGGCGACCAGCGCGCGGGCCAGGGCCACTCGTTGGCGCTGGCCCCCGGACAAGCGCGAGCCCCGCTCGCCGACCGGGGTGTCCAGGCCAAGGGGGAGCTCAGCCAGCCACGGCGTGAGCTGGGCCGCAGCGAGGGCGGCGTCCACGTCGGCGGCGGGGGCGTCCGGACGGGCGAAGCGGACATTCTCCCCGATGGTCCCGCCGAAGAGGTGCCCGTCTTCGACGACGGTGGCGAATCGGGCGCGCACCGCCCCTTGGGCGAAGCACTCGGTCGGCACCCCGCCCAGCTCGATCCGGCCCGACTCGAGCGGCCAAAACCGCAGGAGCGCGTGCAGCACGCTGGTCTTGCCGGCGCCGCTCGGTCCGACCAGTGCCGTCTTGGAACCGGGGGTGAGGGCCAGGTTCGCTCCGTCGAGGACGAGCGCGGCCTCGGGGTCGTAACGCAGGCACGCGTCGACCAAGGCCACCTCCGCGGGTCCGTCGGGCAAAGGGCGCGGGTGCTCGGGGTCGACGACCGGCGGGTTCTGGTCGGCCAACTCAAGGAGCCGACGCCCGGCCGCTGCCACCTCGGCCATCCCCAAGGCCGCGGCCCCGAGGGCCGGCACCACCTCAAAGGAACCCAGCGCCACCAGAGGGAGCACCGCCAGCATGATCGGCTCCAAACGGTGGGCGGCAACGGCGTCGACGCCCAGGGCCAGCACCCCGGCAGTCGCACCGGCTGCGCACACACCGACCAGGGCGGCGATGGCCCCGTTGGCCCGCGCCCGCCGCCGGGCCGCGGTCCTCAGGCGGGCTGTGGTCCGGTCGATCCGGGCCACCTGGTTGGCGCTCTGCCCGAAGGCGAGCAACTCCGCCGCCCCCTGGGCCAAATCGACCACGTCGGCCGACAGCGTTCCGGCCAACTCCCGATCCTCGTCTCGAGTCCGGCCGGCCCAGCCGATCACCGGCGCGCCGAGCAGGGCCACACCGAGGGCGGCACCCAGGACCGCAGCTGCCCCGGGGACCAGCACCCCCACCACGGCGATGGCTGTCGCGGCAACCACGAGCGCGATGACGAGCGGGGCCAGGCCCCGCAGGTACAGGTCCTGGAGCGCGTCGACGTCGGCGACCAAGCGCCGGGCGAGGTCCCCCGAGCGCCAGGTCTGCATCGGGGCCGGCGACAGCGGCTCCAGTCGGTCGAAGAGCCAGGCCCGCCAGCGAGTGAGCGCTCGGAAGCCGGCGTCGTGCGCGGCGAGCCGCTCGCCGTAGCGAAGGGGGGCCCGGGCGATCGCGACGACCTCGACGACCGCGAGCAAGCCGGCGATGGCGCCGAGGCCGGGCCGCGTTGCCGCCTTGCCGACCAAAACGCCCGACCCGGCGAGCAGCCCGATGGTCGCCCCCGATGCGGCGACTCCGAGGCCCATGGCGCCCGCCAGCCGGCGCCATGGCGGCGGGCTGACCGCGATCAGGCGGCGGAGCGTGGGCGATCCGGCGGACGCGGTACTCACCGACCTCGCACCGCCATTGCCGTCGGTTCGAGCATGGCCCCGAGGCCGACCACCCGGTCGATGCCCTCGACCACCCCGAGGTGGTGAGCCGCGACGATCACCGTCTTGTGGGCCAGCCAGGGCGAGAGGGACCGCGCCAGCGCAGCGCGCCCCGCCTGATCGAGGTGGCTGCCCGGCTCGTCGAGCAGCACCACCGGTCCGTCGTGGAGGACGGCCCGGGCGATCGCGACCCGGTGACGTTCGCCGGAGCTGAGGGTTGCTCCCCGCTCGCCGACGACGGCGTCGAGGCCGCGTGGCAGCCGGGCCAAAAGGTCGTCCAGTCCGGCGGCCGCGATCGCCCCCGCCAAGGCGGCGTCCTCGGCTTCCGGGTCACCGAGCCGGAGGTTCTCGGCGAGCGTGCCTGAGAAGAGGTGGGGGCGCTGGGGCACCCACGAGACCTGCCGGTGCCAGGCCTCGGGATCAACCTCGCGCAGGTCGATGTCGCCCAGCAGGATGCGCCCGGCCGACAACTGCACCAGCCCGGCCAGGGCGTGCAGGGCGGTCGACTTGCCCGACCCCGACGGGCCAACCAGTGCCAACCTTCGCCCGGGTTCGACCCGGAGGGAGAGCGGGCCGAGTGCGGGGCCGGCCCGGTCCGGGAACTCGATGGTGGCGCTCTC
>JBEDUR010000214.1:0-8678 GCA_040414865.1 Acidimicrobiales bacterium
CGGGGTCGTCAGCCGACTCGATCAGCAGCCGGAGCGCTCATCTCAATCCACCGGCTGTTCGGTATAAGTCACTTGTGCGCGCGCGGAATGACATATTGCCACCCCTCCGCACCACAATGAGGGCAGCGAGGTTCAACGTTGACCACGATTATGTCGTCGGTTGGATGCTCCGACTTGCAGCGGTCGCACTCCCACACTGGCGCAAGGTCAGCCCATGTCGTTCCGAGATCTGCTTGGGACGGATCAAGCTCTAAATGCCGCCTGGCTTCGTCCAGAAATAGAACCATCTCCCCCGGCGCCAAGTCGCCAAATCGAACGCCTCCACCAGTCATACATTTGACGCTATCTCAGCTCTAAAACTCTTCGCCATCGCCCGCCAAGCGCGACCATTGGCATCAACGATCCTGGCCTGGTTCGCAAACTCGGCAGGCAACTCGCTGGCGCCGAGGACACGCCAGCCTCGGTTTCGGTTTCGCGCTGTTTTGGGGCATGGGTCCGTGCTCCAGCGCCGAGGTCGTCCGTCGGTGCCGGTGGCTGCAACGGTGCGCCATAACGAGCACATGGTCCCTCGTCATCCCCAAGCTTCGCTCTTGACGCCGTGCACCGAGATGCGCGAGATCCCGGCCACCAGAATTGGCTCCCGTTGGGTGACAATCGCCGAGCGCCGGCTCTGTGAGCCATACACACCATGTCGCCGACCAACGCTTCTCACGAGAAGACACAGCTAGAGCGGTTTTGGTGCGAACGGAGTTGTGTGCCGATTCGGCACCAGACCAGGCTAAATGGCAGTCCGATGCATGAGCCGCTGCGCAATGACAACCTCTCGCCAGCCGGTATCGCTCATCTCCCACCCGGCGAGGAGGAAGCCTGACATGGAAACCGGACCGCTTGATGGGTTTCCGGCCTCGGGCTGCCCCGGTCGACGTCCTGCGCACGCTCCTGCGAGTGGCTGCGACCATGACAGCTGTCTTTGTCGCCTATGCGCTGGTGCCCGCAACACCCCGCCCTTCGGGCCATCGAAGTGATCGCCGTCATCTTCCCGATCTTTGTCGTGACCTTCTCCATCATCTACCTGAGGATGTCACAAAGCAGTGGCCATACGTTCAATCAGCATTTGGATCACCACATCAGCTCGCTCTATTCACCGTCGTCGCCTTCGGCGCCGTGGGCTTCGGCGACATCGTCCCGACAACCGACGGGGCTCGCCTGGTGGTCATGGTCCAAATCATCTTGGATCTGATCTTCATCGGCCTCGTGGCACGCCTCCTGTTCGGTGCGGTCCAAGAGCGAATCGGTCATGCCCCTGAGTAGGACCGGCTTACGGCTGAACCAACACTGAAAGCAGGACCTCTGCCAGTTGGGGTATGCCGGGCGGCGCTCCTCACGAAGGCGCGTTGCGATGGTGAGCGGGGTGCGGTCAGCCGCTCATCGAGCAGCCCGACCGAGCGGGGTGGCGTCTCGTCGGAAGGGTGAGCGAGTCTCTGACTACGTCTGGCAAAGGCCGCCGTTTACGCGGGCATGCGGCTTTGGCCTGGACCTAGGAGGACGAGGGTGTCGCCAGGCTGCGGGTCAGGGGGGACGGAGAGTGTTACCGGGATCAACGTGCCCTTGGGGTTGATTCGGAACAAGAGGTCGCTGTCCTGAGGGGTCCCACCATCGGACGCCTGGGTGGTGAAGTTGGCTCCGGCCGTGTGGCGGGCGGTCAGCGCCGGATGCGTGAGGGTAGTGGTGAAGAGGGCTTCACCGCCGGTCTTGGAGGACACCGCACTGGAATCGCTGGGAGGTAGCCGGTAGACCGGGGTAGCGGAGGCGCCCGCGAGGATCGAGGACGCCAGGGTGTTGTAGTCGTCTTCACTAGTGAGCAGGAGGACGTCGGTGACGCCCTCCAGTCCGGCGCCCTCGCTGACGGCCGCGGTGAGTTGGTCAGCGGGCGGCATTTCGAAACCGGCTTGTTCGATCCTGTTGCGCTGGCCGTCGGAGGGGCCCCACATGAGGACATCCAGACCAGCGCTGCGGAGAGCACGGGCCAGGTCTATCGCCCACGGGTCGCCGCCGACCAGCAGCGGGCGGCTGCGGGTGGAACGGGTGACACCAAGCCGATGGGCCACATCCACTGCGCTCAGTCCGTAGATGGACACGGTGAGGACGATGACCAGAAAAGTGACGGGCAGGATCTTGGACGCCCCGCCGACGTGGTGGGCGACCAGCGTGGCCGCGAAAGTCGAGGCGGTGGCCGCAGCGACGATGCCGCGTGGGTCCATCCACGCGATGAACGCGCGTTCCCCCCGGTCCAGACCGGTCCGAATGGTGGCGCAGAAGGCCACCAAGGGGCGAGTCACCAGCACCAGGACGGCCACCAAGCCGATGGTCGGCAGCACAACGTGTTGCAGCGACTCGGGGGTGACGGTGGCTGAGATCGTCACGAACAGGATTCCGATGATCAGTTGCACCAAGGTCTCGAAGAAGGGCCGTTTTATCGGGGCGTCAAAGACGGGCATGTTCGCGACCGCGACCCCCATCAAGATCGCCGCGATGAGCCCGGCGTCGTCGCGTACGATGTCGCAAGCGGCGGCCACTCCCACCACACACGCGAGCTGGGCCGTGGTGCGGAGCGTATCGTCGAGACGAAGCTTGCAGAGGCACAGCCACAGCAGCGCCACGCCGACCACCGCACCAGCCACGCCGATGCCGATGGAACCGAGGAACCTGAGTACCGGGTGGGTGATCCCGCCGGAGGTGCTGCCCAGCACGACGTAGAACACGGTGGCGCCCAAAATGCCGCCGATCGGGTCGATCAGCGAGCCCTCCCAGGACAAGATCTGCAGGACGCGCTCCTTCGGCCGGACGAAGGCGAGCAGCGGGCCCACCACCGTCGGCCCGGACACCACCAAGATCGCGCCGAGCATGAGGGCTGCCCCGCCCGACATGCCCAGAAGCGGGCCGGCGAGCAGGGCGACAAACGCCATCGTGACCGGCACACCGATGTAAATCAACCGGGGGACGATGCGGCGGGCACGTCCGCTCACCCTGCCCCTCACCAGGCCCAGGCCGGAGTCATAGAGGATCACCGCCACGGCCAGCGAGACCAACGGCTGGAACGTCGTCCCCAACAGGTGCTCCGGGTTTACGTCTGTGGTCAGAGCACCAACGGTGAAGCCTGCGGGGAGCAGGATGATGAGTGCCGGGATACGGAGTTGGCTCGCCAACACCTGCGAGCCCACCGCGAGCACAAGGATCAGGCCGACCCCGAACAGGACCTGGTCAGTGCTCATCGCCTGCCCTCTCTCTCGCCCGCGCTGGCTCGCCTCATCAGAACGCTAGCCTTGCCGCTTACCTCTTGCTAGCCCGGAACCAGGCATGGTTCGGGGTGAGTTGAGAACGTAGGTTCGCGCAGTGACTCTACGAACTCAGCGCCCGCGGCCGTCGCCATGTTCGGACTTGGCGGCGTTGGCTACCACACAGGCGACCACGAGGTGGGCCGATTTCGCAATCACGGACGGAGATGCGTTCGAAACTGCGATGGTCGACTTCGCCTGGGCTTACGCCGAACAGAATGCTCTCGATCACCGCATCCTGACCCGAGGCCATCAAGAGCGGGCGCATGGATGCAGCCATGGCGAGTAACTGAGTGATAGTTGTGCCAGGAGTCTTGGCGCGAGTGCTCCGCGGTCGGAGGCGTTGCGGCCAGCCGAGCCCGCAGCGCCACAGTGCATTACTCAGAACTCGAGCTCGTCTGCTAGGCCCGAAGCGCAGCGCCGGGCTTGTTTGATCAACTGGAAGCGTCTCGGCCAACCGCAGCGAAGAATCGAACGGTTTCGGCAACGAATCGAACGGACAAATCGTCCGAAGCGCCGGTTTCGATGACGGTTGCGACGCAGGCTACGTCGTCACCTAGCAACGTCAGATTGTCGCCAACGGGCGCCAGGCACCATAGGACGTCGGCTGCTCGCATTCAATTCGAGCATTTTGGGCCCCAGGCGACTCTGCCACGGACGCTCAGAGTCACTGCTGCTGAGGCATTCGCACATGATTTTGGAATTTGCGCGACATCGATGTCACGACGTTCGTCAACCTTCGCATCCACCTCGGATGGGTGACGAAAGGTCGCGGTCCCGTCGCCCGGTTAAGCGGCTTCGGCAGTCCGGGTTATGTAGTAAATCAACGTCCCGAGAAACGGGAGAAACACGATCACAATGCACCAGCCAGCTTTTGCCCAACCACTGTGATCTTGGCGGGTGAAGTTGTCGATGAGCGCCCAGATGATCAGGAAGATCACGATCACGATGCCGGCAAACATGAGCAGCGTCCAGAGAATGTTCAAGAGCGGATACGTGTATGCGATCACGCTGACTCCTTGGGGTGGGTTCTTGTTGGGGTTGATCGTCTGTCGCAGCAGACTTGTCGGTCGCCTGACTTGGCGCCGTTGACCGTGGTCGCCTTGAGTAGGCGACTATCAACTCTAAATAGGCGCCGATGATGGCGCAACAGGCTTCGGTTGGCGTCCATTACGCCGGGGGTCTCCTCTCCGTCTTGACCTCCGCCTTAGGCGAACGGAACGAAGCCATGGTTGCCCGCACTGTTAGAGCGCCGCGCCGCGCATCATCACTTCTGTCGCAGCTCGCTCGCAACGCGCAGAGGCACGTCCCCGAACGGGTTGGGGCGGTATGCGGGCGAGACTCGGTGATAGCCGTCAGCGATGTTGGCCGCCAGGGGGATCCCTGACATTTCCTCATGTCGCGATGGTTGGATATCCATTTGCGCGCGGGATGAAGGCGGCGAAGCCAAGCGAGAAGCCGTACGGGTAGGTATGACAGGAAGGACCTCTTCAGCTCTCGGCGGCAGAGCCGTCGCCTGTGGCGTTCCCCGGCCGATGGCGCTGGGAGACCTCCCAGCCCCAGCGAACTCAATCCCGCGTCATCGCCCACACGACGCTGAGGAGCCGCCGGCCTTCCTCCCAGACAAGCCGATTGGCGCGACTGAGGCCCGGCAAAGGGCGTCCCGAACTGGCCATGGCATCGTCCACCTCAACACGTCAGCGGACTCGGACATTCACAAGAAAGTGCTCGACAAACACCTCGTTAGGGGCAACAATTGACTCTCTTCCATGCAGTGACGTGCTTCTGTGGGAGGGAATTGGCCGTCGGCGCTGAGGCGCAGGTTTTCGGCAGTTCCCAGTCCTGAGCAACTCGAGGTCGAGATGACCTTGAAACGAAAGGTGGTGATTGGCGCGGGCGGCAATGGCGGGATCGGCCAGTGCAAGCAACGCGGACCTGGCGACACTCCACATGTGACCATGCCCAATACGGGGTGACAGTCGGTCACACAGAAGAAAGGAACTTCCATGAATACCTTCCCTCCGATAGCCGACTACGCCTTCCTATCCGACTGCGAGGTGAGCTGCCTCGTGGCGGCAGACAGCGCCCTCGAATGGCTCTGCTTGCCGAGGCCAGACTCGCCGAGCGTGTTCGGGGCCATGCTGGACCGCAAAGCGGGGTCGTTTCGCTTCGCTCCCCAGAACGCAGGCCATCCACACGACCGCCGCTACGTGGCCGGCACCATGGTGTCCGAGACCACCTGGCACACACCGACCGGCTGGCTGCTCGTGAAAGACCTTCTGGTGATGGGCCCGCCTTCGGAGGGCATCCGACGGGCCGACTACCGGCGGGCGCCCGGCGACTCGGTCGCCATGGGCTCGTTGTTGCGTGTGGCGACGTGCACCGACGGCCAGGTGGACATCGCGGTCGACTGCATCCCGAACTTCGACTACGGCCGGCGCGGTAGCCACTGGGAGTACACCGGGTCGGGCTACGGAGCCGTGGTCGTGAAGGACCCCTCGAGCGACCTGACCCTGACGCTCACCAGCAACGTCCAGCTGGAGCCCATGGGACAGCGCTGCTTGGGCCAAGGGACGGTCCGCAAGGGCGAGACCGTGTACGTGGCCCTCAGCTGGGGCGCAGAGCCCATCGAGTCGGTGGAGGACGCGCTCGGCGCCGTGACCGCCACCGAGCAGTCGTGGCGCGACTGGCTGCGGGCAGCCGAGGTGCCCGACCATCCGTGGCGGCGCTACATCGAACGGAGCGCCCTGACCCTCAAGGGGCTGAGCTACGCCCCCACCGGCGCCATCATGGCCGCCGGCACGACCGGGCTGCCCGAGACCCCCGGGGGGGCACGCAACTGGGACTACCGGTTCACCTGGATCCGGGACTCGTGCTTCGGGCTGCGCTCCCTCTACCGGATGGGCTTCGCCTGGGAGGCGATCCACTTCTTTGCCTTCGTGCTGGACGCAGTCCTCGGTGGCGAGGCCGCGGACACCAGCACCGCACCTCATCTGCAGATCATGTACGGGATCGGAGGTGAGCGGGACCTGACCGAGCACCTCTTGGACCACCTGAGCGGCTGGCGGAACTCCAAGCCCGTGCGGATCGGCAACGGCGCCTACGACCAGCGTCAGCTCGACGTGTGGGGCATGCTCTTAGACGCCATCTGGACCCAGTCCCAACGCAGCAACACCCAGTTAGCCGAAGCCACCTGGGAGAGCGTCGCCTCCCTGGTCGACCAGGCGGTGCAGAGCCGGCACGACCCTGACCAAGGCCTCTGGGAGGTTCGCGGGCCCCCCCAGCAGTTCACCGCCTCCAAGGTGATGCTCTGGGTGGCGGTCGACCGCGGAGTGCGCCTCGCCGAAGAGCGTGGCGACGAGGACCGGGCGAAGCGCTGGAAGAAGGTCGCCGAGGAGATCAAGGCCGAGGTGCTCAAAAAAGGCGTCTCGGAAAAGGGCGTGTTCAAGCAGGCCTACGACACCGACGACCTCGATGCGGCGCTCCTGCTCATCCCGCTCATGGGGTTCCTGCCCCCCGACGACAAACGGGTACGCGACACCGTGCTCGCCATCGCCGACAACCTCACCGAGGACGGCCTCGTGTTGCGCTACCGGACCGATACGACCGACACCGGCTTCTCGGGCAAGGAGGGCACCTTCAACATCTGCTCGTTCTGGCTGGTGACCGCCCTGGCCATGATCGGCGAGCTCGACCGATCCCGCGCCCTCTGCGAGAAGCTGCTCTCCTTGGCCGGGCCGATGCTCTTGTACGCCGAGGAACTCGACCCGACGACGGGGCAGCACCTGGGGAACTTCCCTCAGGCCTTCACCCACCTGGCGCTGATCGAGGCTATCTACGAGCTGATCGGAGCGGAGCAGGGGGGTGCGGCGACCGCCTAATGGCGGCAGGGCAGCGTGCTTGGAACTCAACTGCCACTCTTGATCTCGTCTCGACGAGGTCGTGCGTCATCGAAGCCCTATCCGGTTGACTTACCCCCTGATTTCTTCCCGGCTTGTTGCCACGGCCACTGGCCATAAATCTCTACATCGAGGGAGAAGCTGAGCAGGATGCGGACGATCACGATCGTTGCAAGGACGGCCACGCTACTGGGCGATTGATTGACAATCACCGTTCGGATGATGTCAGCAATTATCAAGACTTCGAGACCCAGGAGGAGCACGCGGCCCAGGTGTCTGCGGCACTCGTTATAGAGGCCCGTCCTCTCACGGCGAAAAACATAGAGGACAGCTGACCGAGCCAGCACCCACACTCCCCCGATAACGAGGATGGCGACGCCTATCCCCTCGATGACTTGGACGACATCCTCGATGTAGTGGCTGAAGGTCATGGTGGATTGGGTTCAATCTCGTCCGAGCCGTCGCGGCACTCTAACGATCAGTCGCCCGCCAACTGCGAAGAACGGGAGATCGAGCAGGACCTGGATGATCACCATGTCCAGCTTGCCATTGAGGGGCGACCCGGAGGCGGAGTCTCGGTTGCCCGAGTGTCGTCCGTCAGCTTCCGTTCCTCCCAGAAGCTGCCGAATAGCGCGCCAAGCGAGATGACGACGCCAATAGCGATGAAATACGACATCAACGCAAAGACCACGCCGATCGGTCCATATTTGTTGTAGTCCGAGGTGATAGAGCCCGAAAACACGAAGTGAAATACGACGCTCATGCCGGTCCAACAGATTGACGTGGCGATGGCACTCGGGGGAATGATCGACCAGGCAAGTCTTCCGGCGAGCAACACCCAGAGGAAGAGTATCCAAAAAATCAAGTAGAGGACCATACTCACGATGGCCGCGAGTGCCACTCCTCCCAAGTGAACCCCGGCCCAGAACACGTTCCTGTTCTAGGCCTAGGCGTGCGACTGCATCCCTCACTGGTTTGACGAGTGGCACCACGAGGGCATCGCTCACGGCAGCGATGTCACGGCCAGCACCTAAGTCCTCCATGGTCGGAAGTTGGGTTACGTCGCAGGGCAGGCCGGTCTCGGCTGGAACGATGCCGCTTGGCTAAGTGCCGTAAGCCGATTCCTCCCCTATGGTGGCTGCAACCAGAGTCGGCACGGAGCTCCAAACAGACTGGATGAAACGGGTGAAAGAACTCGAATCGCTAGATGCCGCCTTCGTCATCGATACCTTCTTGCTGCTCCTAATCGGGATCGGCCCCAAGATCGCGCTGGTGCCATTTTTGGAGGCGACCAGCAACATGTCCGAGGCAACGAAACGCCGCGTCTTGCGCAAGATGCTGACCACCGCCGCCACCGTCGCTGTGCTCTTGCTGATCCTTGGCGGCCTGCTGGCCAGGCTGTTGCACTTCACGCCGGGTGCGCTGGGTGTCGCAAGCGGCATCA
>JBEDUR010000215.1:0-11708 GCA_040414865.1 Acidimicrobiales bacterium
GAGATTCCCTTTAGTTCGTGTTCTCCTCGGTCCTCGAACTCGATGCCTGAACCGGCAACCAGCAAAGGGACGGCTGAGGAGGTCAACAGCTCGTTCGTCCCTGCTTGTTCGAGCACCCGTGCTGCGACATTGACAGCGATCCCGCCGATGTCGCCTCCTCGCAACTCGACCTCTCCCGTGTGGAGCCCGGCACGGATCTTGATCTTGAGGGGTGTGAGGGCATCTCGGAGTGCGAAGGCGCACCGAATGGCACGTCCAGGTCCCTCGAACGTAGCGAGGACACCGTCTCCGGTGTGTCTGACCAGCCGTCCGCCGTGTTGGTCGATCACGGTGCTCGCCACGGCATCGTGCGACTCCATCAAGACGCCCCAGCGGCGGTCGCCGAGAACGGATGCCTGTTCGGTCGAACCGACGATGTCGGTGAGGAGAATCGTGGCCAAGGCCCGGTTGGTGTCCTTAGATGGGGCGGTTCCACTCACAAACTCCTCGATGTGATCCAGGATTTGCGTGGCGGGCTTGACGTAGATGTTGAGGCCCTTTCCGGGAACTGCGACAAAGCGTGCCCCTCGGATCTGCGCTGCGAGGCTCTGTGAGGTTTCGATCTGGGTGTATGTCGGCGCGTCCTGGCGATGCATGACGAGGGTGGGGACCGCGATCGAGGGAATCACAGGGCTTATGTCTACCGCCAAGTTCTGGCGTAGATAGGCACCGGCCTGCCTCGGGCTGCATGACATACGCATGTTCTTTGCGTGAAATCGTATGAGGACTGGATCGTCAGACTGATCAGGCACGCCTATGGCTGCGCCCTCCTCGGTCCCCCAGTTGTCCTCGAAGGCTGCGAAGAGAGACTCCCATCCCTCCTCGGGCATGGCTGGGTTCTCAGACACGACCGGCGTCGAAGCGTTAAAGAGGATCAGCGAGCGTGTTCGCTCGGGTCGGGTGGCCGCGAAGAGAATGGCGGTGGGCGTGGCGTCGTTTGAGGCGAGCAGCACCGTCTGATCGGAACGTGCCGCGTCGAGCACGGCCAAGGCGTCATCTACGAACTCCTCCCAACTGGGAAGCGCCTCGAGAGGCAGATCGGAGGCGCCCATGCCCCGGCGATCCATCATGATGAGGCGGCTGAACGATGCCAGTCGCCAGAGGAAGCTGACACAGGGTCCGTACTCCCAGCGGGCGTCCAGTGCGTCGCCTATCCCTGCGACCCACAACAGATCTACGGGTCCATCGCCGACGATCTGGTAGGCGATGCGATCGCTGCCCAGCTTGGCGAATCTAGTGGGTGGGATTTCGCTCACTGCCCCACCCGCGCTTCGTCGTTCGACACTCCCGTCCCTACTTTGGCCTGTGTCTTACGCACGACCAAAGTCTGCCCCCGCCGTCATCGGCACGCTCGGCCAGCCCGGCAGGCGGATACACGGTGCTTGAAACGGCCGAGAGGTATCCCCCCGACCCGGTGATCTGGGGCACCTTCAGCTACCCGCTATCACATGATGTCCGTATTCCTAGAAACCGTCAGGAGTCAGTGGTGCTCAAGATGCGCATGATCCGGCCAGATCCCGTCGCCGGGCATGGCGAGTCGTCCGGTGAGGTCCGCACGCCAGCCGGGTGTGACGGTAGGCTCACCCCAGTAGTCGGTCACCTTGACCGCCCGCCCGTCTCGAAGTTCGCCGATTGTGACGTTGCGGTAGAGGCGCCCGTCGCCGTAGTCGCATGTCCACTCGACGACCACCACGCCGTCATTGTGGATTCGCCGGCCAACCGCCAGCGTCAGCTCGGGGAAGTTTCCCTCCACGGAAGCGACGAGGTCCGCGCCCCGGACGACCTCACCCATTTGTGGCCATTGGCGTTCCACATCCTCGGCAAGTGGCACACCGAGTATGTAAGCAAGCCTGGTCGCGCCATCGAATGATTCCACGTCGAGTCGCCCTTCTCTCGCATTATGCGGCACCACAGCCGACGATACCGGTCCGAGGGCCTCTCGCCCGATAACGCCTCCATTCCGGCGTTCGGGGACAGCCACCTCGGTTAGCGTCGGCCCGTGACGGTCGCCGAAACCACGCCTCACCCCGGCGACCCGTGCCCAGGCTTCACGGCCGAGCCAGGTCGTTGTTGGCGGATGCTGTACGACCACAACTTGCAGGCGACCTACTGCCAGGAGGTGCCGAACTGGACGGGGCGGTCGGTGGCTCTCATCAGATCGAGAACTTGCGGCCGCTGTGCCGGCGGTGCAACAGTCGCCTCGGTGCTGAGCTGACCAACGAGATAAAAGGCAAGCCGTCGCCTTGGTCGGCGGTCACGACGTTGGTAACTGCTGTTTCTCGGATCCTCCCGGACGAACGTGCGGGGTTCACGGATTTATCAGCGCCCCGATTCAGCTAGCACCCCTAGTTAGGGAGGTGCGCCATGATCGGTCGTCGTTTCCTTTCTCTCGCTGTCCTCGGGCTCGCCACCGCGGCCCTCGGGCTGTTCTCGTTCCCCGCTTCGGCGGCGTCGCCGAAGCCGACGCTCTCAGACAGCCTCCACTTCCAGCTTGCGGCCCTGCAGGATCCGATCGGTGTGGCGTGGAGTTTCCACGCCGTCAACTGCACCCTGACGTCCAGCGACGAGCCAAAGGCCGCGCTCAACTGCGACCCGCTCGGCACGTTCTCACCGGCGTCGTTGCCCACGACGACCGACACCTACTCCGGGTCGCAGTCCTTGTGTTGCGAAGAGGGGGTGGGCGAACCGACCGCAACGGTTACCACCTTTAACTTCACGCTGAGCCTGACTAAGCACAACACCTACCAGGTGTCCGGGTCTGGTACTGAGTGGCCCGGCCCCCTGCCAAACCAGGGGGTTGGCACGCCCTGCGTGGTGACGGGACTGGTGAAGATCACCGTCGACCAGTTCGGGGACTTGATCCTGACGGGCAACGAGAGCGTCTACGACTCGTCTGGGGGGTAGTTCCGTTACGCGGCAGGCTGCGGCCCGAGACGGCGGACGTCCTGACCCGGGGGGTGCTTTTCTGACAGATCTCTGATCGGCATCACGTACGCCATGAAATTTCGCGCAACGGCCGAAATAAATGGTGCAACCCCATGCCGAACCGGGCCGAATTAGGAATGAATGGAGCGTGGAATGAACGACAACATCAGAGCGATTTCAGAGCACGACGAGTCTTTGACGCCTGACGCCGACGGATCTGCACCAGAGACCAGTTCTCGCCGCAAGCTGATGACCAGCGCGGCCGCAGCGGGAGCCGGGGTGGTCGCGGGCATGTTGGTATCGGGCAATCCCGCGGGCGCCGCGGACGGCGACATCGTGACGGTCGGCGGGTCTTTCACCGCTGAACAGCAGACCAAGATCACCTCAACGGGAGGCCCCGCTGCAATAGCCGGATGGATTGTCGGTACCGGTACTGGTGCTGGTGGCATCGGCTTGTGGGGCCTTAATACCAACGGCACCGGCGTGCAGGGCGACACTGAAGGCACCGAAATCAGTGGCGCCGGCGTAATGGGTAACGACAACTCGCCGGGCAACACCGGTGTCTTTGGCATCGGCGTCCGGGGCAACTCGTTTGGTGGAACGGGCGTCCATGGCCACACTGCCCTCGGCATCGGCGTCGCTGCGGTGTCCGAGAATCCGGGCGGAACGGCTCTGGCGGTCGACGGAAGGGTCACCTTCTCGACCTCTGGGGTGGCGACGGTGGCAGCACACACAACGTCGGTCACGGTGAATCTGGAGGGTGTGAGCCCTTCGAGTCTGGTGCTCGCAACAGTCCAGCAGTTGACCAAGCAGCTCTTCGCCGTCGTCGCCGCAGTACCAGACTCCAACTCGTTCACCATCACGCTGAGTGGAGCGCCCACAACGCCGCTGTCGGTGGCCTGGTTTTGCATCGGCTAATGGTGACAGACGGCTAAGGCCCCAACATCTTCGAGCGCCCCGTTGGAGAACCGGCAAAACTGACACCCGGTGATCGAGCCCCGTGAGACTCAGTTTGCCAAGACGGTCGACGGCGTCAACATCGCCTACGAAGTCTCAGGCACTGGACCTGTCGATCTCCTGCTCGTCGCGCCAGGTGGTTCCCATCTTGAACTGTCTTGGGAAGTGCCTGCTTTGGCAAGGGTCTTCCGCCGTCTGTCTTCGTTCAGCCGCCTGATCCGATATGACATCAGAGGGTCGGGTCTGTCGGATCCTTTGAGCCTCTCCGAACAGCCTTCACTCGAAGAAAGCGTCAAAGAGATGGTGGCGGTCCTAGATGCAGTGGGCTCCGAGCGGGCCGCTGTGGTGGCGAACAACGTCGGGGGCCTGTACGCCATCTTCTTCGCCGCCTCGTATCCGAATCGGGTCTCGGCCCTCGTCCTCGACGGGTGCTATGCCCGACTGGCGCGAGCGCCCGATTACCCCTGGGGATACCCGAGTGAGCTCCTAGAGGAGGCGGTCGCTCGTGCTGCGCAACGGGTCGGGGTGGGGGATCAGGGGCTCATGTACCAGGCACCTCACGCCATGCGAGACCACCCTGAGTTCGCGGCCCAGTGGCAGCGCTATACGCGCTGGGCCGGTAGTCCCGCTTCAACGAGGGCGCGCGCCGAGATGGTGGTTTTCGCCGACGTGCGCCCCGTGCTTGCGTCTATCCAAGCGGCAACACTGGTTCTGTACCGCAGCGACGATCCCTGGATCCAGAAGGCTCACGCTGTGTATCTGGCCGAACACATCCCTGATGCCAAGCTCGTGGAACTTCCCGGAGAAGACAACCTGATGTTCGTCGGCGACACCGACGCTGTCGTGGCCGAGATCGAGGAGTTCCTGACCGGCGCCCGGCACGCGCCCGAGACAGACCGTGTCCTGGCGACTGTCCTCTTCACCGACATCGTCAGCTCGACCGACCATGCGGCTGAGTTAGGCGACCAGAAGTGGCGCGACCGGCTCGATGCGCACGACCGAGCTGTCCGTCGGCAGCTCGAGCGCTTCCGCGGCCACGAGGTCAACACGTCGGGTGACGGCTTCCTGGCCACCTTCGACGGTCCAGGACGAGCAATCGAGTGTGCCTGTGCGATCCGGGACGCGGTGAAAGGGTTGGGAATCGAAACGCGCGTCGGCGTACACACAGGTGAGATTGAGTTACGCGGCCAGGACGTAGCCGGGCTCGCGGTCCACATCGGCGCCCGAGTGGCGGCAGCAGCCGGTCCGAGCGAGGTCCTCGTATCTGGCGCCGTCCCGCCACTCGTAGTTGGGTCGGGTATCGAGTTCGAGGATCGGGGCGAGCACAAGCTGAAGGGTGTCCCGGGCACCTGGCGGTTGTACGCAGTAGCTGGCTGAGGCGTCCCCTATCACCGGGTTCGGGGCGACCCAATCGAAGGCGGCGCCCACCGAGCGCGGCGAGCGAAGTCCCGTCTCCGTGGATGCCGGGGCGCATTCTCGTAACCCGATCTCATCGAAGCCAGCTCGGTACGCTCGGCACCAGGCCCGGTCCTTCGACGCTGGCAGTAGTACCGGACCGGGTGAGGGCGCCCGGACCTGGACTGGCACCACCT
The DNA here is from genome assembly GCA_040414865.1 of Acidimicrobiales bacterium. Taxonomy (GTDB): domain Bacteria; phylum Actinomycetota; class Acidimicrobiia; order Acidimicrobiales; family RAAP-2; genus Palsa-461. Next base: position 5,514 of record JBEDUR010000215.1, read on the forward strand.
CCGCCACAGCTATGTGGCCATCCGCATCGCGGCAGGGGCGCACCCGAAGGAGATCCAAGAGGAGTGCGGGCACTCGTCGATCAAGGTCACGATGGACATCTACCGGCATCTCTTCGACTCGTCGGCCGAGCGGACCGCCGACGCGATGGAGGCCATGCACGAGGCGGCGCAGGCGGCGCCAGCAACGAACAAGATCACCGGGATAGGAGGGTGACGCGTTGGGCGCGAAAAGGGCGCGGTTGGGCGCGAGAAGGGCGCGAAATCCCAGCAAACACGCGTAACGTCCGGTGAGCCGCGGTCAAGTCACTTACAGCACTTTGACCTGCGAAAGTCCTGGAGGCGGCGGGCGGAATCGAACCGCCGTACGGGGCTTTGCAGGAGCTCCTCCGGGGTTTGTAGCAGTTCACAACCGTCCATCGGTCCAGGTCATCGGACAGGCAGGTCTGTCGCAGTTCATGCGCGTTTCCCTGCGTTGTGGCGTCACCGTGGCATGAGCCACGGCAAATCCAGGCTCGTCAAGGTACGCCGAAGGCGAGCGAGGAACGGAGCGCCGCGGAGTCCCGCAGCGTGGCCTTGACGAGCCGGACGGGCCTCGGACGCCACACTGGTGGCCGGCCGTCGCGGCCGGCCTGGGTGCCATTCGATGCCCAGAACTGGCTACTGGTTCCGAGACTCTTCGAGGAGTCGCGTCAGGCGCGGGAATTCGACCTCGATCCCTTCGTAGAAGCGTGCCGCCGCCCGCACGAACACCCAGTCGTCCAGGCGAGCGAGGTGCTCCCCGGATTGGCGGCGGTACACCGACTGATAGCGACTGGTGAGCAGCCCGCGGCCAATGGCCGTGAGCGCACGCATGGGCGCAGACGTGTTGGCTGGGAGCTCCCCCATGCGCAGGAGGAGCAGCGTGCGAGCCACGTCCGCGGCGGGCGCACCCCGCGAGGCATCGCCCCAATCGATGATCACCGGCGACTTGAGCGTCCCGAGCATGTTGGCCGGGTGGAAGTCCCCGTGACACAACCGATCGCCGCTTGGCAGCGTGCGGAGTCGGTCCAATGCCTCGCCAGCGAGATGGAGAGGCAGGTCCTTGGCAGCCTCGATGCGCCCGGCCAGTTCCTCATGCAGCTCGGGGAGGGCAGTGGGTGCCTCGTGCGTGTGCATGGCGGCATGCGCTCGCCCCATGCTGCTCGCCACCCCAAGGACCAACCAGGGCTTCTTGGAAAGCAACGTGAGGAAGTCGGCGCCGTTTACCCGCTCGCTCACCAATGCGGGCCGGCCTTCCAAGGTGGTGATTTCTTTAAAGGTTGGAGCCAGGTGGCCGTGACCGGCGAGCGCCTGGAGCGCCACGGCCTCGCGTTCCACCCTCTGCGCTTGGCCAACGCTTCGCATGACCTTCACGACATAGCCGTCGTCGCGGAGGTACACCTCTGCCTCGCGTCCCTCCGCAAGCGGCGTCAGGCCTGACGGCACCATCAGCCCGTCAAACATCGCAGCACCTCCGATGCCGACGTGTGCCCGCCGGACCTAGCTTTCGGATCCGACCGCAACAGGCAAACCCGCCCGTTCCCATTCGGGGAAGCCGTCGGCAAGCCGCCGAGCGCGGAACCCCTTCTTGGTCAGCTCCCGTACCGCCTCGTCGGCGTACACGCAATAGGGGCCCCGGCAGTAGGCCACCACTTCCGTCTCTTTTGGAAGCGCGCGCAAGTGCTCGCGCAGCTCGCCGACCGGCACCGAACGCGATCCGGAGATGTGGCCGGCCGCAAACTCCGCGTGGGGCCGGACGTCCAGGACGACCAGCTCACCCGACGCCAGGCGTCGCGCCAGTTCGTCGCGGTCCACCTCTTCGATGCCGTCACGGTCGCCGAGATAGGCGGCAACCAGGCGCTGCAGGCCGGCAACGTGTTCAGCGGCTACATCGCGCATGGCCGACCACAGTTCCGCCACTCGGGCGCTGGAGAGGCCGTAGTGGATGCGGGTGCCCTCCCGCCGGGTCGTGACCAATCCGGCCCGGGCCAGGGCACGAAGATGGTGCGAGGTATTGGCCACGCTCTGGTCGATCTCGTCTGCGATCTCCTCGACCGAGCGCTCGCCCTGGGCCAGGACGTCAACGATCTCGGCGCGGCGGCCGCTGGAGAGGGCCTTGGCCACCTCGGCGAACCCGTCGTAGAGCTCGTCCTTGGCGGCGCGCTCTCCCATGGGTCAGATCGTCACACCTCGGTGGGGTGTTGTCAAGTATTCAAATGAATACTTGACAAGCCGATCACCGGGGGCAATGATGATCGTCGGAGAAAGCGGGAGGCGATCGGTGACGAAGCTGGCCTCGAGGGAGATCGCAGAGCTCGACCCCTACAAGCTCATGGCTGTCATCGGCAAGGCCCAAGCGGTCCCCTATCTGGGCTACATCGTCGTCGCCGGCACCAAGCCCCGATGAGCGCATCCGAGCTCATCATCCCGTTGGTCGACGAGGGACTGGGAAATTCCTCCTATGTCGTCGACCTCGGCGACGGACGGGCGCTCGCGATCGACCCCGAGCGCGACCCGACCCCCTATCTCCGAACGGCGTCGAATGTCAATGGCCGAATCGCGTACTGCGCCGAAACGCACCTCCACGCCGACTTCGTCTCCGGAAGCCGAGAGCTCGCCGCCGAAGGCGCGCAGGTTCTTGCGGCCGCCGCCGGGCATTCCGAGTTCCCCCATCGAGGTCTCGTCGACGGCGAGGACGTCGACCTCGGCGGGCTCACCCTGCGGGCACTTGCCACACCGGGGCATACCCCAGAACACCTGTCGTACCTGTTGCTCGACGGCGCCGCGCCGCTCGCCTTGTTCTCGGGCGGCTCGCTGCTCGTGGGATCGGTGGCGCGCACCGATCTGATCGCACCCGAGCAGACCGAACAGTTGGCGCGGGCGTTGTGGCGCTCGCTGCACGAACGGATCCTCGCTCTCCCCGACGACCTTCCGGTCTACCCGACGCACGGCGCCGGCTCGTTCTGCTCCGCCCCTGCTGGTGGTCAACGGACGACGACCATCGGTGCCGAGAAGGCCGCCAATGCGCTGCTCGCCGCACCCGACGAGGACGCCTTCGTCAAGTTGTTGCTCGACGGCCTGGGCACGTACCCGCCCTACTTCACCCGGCTTCGGGAGGTGAATCGGCGAGGTCCCGCCGTGTTCGGCTCCGTTCCACCCGCTCTTGCCCCCCTCGGCGCGGCGAGCGTCCGGCGTCGCGTCGCAGACGGAGCGGTGCTCGTCGATGTCCGACCAATTGCCGCCTTCGGCGAGGGCCACATCCCCGGGTCCCTGTCGATCGAACTCCGCGCTGAGTTCGCCACCTGGCTCGGGTGGTTGGTCGAGGACGGTCGACCGATCGTCTTCGTGCTCGATCGCGGCCAGGATCGTTCCGAGCTCGTGCGTCAAGCCCTGAACGTCGGTTACGAGTCCATGGAAGGAGAGTTGGCCGGCGGAATGGCGGCATGGCGGCAGGCCGGGTTCGAGGAACGACAGACCGAGCTGGTACTGGCCGCACGGGCTAGCGGCACCATCGTCGACATCCGTCAAGCGCCCGAGTTCGCTGCCGGCCACATCCCAGGTGCGCTGCACGCCGAGCTCGGATCGGTCGACCGGGCGATGTTGCCGCGCGGGCCGCTGACTGTCATGTGCGGGCACGGCGAGCGCGCGATGAGTGCGGCGAGCCTCCTCGAGGCCACCGGACGCACGGACGTCTCGGTGCTCCTCGGCGGCCCGGCCGACTGGTCGAGCGCGTCTGGTCGGTCGCTCGAGACGGGTCGATGAACCGGGCGACGGCGGCGTCGACGAGTCTGGGTCTACGCGAGAACCTGGCCCAATTCTCGCTGCTCGTCGGCGTCAACGCGCTCGTCGGTGCGTTCTTGGGCCAAGAGCGCACGGTACTGCCGCTCCTGGGCGTGCGGGTCTTCCACCTCCACGCGTTCACCGCCGCGCTCACCTTCATCGTCGCCTTCGGGGCGACGAAGGCTGCCACCAACTTCGTCGCGGGGACGCTTTCAGACCGCGTGGGACGCAAGCCGGTCCTCGTTGCCGGATGGTTGGTGGGCGTCCCGGTGCCCTTCTTGCTCGCCTACGGGCCTAGCTGGGGATGGATCGTCTTCGCCAACGTGCTCCTCGGGATCAACCAAGGGCTCACGTGGTCGACCACGGTCATCATGAAGATCGACCTGGTGGGTCCGCGGCGGCGGGGACTCGCCATGGGACTCAACGAGGCGGCCGGTTACGGCGCGCTCGCGCTGGCTGCGTTGGTGACCGGGTTCATCGCCGCGCATGCGGGCCTTCGTCCGCAACCGTTCTTCCTCGGGATGGCGGTGGTCGGGCTCGGCCTGGGGCTCTCGACCCTGTTCGTGCACGAGACTCGTGGCCACGCCCAGCTCGAGGCAGCGAGCCACGTCGACACCTCCCCTCAGGCCCACGCTGGCCTGTCGACCAAGGAGGTGTTCTGGCTCACCAGCGTGAAGGAGCGGGCGCTGTCCGCGGCCAGCCAGGCCGGTCTGGTGAACAACCTCAACGACGGGCTGGCCTGGGGGATCTTCCCCCTCTTCTTCGCCAGAGCCGGGCTCTCGGTGGCCCGCATCGGCGTCCTTGCGGCGCTCTATCCCGCCGTGTGGGGTGTCGGACAGCTCGTCACCGGTGGGCTCTCAGATCGAGTGGGGCGCAAGTGGCTCATCGCCGCCGGCATGTGGCTCCAAGCCGCCGCAATCGGGTTCATCGCCGCATCGCGTGGCTTTTGGCCTTGGGCCCTCGGAGCGGTGCTGCTGGGAGTGGGCACCGCGATGGTCTACCCCACGCTGCTCGCCGCCATCGGTGACGTGGCCCATCCCGCATGGCGCGCTCGCTCGGTCGGCGTCTACCGACTGTGGCGGGATGCGGGCTTCGCCATCGGAGCCTTGGTGGCGGGGATCGTTGCCGACGCCCTGGGGCTGGCTGCCGCCATCTGGTTCGTCGCCGGCCTGACGGGACTGTCCGGATTGGTCGTCGCCGTGCGCATGTACGAGACGCACCGTCGGGAGCTGCCCGTGCCGGATGCCGCTGGCGCGGCAGCCCTGGTGGAGGAGATGAGCGATCTCTAGTTGAGAGCACCAGTCGCAGAAACACGTATCGGCACAAAGGAGATTCGGCGCATGACTGCAGTAGATGTTGATCAGCTCAGGTCGAAGGTCAAGGAGATCTACAAGGCCGTGGCGGAGGAGCCAGACGGGACGTTCCACTTCGAGATGGGACGCAAACTGGCGCTGCGATTGGGCTACCCGGCAGACCAGCTCGACCGGATACCGGCGGAGGCAATCGAGTCCTTCGCCGGCGTCGGCTACCACCTGGGCCTGGCCGGACTCTCTCCGGGCGAGCGGGTGCTCGACCTCGGCAGCGGTTCAGGCATGGACGCCTTCGTGGCGTTTTTGGGGGTCGGCCCGAGCGGCGAGGTGACGGGCGTTGACATGACCGATGCACAGCTCGACAAGGCGCGGCGGCTGGCCAGCCGCCGATGGTTTCTCGGGCGTGCACTTCGAGAAGAGCTACATCGAGGCGACGCCGGTCGAGGCCGGTTCGATGGATGTGGTCATCAGCAATGGCGTCATCAACCTGTGCTCCGACAAGGCGTCGGTGTTCCGCGAGATCGCTCGGGTGCTCAAGCCGGGTGGACGGATGGCGATCTCCGACATCGTCACGGAGAAGCCGCTGACCGAGGCCATCGTCTGCGACGTGAACCTGTGGGCGTCGTGCATCGGCGGAGCCAGGCAGCAGGACGCCTATCGGGGTGACATCGAGAGCGCCGGGTTGCAGGTCAAGGAGGTTCGCGACAACCCCGAGTACTACTTCATATCCGATTCAGCGCAGGGGGCGACGGAGACATTCGGTGTGAAGAGCATGTCGATCCTCGCCGTCAGGCCCAGTTGACCGGATCGTGCCGGCCTGCGCCGTGCCAATCAGGGACATCCCTGATTGTCGGCGGTGCCGGAGCGCCTTATCGTCCGCCATTAGCTAGCGATCATCTCGAGGAGTGTTTGACTCACCATGGGCGTCTACAGGGATCACCTTCTGCCCCGGGTGCAGAACAAGGTCATGGACCGAAGGGACCTGCGAGCGGTGCGAAGCCGCGTCTGTTCGGCTCTCTCGGGTGACGTGGTCGAAGTCGGCTTTGGGACGGGTCTCAACGCTCCCCACTACCCGGATGACGTTCAG
>JBEDUR010000216.1:0-9362 GCA_040414865.1 Acidimicrobiales bacterium
CGATGCAGGCTGGAGGGCGTGCATGTTGCCGCGCTCCGGATCGAGCTTCACCTCCCGCAGAGCACCTCGCTCAAGGCCAAGCGTTCGGTCGTCCGCCACCTGGTAGAGGCCTCGAGACGACGCTTTGGCGTCTCGGCGTGCGAAGTGGCCGATCACGACCTTCGCCAGCAGGCCGTGCTCGGCTTTTCGGTCGTCGCCCCAACTCCGGGCTACGCCTCCCAGCTCCTCGACCGCGCCGAGCGCTTCGTATGGTCGCACCCGGAGGTGGAGGTCGTCGAAGCAAGCCGTCACTGGGTCGAGGTCGAGACGTCCCGGCGAGCGTCGCCTCCCAGACGCTGATCCCATCCCGGCTGTGTAGGTGTCCATGGCGTGGGCCGACCCTGCTCATCAGGTCGGGACGACCACGGCGGCCATGGCGGTCGGAGACCCTTGCAAGTCTTCTTCCGAACTGCACTACGCAAGTGTCTCCGAGAGCCCGGGTTCGGTTGTCGAAGGTGGTCCGCTTGGACCTGCACGCGCCCTCGCGTTTGGGATCGTTCAATCACCGCTCGACGGCAAAGATTCGCCACGAGCCCGGAACACCCTTGAGATCGTGTTCTCCACGATCGCTGAACTGAATGCCCGAGCCGACAACCAGATCGACGACGGTGCGCGAAACAAGGATTTCGTCCGGCTGAGCGAGTGACGAGACCCTCTGCCCGATATGGACGGCGATTCCAGCTACGTCCAAATCGGTGATCGCAATCTCACCGGTGTGCAAGCCCGCCCGGACGCCGATGCCGAGTTTCTTCACCGCATCTCGAATCGAGCAGGCACAGGCAATCGCCCTGGCTGGGCCGTCGAAGGTGGCCAGGAACGCGTCACCCCACGTCTTGACCTCCCGTCCGCGAAAACGCGTGAGTTCTCTACGTACGGTTTGGTGGTGCTTCTCAAGTAATGCGGTCCACCGCAGATCACCGAGCTCAGCCGCCCGGACGGTGGAGTTGGCGATGTCCGTGAAAAGCACGGTGGCGAGCACGCGATCGAATCCGGGGTAGGCACGAGCGCCGGTCACGAACTGCTCGATCTCGTTCAAGGTGGCATCGGGGTTCCCCACCCAGTACAGGTGGTCGCCGCCATCGAGCTCGACGAGCTTGGCCTCCGAGATGTGGTCGGCGAGATATCGACCGAAATGGGCAGGCATGTAGAGGTTGTCCCGGTGCAAGAGGACCAGGGTCGGAGCCGAGATGGCAGGCAGGACGGCGCGCACGTCGAGATGTCCGATCACCAGCTGCATGGCCGCGGAGGCGCCGGGACTGACGGACTGGCGTTCGAGCCGGGCGAGCTGGTCACGGAACGCCTCATTCAAGGCCTCGCTCGGGGCGATGACCGACACCCAGCGCGGATCGCCGGAACCCCAGAAGTCCACAAATCCGGCCAGCATGGTGTCGAGCTCGCTCGGATCCCATGCCTCATAGCCCTCATCGGAGGCCAGGAGGGCGTAGGCATCCACCAGCACCAGTCCCGAGGTCCGCTCCGGGTACGTCGCCGCGAGGAGCATGGCGACGAGCCCGCCATCGCCATGACCGAGCACGATCGCTTGCGACGAGCCCGCGGCGTCCAAGACGGCCTTGGCGTCACTCATCCACCGCTCCAGCGTCGGCAGGTCGTTGAGCGGAGCTGGATCCGACAGACCAATACCCCTCATGTCGAAGAGGATGAGTCGTGAGAAGCCAGCGAGACGGTCGAGGAAATGGGAGATCAGCGGGTCGTCCCACTGGCTCTCAAGATGGTTCCACCACCAGGGAACGAAGATCAGGTCGATCGGGCCGTCTCCGACAACCTGGTATGCGATATGCGTGCCGTCCTCGGTCTTGGCGTAGCGAGTCCGAGGATTGGTCACAGTGGTCAGTCTGTCCGAGGACGTGGGCGGTTGCTGCAGCCGGTTGCCCACGCGATCACGGGCGCGGTAACGACCTCCCGTCTGAGGACGTCAACGGCCGGGTTGGCCCTGCCGGGCGTAGGCACACAGCCGCTCGTGACCGGCGGCGTCGCCCAGCTCGACGGTGTCGACGACAGCGCCCCCTGGGCTGCTCAGCGCGAGGAGCGCCCGCTCCCCGGCGCTCCCCCTTGCCGGCCGCTCGGTCGTCAGCACGACGAGGGGGAGGTCGGGTCGCCTCTCGTGCAGGACCGCCGCCCGGCCGAGTGCTCGCCAGAGGGCATCGCCGCGCCGCAGCCCCGACGGGCTGGTGGTGAACCCACCGACGACCTCGAACGCCCAATTCCCGCCAACGCCATCGGTGGCGACCAGGTGGACCTCGAGCCCCAGGCCTGGCGGGCGACGATCTGCGCCAACGTCGACGAAGCCGCAGTCCCAGAGGAGCTCGGCGGCCACCTCCTTGGCTTGATGACCGCCGGCAACCGCGTTGGCGAAGCGCTCGTCGCTCGGGCCGGCCACCACCTCGGCTGGCGCGCCGCGACTGGCCGTGGCTCGCGCAAAACGGACGCGTTCGCGGGCCTGGGCCACGTACGACGCGTCCGTCTCGTAGCCGACGAAGCGGCGGCCGGTCCGGATTGCCGCGACAGCAGTGGTGCCCGAGCCCATGAACGGGTCGAGGACGACGTCGTCGGCGTAGGTGAACAGCTCAATGAGCCGGGTCGGCAACTCAACCGGGAACGGGGCCGGGTGGCCCACGCGCCTCGCGCTCTCCGGGGCGATCTCCCACAGATCGGTGGTCGCCTCGAGGAACTCGTCGCGCGAGATGGTGGGGACCGAAGGCAGCCCCCGGCGCCGGCGTTCGGCCTGCGGCAGGGCCCTATCGAACCGGCCCTTGCTGGCGATCACCACCCGCTCGGTGACGTCACGGAGCACCGGGTTGGCCGGTTGCTGGAAGGTTCCCCAGGCGCACGACCCGCCGGCTGCCCGGCCCTTCCACCAGATCACTTCGCCCCGTAAGAGGAGGCCGAGGTCTGAGAAAAGATCAGCCACGTCGCCCGAAAGCGACCGGTAGGGACGGCGACCGAGGTTGGCCACATTGACCGCCATACGCCCGCCGGGCTCGAGCACCCGTTTGCACTCGGCGAAGACGCCGCGCAACAACTCCAGGTACTCGAGGTAGGTCGCCGGGACTCCATCGGCGCCCAGGCTCTCCTCGTACTCCTTGCCGGCGAAGTAGGGGGGCGAGGTCACCACCAGTGCCACCGAACGCGACTCGAGGTTGCTCATGTCGCGCGCGTCACGCCGATAGAGGACGTCGAGGTGGCCTGGGCGCGTCACGTCGGTCTCGGCCGAGATTTCCGGCGGCACGAAGCGGCGGTAGAAGCCGGAGGCGTCATGGTTCTCTCGGCGCGAAGAACCGAAGGGGGCGGTCGAGGTCGGACGACGCCGACGCGCCGGGCGGGGATCCGACAGAGCGCTCATCGCCCTCGGCCACCTCGGTGCATCCCGCCGGCGCGCCGCAGGTAGTCGGAGACCGCCTGGACGACCAGCTGGTTGACGGAGCGGCCCTCGGCCGCCGCCGCCTGGTGCAGACGGTCACGCAGCTCGGGGCTCAGGCGCACGGCGGTGGTCACCCTCGGCAGGTGGTAGAGGCGCGGGCGGGCCACGGCTCGACACTAACGGCGGCCTGCACAGGTGGCGTGGATACCGCGCGCACAAACGCGCGGCGCTACGCCGGGATTCCCTCCAGGGCGAGCACTGGAATGACCCTGCTGGTGCGCTGCTGGTAGTCGGCGAAAACCGGATAGAGCTCCGACTGGCGAGCGAAGGCACGCTCACGCTCCTCGCCCTCGGTGACCCGGGCCACTGCCCGGTGGTTCTCGGTGCCGATCTCCACGGTGACCTCGGGGTTCGCCACCGCATTGTGGTACCAGTCCGGGTTGGTCGGGGCGCCGGCCTTGGACGCGAACACATAGAGCGTGTCCCCGTCGCGCAGGTACATCATGGGGTTGACCCGCAACTTGTGGCTCTTTGCCCCCGCCGTGGTGAGGAGCAGGAGCGGTGCCCCCTCGAATCTCCCGCCTACCCGGCCTCCGTTGGACCGGAACTCCTCGATGATCCCGGCGTTCCAGTCATTCAGTTGGGACACGCGACTCCTCCTCGTTCGTTCGGTGCCCGGCTCGCGGGACGAGCCAATTCAAGCGTGCTACGAAAGGTGGGCACACGAGCCAGCGACCCAAGGAGGGGTGATGGGCCAGGTGGAGACCGTCAGAGGACCGATCGACACGGCCGAGCTCGGGCCCACGCTCATGCACGAGCACGTCTTCGTCCTCACTGCCGACGTCCAAGCCAACCTGCCCCAGCCATTCGATGAAGACGCCCGCGTCGCCGAGGCAGCGGCCAAGCTCCGAGCGCTGGCCGACGTCGGCGTCCGCACCTTCGTGGACTGCACGGTCATCGGACTGGGCCGCAACGTGGCCCGGGTGAAGCGAGTCAACGAACTGGTCGACCTCAATATCGTTGTGGCCACCGGCGTCTACACCTATGACACCGTCCCGTTCTACTTCCGCTTCCGGTTGCCCCGCGGCGACGCCCCCGACCCCATGGTGGAGCTCTTCGTGCACGACATCACCGAGGGGATCGTGGACACTGGGGTGAAGGCGGGCTTCCTCAAGTGCGCCGTCGACGAGCTGGGGCTCACCCCCGACGTCGAGCGTGTCCTGCGCGCAGTCGCCGGCGCCCACCGGGCCACCGGCGCACCGATCACCGTGCATACCCACCCAGGGACCCGGCGCGGGCTCGACGTCGCCCGGGTCTTGGAAGAGGAGGGGGCCGATCCCCGCCGGGTGGTCCTCGGCCACAGCGGGGACTCGACCGACATCGACTACTTGCAGGGCCTGGCTGAGCGGGGCTATCTGCTCGGTATGGACCGGTTCGGGATCGACCTCGGCGTCACCACCGAGCAGCGGGCCAAGACGGTGGCCGAGCTGTGCCGCCGCGGGCTCTCCAAGAGCCTGGTGCTCTCGCACGACGCCGCTTGCGTCATGGACTGGGTGGACGAAGCCGTCCGGCCACTCGTCATGCCCAACTGGCACTACACCCACATCCACCAGGACGTGCTGCCCGTGTTGCGGGAGAACGGGGTCACCGACGACCAGATCGAGGACATGCTGGTCGGCAACCCCCGCGGGTACTTCGAGGCGGCATCGCTCTGAGCGCCCCAGTGGAGCCTGCGGCCGCCCTACGGAGGATCGCCTTCCTGCTCGAAGCGGGGAACGAGGCGACCTACAAGGTCCGGGCGTTCAGGAACGCGGCTGACGTGGTCGCCTCTGTGGACCCGGCGGAGCTCGACCGGCTCCACCAGGCCAAGCGCCTCGAGCGTCTGGAGGGCATCGGCAAGAGCACCGCCCGGGTCATCGCCGAGAGTCTCTCGGGGGCCGAGCCGGCCTACCTGGTAGACCTCGAGAGCAAGGGTGTGGCCGCCCCGACCCCGGGTCCAGCGGCCGAGCTGCACCAGAGGTTGCGCGGCGACTGCCACAGTCACTCGGACTGGTCAGACGGCGGGAGCCCCATCGACGAGATGGCACGGACCGCCGCCCAGCTCGGCCACGACTACCAGGCGCTCACCGATCACAGCCCCCGCCTTACGGTCGCCCACGGCCTCGGGGCCGACGACCTCCGCCGCCAACTCGAGGTCGTGGCCAGGCTCAACCAGCAACTCGCCCCGTTCCGGCTGCTCACTGGCATCGAGGTGGACATCCTGGAGGACGGCGGCCTCGACCAGGACGAGGGGCTGTTGGCCGAGCTCGACGTTGTTGTGGCCAGTGTGCACTCCCAGCTGCGCATGGACTCGGCCGGGATGACCCGGCGCATGCTGTCAGCGGTCGAGAGCCCACTCGTCGATATTCTCGGCCACTGCACCGGACGCAAGGTCGTGGGCCGTGGCCGGCCGCCGTCGAGCTTCGACCACGAGCGGGTCTTCCGGGCCTGCGCGGAGAGCGAAACCGCAGTTGAGATCAACTCCCGCCCCGACCGTCGTGACCCGCCCCGCGATCTCCTCGAGCTGGCCCTTTCGCTCGGCTGTCGCTTCTCGATCGACTCGGACGCCCACGCCCCCGGCCAGCTGACGTGGCTCGGGTTCGGCTGCGAGCAGGCGGTCGAGGCCGGAGTCCCAGCGGCCGCTGTCGTGAACACGATGAGCCTGGACGACTTCCTGACCTGGACCTCGAGCCACCACTGATCCCCTCAGCGCTGGTGGATCCGTCGGTCGCGCCGGCCCGGCGGAGCATGCTCGGGACCTCCAGGGCGCCGACCGGTTCGGACGTGTCGAGGCTCCTTCGGCGCCACCGCGCCATAAAGGGTTTGCGAAGGGCCGCGACGTGGTAAGCAAAGGTGGTCGGGTCCACAACAGCCGAGGGCGCTATGTCGAGTGCCGCGCGCGAGCACGGAAACCACCATGCCGTCCTCTTCTTCATCGACCCCCCCGAGCTGGCATCCTCGGTCGCCGGGTACCTCGGTGGAACGCTGAAGGCAGGCGGATCCGCCGTGGTGGTCGTCACCGCCGAGCATCGTGCGGCGATCTGCGCCGCGCTGAGCCGGGCGGGGATCGACCCCGCCGAGGCGGTCGCGGCCGGGCGCCTGTTCCAGTTGGACGCGGGGAACCTCCTCGAGCGGGCTCTGGCCGCTGGAGCCGTCGACCTCGGCTGGTTCGACGCTGTGCTGGGGGAGATCTTGCAACGAGCCTTGCAAGCCGGCCCGGTGCGGGTTTGTGGGGAGTTGGTGGCCCTGCTCTGGGCGGCCGGACTCCACACCGAGGTCATCGCCGTCGAGGAGTACTGCGACACTCTCGGCGAGTCCCTCCCGTTCGACACGCTGTGCGCCTATCCATTGTCGTTGCTGACCCGGGCCGGCCAGGCGCTGACTGATCTGTGCCGGCTGCACTCGGAGGTGTGGGGACGGCTGCCGGGCGGGCCGGTGCGGGACGTCCTGTGCCGGCTGGGCGCCCGCCGGTTCGAGGGGACGTGGGAGGACCCCGGGTTGGCTCGGCGGTTCGTGACCGGGATGCTCGCCCGTCACGCCCGGCGAGCCGACGCCATGGCCGCCGCGCTGGTGGTCACCGAGCTGGCTGCCAATGCCGTGATCCACACCGGCGCCGGGTTCACGGTCAGCCTGTGGCGCCGGGGTGACCGGGTGCGGATCGCGGTGGATGACCCAACCCCCGAGCTCCCCCAGGTGCGCGACCCGCAGCCGACAGACACCTCGGGACGCGGGCTTCGTCTGGTGTCGGCCTACTCGACCGAGTGGGGTGTCGAGCGCCGGTCCGACGGGGGCAAGACGGTCTGGGCCGAGCTACCGGACTAGAGCCGGACCTCGGCGGCTCAGCCCCGGGGCAAGAAGCCTTCCACCGCGCTGACCAACTCGGCCGGCTGCTCGAAGGGCACCATGTGTCCGGCGCCGGGCACATGTACGACGCTGGCCCGTGAGAGGCACGACGACCACTCCTCCGCGTAGACCGGGTCGATGTACCGGTCGGCGTCGCCCCAGACGACCAACGTCGGGCTGCTGATCCGGTACAGGCGTTTGGCCACCCGCCGGTCCGGGATGGGGAAGAGGATCTTGCCGGCAGTCCCGAGGCGCCGGGCATTGCCGATGAAGAACTCACTCAGCGCCTCCATGTCGTCAAAGTCCACCCCCCCGGTGAGCACGGACGCCCCAGCCGCCTGGTCGGCGAAGAGCACCTCGGCGAACTGGAAGGGCAGCAGGCTGAACAGGTCGACCACCGGCCGGTCGTCCCGCCACAAGCCGTTCGGGGCCACCAGCACGAGGGCCCGGACCCGCCCGGGGCACAGCGCAGCCATCTCGGCCGCGACCATCCCGCCCATCGAGTGACCGATCAGCACCACCTCGCTCAGCCCGAGCGCGTCAGCGACGTCCCAGCCATGGAGGGCGAAGTCGAGCATGTCCTCGAGCAGCTCTTCGCCGGTGGAGGTCCCATACCCGGGGAGCTCGGGGGCGTACACCCGGTGGCCGGCTGCCGCCATGCCGGCCAAGAACGCGTCGTCGCCAGTGGGTCCTAGCGCCCAGTGCAGGTAGAGCACGGGCGGGAGGCCGACCTCACCGAAGCTGCGCACGGCGCACTCGGCGCCTCGCGCCGTACGCACCCGGTCAGTGACGACGGTCATCGCAGCACCTCAGGGACCTCGGACCGGGTAAGTGGGGAGCCGACGGTCGGGTCGACCCGGCCGTCCAGCGGCTTGATCCACCATCGGTCGTCATCGGCGTACTCGGGCCACATCCCGCGCAGCTCGGGCATCACCTGGGTGGCGAACAGCTCGGTCGAGTAGCGGGTCTTCCAGTCGGGCTGGTTGCCGGTGTGGAGCAGGCAGAACACGTGTCCGACGCGCAGACCTTTGATCATGTCGGTCATCCGGTCGCGGACGGTTGCCGGGCTGCCGGCGATGATATGGCCCCCTTCGACCAGGTCCTTCCACGTGAGGCTGTCGAACGAGCGCAGGGCTCGCGGCGTCAGCTGGTTGGCCGCCCCCGCCCGCAGGGTGTTGATGGTCCGGTACCCGGGAGGGTCGGCGAAGCCCGGGTAGACGTGGAGGCAGCGGTTGTAGAAGTACAAGATGTGCTCGGCGTAGAGCCGCTCGGCCTCGGCGTCGGTGTCAGCGACGCAGATCACCTGGGCAAAGGCGGCCCGGTAGGGAGAGTCGTCCTTCTCCCGGGCCGCAACGCGATCCCAATACCCTTGCAGCAGCGCCTTGCCCCGGAGGTACCCGGTGAAGGACAGGTAGGAGTAGTTGTAGTCGTTGTCGAGGCAGAAGTCCCAGGTCTCGATGGAGCCCCCACCGGGGATGTAGACGGGCGGGTGAGGCTGCTGGATCGGGCGGGGCCAGCAGTTCACGTACCGGAGCTGGTT
The DNA here is from genome assembly GCA_040414865.1 of Acidimicrobiales bacterium. Taxonomy (GTDB): domain Bacteria; phylum Actinomycetota; class Acidimicrobiia; order Acidimicrobiales; family RAAP-2; genus Palsa-461. The sequence continues at coordinate 8,841 of JBEDUR010000216.1, forward strand.
GTACTTGCCGTCGAAGGCGAAGGGCTCGGGCGTGGTCCACGCCTTGATGATCAGCTCGTGGGCCTCGGCGTACTTGTCGCGGGTGAGGGCCGGGATCTGTCCGTAGCAGAAGTTGGTGTCCATCGGCGTGCCAACCGGGAAGCCGGCCACCAGGCGCCCGCCGGAGATGCAGTCGAGCATGGCGAACTCCTCGGCCACCCGGATCGGCGGGTTGTAGAGCGCGATCGAATTGCCGATGACGCAAATGGCCGCCTTCGTCGTGCGGCGGGCGAGGGACCCGGCGATGAGGTTCGGCGAGGGCATCAGGCCGTAGCCGTTCTGGTGATGCTCGTTCACGCCGATCCCGTCGAACCCGAGCGAGTCTGCATACTCCAGCTGGTCCATGTACTCGTGGTACATGACGTTGGCTTTGGCCGGGTCAAAGAGGCGACTGTCGATGTCGACCCACACCGATCGGTTGGCCTCCCGGAAGTTGTCGGGCAAATGCGGCCACGGCATCAGGTTGAACCACGTGAACTTCAC
>JBEDUR010000217.1:0-2766 GCA_040414865.1 Acidimicrobiales bacterium
CCCGCGGAGCCCGGGGGACTGGCGGCCACGTGTCCGAGGCCGGGGAGGTCGGCCGACGGGTGAGGAGCCTGCGGATGACGGCGATGAGGGCCCAAAGGGCCAGCATCCGGGCGAGCCGCCGCCTCCAATTCATCGGCGCCCAACTTAATCCCGGCCCAGAACTGGAGCGGCGGCGCCACAGGCCGGACCGAGCCGTCCAGTCTTCGCGGTCTTCGCGTTCGGTCGCTCTCGGGCCTCGATCTGGGAGCGGCCTCACCCGAGCAACGTGCTGAGTTTGGGGGGGCTTCGTCATGCCACATGCCGTGGATTCGAAACCGTCTCGAACGTCGGTCCGGAATCGTTCCCCATCGCGGACGCGCTCGCTGTTCTGCGGGCGAACGAGGCCCGCCTCCACAAGAGCAAGTGGGCCCACGTCTTCACAGTGGAGGTTGCGAGACCAAGCCGACGATCGACACAATCGACACAAAGGTCGCGAAGCGTTCTTCGACGCCTATCAGCGTTAGACGTCTATCAGCACCGGATGAGAACATCACGCCGTGGAGTGGCCACCCGGATTTTTCGACCGCATAGACCCGACGCCGGACCGGTACTTCTACGCCACCCCCCGGCTGGTCACTCACATCGACGAGGGCGCGATCGCTGCGGTCGGCGCGCTGTACGAGGAGCTTGGAGTCGACGGCGAAGTCCTCGATCTCATGTCCTCCTGGGTCTCGCACTTCCGCCGGCCTCCACGTCGCCTGACCGTGCTCGGTATGAGCGGTCCAGAGCTCGAAGCCAATCCGGACGCCCGGGTGAGGGTTGTCCATGACCTGAACGCCGACCCGGTTCTCCCCTTTGGTGACCATGTATTCGATGACGCGGTGTGCTGTGTCTCCGTTGACTACCTGACCTCGCCGATCGAGGTGTTCCGGGACGTCGCCCGAGTCCTCCGGCCTGGAGGTCTGTTCCTTTGCACCTTCTCGAATCGTGTTTTTGCGACGAAGGCGATCCGTGGATGGCTCGAGGCGACTGATCAAGGACGATGCGGGATCGTTCAGACCTACTTCATGGAGTCCGGCTTATGGAGTGAGCCCACGGTCCGCCGGTGCACTCCGGTCTTCCAGGCAGGAGACCCGCTATTCGGAGTCTGGGCGCGAAACGATCGGGGGATGGTCTATGGCTGACATGGCCGGCCCGTGGTAACTGTCGGCGCCAGCATGGTACGGGATCCCGCCGGACTTCATGCGCCGAGCCCGTCACCGCATGGTGCTTGAGGGGATCGGGCTCGGCCGGCGTCAGATCACCTTGCAGGCCTATGTTGCACGTCCACGATCACTCTGTTCGCTTCCGGCGAGGTGAGCAAGCTGAGTCATCCGAAACCTGGCTCGGTAGACAGAGAGCGGCCTTTGCCGGAGAACCCCTCCCGGCAGCTCCGCCGCCCCCCGCCGATCGATGGGCGATAGTTGGTCCATGACCGAGGACGACTATCGGGCGCTTGGCGTGTACGACCCTGACACCCACGGGGCAGAGCGGCTGGCGATGCTCGACTACCTGGTCGGGCTGGGCGCCACATCGTCGGACCTGCAGGAATACCGCGACGATCTCGCCAGACTGGCGTCGGTGTTGGCCATTCGGACCGGATCCGAGCGGCTCACCGCCCGCGAAGTGGCCGAGCGGGCCGGCATCGACTACTCGGCGCTCATCCGCAGCTGGCGCGCGCTGGGTTTTCCTGACTCCCCGCCCGATGCCCGCATCTACACCGAGGCAAATGTGGAGGCCGCCCGGCTGGCGCCGGCGGCGGCGGTGCTCTTCGGCGAGGAGGCGGTGCTGGAGGTGTCGCGGGTAGTCGGTTCGTGCATGGCCCGCATCGCGGACGCCTTGGTTTCGAGCTTCCTGATCCACGTCGAGTTGCCTCTCCACGACGGCGACGAGGTCGACCTTTCGGTGGCCAAGGCCAACGCCGCCGCCGGCGAGCTGCTCCCCGTCTTCCTGCAATCGATGGAGGTGACGTTCCGCCAGCACCTGCTGGCCGCCCAGCGATCGCTTGCCGCACTCCAGGACGCACAGTCCAGCGGGTTCGAAACCCAGCACCTGGCCATCGGCTTTGCCGACCTCGTCGACTCCACCGGGCTCGCGGCCAGCCTGCCGGCCGGTGAGCTGGGCCGAGCGTTGACCGCCTTCGAGGCAACGACGGTCGACGTCGTCGTCGCGGGCGGCGGACGCCTCGTCAAGTTCCTCGGCGACGGCGCCCTCTTCGCCGCGGCCAACGCGAACCGCGCCGGCCGCCTGGCCGTCGCCCTGCGGGACGCCTGCGGCGCCGACCCCGCCATCCCACCGATCCGGATCGGGCTGGCGGCCGGCCCGGTGCTGACCAGAGACGGCGACTGCTTCGGGGCGACCGTCAATCTGGCTGCCCGGGCGGTCAGCGTCGCCCAGCCCGGCGCGATCGTGACCACCGAGTCGGTGCACGCTGCCGCTCACGGACTGTCGTTCGAACCGCTCGGCACCCACCTCCTCAAAGGCTTCGCCGACCCCGTGCCGCTCTTCGGCCTGACGGGCCGCGAAGACCTCTAACCGCGGGTCTCCCGCGTGGAACCGCCGGAAATGCACGGGCGGAACGAGGGCTCCATTTCCATTTGGCCTCCCTGCTGTAAGCCTGAACGATCGCGCAACGGTTCCGATCAGTCGCTCGAGCCAACCGCGGATCGCCCTGCAAGAAGAGTTTTTCGAGAGTTGGTCTTTCGCAGGTCTCGTCCCTGGAGCACCTACCGGCGGCGTGAGATGTTC
>JBEDUR010000218.1:0-6647 GCA_040414865.1 Acidimicrobiales bacterium
GCAAGGCCGAGAAGGCTGTTGGGCTCGCCGACCAGCGCACTGCAGTCATCGAGCTCGAGCAGGCCGGCGACAGTGCCAAGGCAGCTGTTGAAGCGGATCGCGGCGCATCGCCCGCCACTCGTGAAGCGGTCCTCGAGGCGCACATGTCGATTTGCATCGCCAAGGGCAAGCTCGAAACTTGAGCAGGCCCTTCGGGGCGCGCCGCAGCGTCTCTGAACAATCGAGAGAGACGTCCGCAAAAAGGTGTCTCCGAACGTCGGCTCGGTGGCAATACTCTCAGGGGTGTCCGATCCCTTCTCAAAGGAGCGGGTCCAGGCGGCATATGACGCGGCCGCCCGGGACTACGAGGTTGCCTTCGGTAACGACCTAGCCCGGCTCCCTCTGGATTGCCGCATGCTCAGTCAGGCTCGGCTCGCCGCCAACGGTGCTCTGATGCTGGATCTTGGCTGCGGAACGGGGTCAGCGGGTTCCTATCTAACCGAGCACGGAGCGCGCGTGGTCGGCTTGGACCTTTCCTTCGTCATGCTCACGTCCCGCCGATCTGCACACTCATTTCCGGTTTGTCAAGGGGATATGCGACGCCTTCCTTTCCCTGATGGAGCATTCGGAGCGATCGTCGCCTACTACTCGATTCAGCATGTGCCGCGGCATGAGCTCCACACAGTTCTGTCAGAGGCGGCTCGGGTTCTCGTACCTCACGGAACCCTCCTGCTGAGTACCCATCTCGGAGAGGGCGAGGTCTTCACAGATCAGTTCCTCGGCCATCACATCGCGACCACCGGAGGGACTCTGTATTCGAGACCGGACATCACGGACCGGGTGTCATCCTCTGGTTTCGTAGTCGAAAGGTGTGAGACCAGGGGTCCATTGGCTCATGAGCACCAATCTCAACGGATCTACCTACTTGCGAAAAGAACTAGTTGAGCGATAGGTCCCAGATCGCCGGGAAGGGGTCGCTTCTTTCTGGACCTCGACTAACGCCTACTGTCGATTCGTGCTAACGCTCCAGGGCGAGCAGATTTTGCTTCGGGACTTCCTGCCCATAGATCGGGGGCCACTTCTGGAGCTTGCCTCTGATGAGGCGATGTTCACCTACATGAGGTTCCGGATAGATCGGATCTCGGGTGATTCGCTCTTGGCAGCCCTGGTTGAGGAGCCACAGCGTGAACCCAGACAGAGCTACAACTTGGTCGTCGAGGACGCTGAAGGCTTCTCCGGCTGGGCCGGAATCGATCGGCTCGAAGAATCGGACAGCGCCCAGTTTGGTTGGTATCTCCGTTCAGACCGCTGGGGTCGTGGTTACGCGACCGAGGCCAGCCGGATTCTGCTCGACTCGCCTTTGCTGTTCTGGACAGAGCGGCGATGTGGGCAACCGCCGACCCCGAGAACGGAGCATCGATCCGGGTGCTTGAGAAGTCCGGCCTGATCAACCGAGGGCTGACAGATCCGGTCGAGACATGGCGCGGCCTTCGCCCCAGGGTCTTGTTCACCATCGAAGCTGAACAGTGGTTTGATAAGCGCCCTGATCGCCGGGACTGAGACACGGGTCTGCCCGCCCGGTATCTGCCACGTACCGAGACCGACGCCAGCTAAGGGACAGGGGCAGCGCCTCGGTAAGCGGCAGACTATGGCGCAATGGATCTTCCCGAGACCAAGTACGTCACGGTCGGCGGTGCGCAGGTCGCATACCAGGTCTCGGGGGACGGCCCGGAGGACCTTGTCTTCTGCCACCCGGTCGGGTGGCAGCTCGACCTATCTTCGCAAGTTCCCTTCGACTCCGAGTTCATCGGACGACTGCGCCGTGTCCGTAGGGTCATTGATTTCGACCGGCGAGGTTCTGGTGCATCGGATCCCCTTCCCCTCAATGCGATCCCGACGTGGGAGGAGATGGCCGAAGACCTGGCGGCGGTGCTGGACGAAGTCGGATCGGAGCGGACCGCGGTCATGGGACAAATCGAGACCGGTCCCATCGCACTTCTCTTTGCCGCCATGCACCCTGAGCGGGTGACCCATCTGATCCTCATGACGACGACGGCCCGGTTCATGGCAGCCGATGACTATCCGTTCGGGGCTTCGCGGAAGGACATCGATTGGTTTGTTGAACTGACGGCGGCCACCTGGGGGACTGATGACTACATCCGACTGACGGTGCCGTCCTCTTATTTCGATGGCCCTGAAGCGATCGCGTCGTATGCGCGGATGTACCGCGCCTCGGCAACGCCCAGGAGTGCGGCCGCTCAACACAACTACTTTTTGCGAGATATCGACGTTCGGAGCTTTCTGCCACTCGTTCAGGCGCCAACGCTCGTTCTTCAGAGCGCCGTAACAAGGTTCCTGCCCCGAGATCACGGCCGCTACCTGGCCGAACACCTACCCCATGCGACGCTCGTCGAATACCCAGGGGACGCCCCACCGGACTTGGAAACGCCTGCCTCCGACATCGTCGAGTTCCTGACCGGTGAGCGGCCGGTTGAGATAAATCGAATCCTCACGACCATTCTCTTCACCGACATCGTCGGATCAACCGAGCGTGCCGCTTCGCTTGGTGACCACAGTTGGCGCTCACTCCTCGACGCCCATGACGGAGCCGTTCGCGAGCAAGTGCGGCGGTTCAAGGGAAAGGAGATCAACACGACTGGGGACGGCTTCGTGGTGTCATTCGACGGACCCGCGAGGGCCATCCGGTGTGCTCAGGGGATCAATGAGGCGATGAAGCCAGTGGGACTCGACCTGAGGATGGGCCTCCACACGGGCGAGTGCGAAGTTCGTGGCCAAGACCTCGGGGGCTTGGCGGTCCATATCGCTGCCCGGATCGGAGCACTGGCGACCTCCCAAGAGATCCTCGTGTCGAGCACGCTGAAGGACCTCGTTATTGGGTCGGGCATCGAGTTTACCGAACGAGGGAACCACGGCCTCAAGGGAGTGCCGGGAAGCTGGAACCTCTTCGCGTTAGCTGGTTGACAGACCAGTTGGATGTGGCCGCCTATAGCGCGTTACGTGTGTCCGAGATCACCGGGACCGGGACGCTTATGGCCGAGGAGGAAAGCTAATGGCGGATGCGTTCATCCGCGCTTATCGAATCGAGCGCCGCAGCCGGGTTCGGATGCCCCGAGCGGCTTGCGACGAACTGGCTGGGCCGGGTTGGTGACAGGATGAATTGCCCCGCCAACATCGGGAGGACCCCCATGATCACCATTTGTGCTGAGGAGCTGAGCGCGGTGGCGACCCGCACGATCGCGGCGCCGCCAACGACGCTATATGCCATGGTCTCCGACTTGCCTCGCATGGGGGAGTGGAGCCCGACGTGCTCGGGATGCCGATGGGACGACGAGGCTCGGGCGGCAACCGTTGGCGTGTGGTTCACAGGGTCGAATAGCTCTGGCGGTCGCCAGTGGGACACCCGCTCCGAGGTGACAGCGGCTGACCCAGGCGAGCGGTTCGAGTTCGTCGTCGGTGGTGCCGTTGAGGGTTGGGTGCGTTGGTCGTATTCGTTTGTGCCGGACCCAGCCGGTACTGAGGTGACCGAGACGTGGCAGATCTTGCGCCTCGTCCCCCACATGGGGAGCAGCGACCAGGAGCTTTTGGCCCTGCAAGAGCGCACGCTCGCCAACATCGCAACTACCCTGGACAACCTCAAGAAGGCAGCGGAGGCGTGACTATTGCGCACGCCCGAACGGACATTCCGCGCTGCTGGATGAAATCAGCGATTTGAGACGATTGGTCGAGGACTTGCAGCAGCCAAGGTGACCCCGATCGCCGGATAGTGGGCGTTCTCTGGGCCAAGATTTGCATGTGGTTGTGCTCGAGACGGGTCGCTTGCTACTCAGACCTTGGAGGGCAACCGAGGCTGTCGTCCTGAATGAACTCTGGACCGATCGTGATCCACGAGTGCCACCGCGCCGCCGGATCGACTCGGATGGACATCCAACGGTTGGAGACCTCGAAGATTGGATCCGTTCCAACCAGCCAACGCCGAGCGGGTTGTTGGCAGTCGAACGGAAGGCCCATCGTGGCGTCATCGGCTACTGCGGGCTGATCGACGGCGGACGAGGATCCGACGGAGCCCCGGAACTGGCTTTCGAGCTGCTGCGCAGAGTTTGGAGGCAGGGATTTGCCACCGAGGCCTCGTTGGCGGTCCTGGACTGGGCGATATCGTCTGGGTACGAACGACTATGCGCCACGGTCTGGGAGTGGAACACCGCTTCTCGCCGTGTGCTGGCCAAGCTGGGGTTTACCGAGACGCGAATCGAACTGGACGCGGTCTACGGGAACAACGTATTCACCACGAGACGGCTCTGAACGCTCCGTCCCAGAACACCGGGTAGCGGGCAACTATCACGGAGGCGAGACTGGGGCTGTGGAAGACCAAGATCTGATTGCCGAACAGGTCGCGTACTACCGGGCACGGGCTCCCAAATACGACGAGTGGTGGCAGCGCTGCGGCGCCTATGACAAGGGCCCCGAGATGGCCATTGAATGGGACCGACAGATGGAACAGGTCGAGGAGGCCTTGGACGATTTTTCGATTCATGGCAAGGTCCTCGAGCTGGCGGGTGGGACCGGGTGGTGGACCGAGCGCCTCGCTCGCACCACCGATCACCTGAGGGTCATCGACTCGTCCCCTGAGGCGATCGAGATCAATAGGGCGAGGACAGGCAGAGCTGACGTCGAATACGTGGTCGAGGACCTCTTTTCATGGACGCCCGACGATCTCTACGACGTGGTGTTCTTCTCCTTCTGGCTCACGCATGTGCCCCGCAGCCGCTTCGCAGCCTTCTGGTCCATCGTGCGCTCATGCCTTTCACCAAACGGTCGTGCCTTTCTGATCGACAATTGCAACGATCCGATTCTGACGGCAGACATCAAGGACCCGTATGTCCTCCAATACGAGCCGGACAGACATGTAAGACACATCGGCGACGGACGTGAGTACAACGTCGTGAAGGTCATGTACGAGCCGGACGAACTTGAAGCCCGACTCAGGGAGATCGGCTGGACGGCCGAACTCAAGGCGATTCGCTGGTTCCTGTTCGGTTCCGCTCGCCTGAGCTAAAGACCCTGCCCCAGACCGCCGGATCATGGAGACATACACCCGGCATGATGATGTGCATGGTTCGACGTGTCGTTACGGGTCATGACGCATCTGGGCGATCAGTTGTCGCCAGTGATTCAGAAGTCCCATCTCTGGGCTTTGGCAGCCGCGGGGGGTCCATACACCTGACTTGGGGGCGTGATGATGTGGCGCATTTCCCCGATAATGGCGAGCAACCTCGCTGGTCGAGTCCTTGGCCCCCGGGAGGTGGTTGCCGCCTGACCGTATTCGAGCTGCCACCCGGCGGAAGCGAGGAATTTGACCAGTTCATCCTGGATACCCTGGCGCCGTTCGCCGAGAGCGACCGGCCGGGAATGCACTCATCGCCCACCTTGGACTTCGACGTTGTCTTACTGGGGAACGTCGGTCTGGAGTTGGACGACGGAGAGGTCATTCTTGGTCCAGGTGACATCGTTGTCCAGAACGGCACCGTGCACCGCTGGCACAACCGAGGCTCAACGGTCGCTCGGATTGTGTCGATCACGATAGGGGCCAAACACGACCGCTACCCGACCTGATCTGTGGCTCCGGGTGCCCCAGAACCGGTTGGGTTGCACGAAATGACCGGTGGATGCTCAAGTCAGGCGGGGCTTGAGTGCCCTCACAGCCAGCACTGTCGGTATTGGTGCCCCGCCTTCTCGGAAACTATCGAGCACAAATCCGGCATCCACGAACGAGCCCAACAGAGAGGGCAACGGCAAGTGCGATGCTCCAACCTTGTCTCTGAGTCCCTTGTCCGTCCATGACGCCTTGGTCCAGTGGCTATCGACATAGCCCGGACGGATGGTGATGGCCTCAGGGTCACTGCGGTCGGCAAAACCACCACAGAAGCACGGGTGAACGCCGATGTGAACGAAGCAACCGCCAGGAGCGACGACTCGCCATGCTTCCCGGAGCAGGGCGGCGTAGTCAGATACATCCGTGTGAACCATGACCGAAACCACACTTGGGAATGAAGCGTCCATGAACGGTAGACACTCACCATCTGCCCGGGCGATCGGAAGTCGCGTACAAGCGTACCGAAGCATCCCGATTGAGAGGTCAACACCAAGCGGTGACCAGCCCAGCCTTCGAATCCGAGCAGCGTGCGCTCCGGTGCCACAGCCGATCTCTAGAGTTGCGCCCTCACCTTGGCCGAGCATTGCGCATAAGGAAGCATCAACCCCGATGGGGTCACTTGTCGGCAGCCCGTCCTCGGACCGATCGCTTAGAAACTCGGCTTCGTACCAGTCGGCGATCTCGTCATATGGTGCAGTCATATCCGGCCCTCAAGAAGCTTTCAAAGTCCCAGTAAAGCAAACGATCAGGATCATCACTTTCACACGTCGGCTACCCGGCAAGGGGTGTCCCAGTACACCGGATCGGAGCCGGTCATCTAGTGAGTGAGAGACGGCTCGTACCTAGCTGGGCTATGCGCCCCCGAAGGCAAGATCTGCGATCTCTTCGGCAAGTCGGGGCCACAGGCCTTTGGGTAAGTCGTGCCCCATGCCTGGAATGATCAATAGCCGCGCCCCCGGTATTGCCTCCGCAACAAGCTGGCTGCCCCTCGGCGGGG
>JBEDUR010000219.1:0-5920 GCA_040414865.1 Acidimicrobiales bacterium
GCTCCCGAGAGCTTCCCGACCGCCACCCGGCGACGGGCCGAGACCAGGCGCTGGCGGTCCCGGTCCACCTGCAGCGCGAAGAGCGCGAACTTGGCCCCGAAGGTGGTGGGCTCGGCGTGCACTCCGTGGGTCCGCCCGGCCACCGGGGCGTCCTTGAGCTCACGGGCCCGGGCGGCCAGGGCGGCGATCAGCCCGTCCGCTGCCTCGATCAAGAGGTCAGCCGCCTGCACCAGGGTCACACTCAGCGCCGTGTCCACCACGTCGGAGGACGTCAGGCCGTAGTGGATGAAGGCCGCGTCGGGCTCGCCGATCCGTTCCTGGACCACGTCGACAAAGGCGGCGACATCGTGGTCGGTCACCCGCTCCCGCTCGGCCACGGCGTCCACGAATGCGGCGTCGACCTTGGGGGCGCGGGCGCGCACCGCGGCCGCCGCCGGTCGGGGGGCGACCCCGGCCTCGGCCAGCGCCTCGACCGCCAGCAGCTCGACCTCGAGCCAGCGCGACAGCCGGGCCTCGTCGCTGAACAGCGCGGCGGCCTCGGGCGGGGCGTAACGGGGGATCATCGCAACACCTCCGACGGCTCGGCCCCGATGTCGCGGCGGACATGCATGCCCGGCCACGAGACCCCGGACGCGGCCCGGTAGGCCAGGGCCCGCGCACCCTCGAGCGTCGGGGCCAGCGCGCCGATCCCGAGAACCCGGCCGCCGGCCACGCAGAAGGCTCCCGTCTCGTCCCGAGTCGTCCCGGCGTGGAGCAACGTTACGCCCTCGATCTCCTCGGCCAGCTGGCCGTCAGGGCCCAGCCCTTCGATCCGGTCCCCCAGTCTCGGCAACTCGGGGTAACCGGCGGCCGCCGCCACCACGCAGACGGCGGCGTCAGACAGGAAGGCCGGTGGGCCGGCCAGGTCCCCGCTGGCCGCTCGGAGGAACAGCTCGACCGGGTCGTCGGCCAAGCGGGGCAGTACCACCTGAGCCTCGGGGTCCCCCAGCCGCACGTTGAACTCGAGGATGACCGGGCCGTCGGCGGTCACCATCACCCCCGCGTACAACACCCCCCGGTACTCGATCCCCCGAGCCCTGAGGGCGGCGACGGTCGGCTCGATTGCCTCGTCGACCACCCGGCCCACGATGGCCTCGTCGATCCCGAGGGGCGGCGACGTGCTCCCCATCCCGCCGGTGTTGGCGCCCCGGTCGCCGTCGAAGGCCCGCTTGAAGTCCCGGGCGGCGGCCAGTGGTACGACCCGGCGCCCGTCGCAGAGCACCTGGACCGAGCACTCGACGCCGTCCAGCCCTTCCTCGATCACCACCCGGCGGCCAGCGGCGCCGAACGCCCTTCCGGAAAGCTTCTCTTCGACGTCGGCCTCCGCCTCTGCCCGGTTCCCGGCGACGAGCACGCCCTTGCCGGCTGCCAGACCGTCGGTCTTGACGACGAAGGGCCCGGGTATGCCGGCGAGGAACCGACGGGCGGCCTCGACGTCCTCGAACACCCCGTAGCGGGCGGTCGGAACCCCGGCCTCGTCGAGCAACGCCTTCATGAACGCCTTGGACCCCTCCAACCGCGCGCCGTCGGCCCCGGGACCGAGCACGGCCATCCCGCGGGCTCGCAGCGCGTCGGCCATCCCTTCGACCAGCGGGGCCTCGGGTCCGACGATCGTCAGCGCCGCGCCCAGCGCTTCGGGAGGAGACGTCGTCACCGAGATCCGGTGACCGAACAGCTCTGCCGGCATGCCCGGGTTGCCCGGGGTGACCACGACATCGGCGCTGCGGGCCAGCAACCGGGCCAGTGCGTGCTCACGCCCACCACTCCCCACCACGCAGACGGTCATGGCCACCTCAACTGGCAGCGAAGGTGACGAACTGCTCGCGCTCGGGGCCGACGCCGACGGTGCGCACCGGCACACCGATCTGCTCGGCGAGGAAGGCCACGTAGCCGCGAGCGGCAGCGGGCATCTTCTCGGCCGAGGTGACCGTGGACAGATCGGTCAGCCAGCCCGGGAGCTCCTCGTAGATCGGAGTCGCCCGGTGCAAGGTCGACTGGTGGTACGGGAGGTGCTCGTAGCGGACCCCGTCGGCCTCGTAGGCCACGCAGACCTTCACCGTCTCGAAGGTGTCCAGGACGTCGAGCTTGGTCAGCGCGACCTCGGTGAGCGAGTTCAGCCGGACGGCCTGACGGAGCATCACCGCGTCGAACCACCCGCACCGGCGTCGCCGGCCGGTGTTGGTGCCGAACTCGTGTCCGCGCTCGACCATGAGCTGGCCCGTGTCGTCGGTGAGCTCGGTCGGGAACGGCCCGGCGCCGACCCGGGTCACGTAGGCCTTGGCGATCCCGATGATCCGCCCGATGTCTCGTGGCCCGAGCCCCGAGCCGGTACAGGCCCCGCCGGCCACCGGGTTCGACGAGGTGACGAAGGGATAGGTGCCGTGGTCCAGGTCGAGGAACGTGGCTTGAGCCCCCTCGAGCAGGACGTGCTGGCCGCGTGCGAGCGCATCGTGCAGCATCCCGACGGTGTCGGCCACCATCGGGACGATCCTCGGCGCGTACTGTCCGAGGTAGGCCTCGGCGATCGCCTCCGCCGAGCTCGGCAGCCGGTTGTAGACCTTGGCCAGGACGGTGTTCTTCTCCTTGATGGCCACGTCCAGCTTCTGGCGGAAGATCTTCTCGTCCATCAGGTCCTGGACCCGCAGGCCGACCCGGGCCGCCTTGTCGGCATAGGCGGGGCCGATCCCCCGCTTGGTCGTGCCCAGCGCGTTCTTGCCCAAGAACCTCTCGGTCACCCGATCGAGCTCCCGGTGGTAGGGCATGATCAGGTGGGCGTCGCCGCTCACGACCAGACGGGTCGTGTCGACCCCCCTGGCCTCCAGGTCGTCCACCTCCTCCAAGAGGACGGCCGGGTCGACGACCACCCCGTTGCCGATCACCGGCGTCGCCCGTTCGTAGAGGACACCTGAAGGAACGAGCTCGAAGGCGAAAGCCTCGCCGTTCACCACGATCCGGTGGCCGGCGTTGTGGCCGCCCTGGTAACGGACGACGAAGTCCATGTCGGAGGCCAAGAGGTCGGTGAGCTTGCCCTTACCCTCGTCGCCCCACTGGGTCCCGACGACCACGGTTGCAGGCACACACCCTCCGTCAAACGCTACGGATTACGCCAAACTGTACCCCGGGCGGCAGCCCCCGGTGACCTGGTCCTGGGCCCTAGCATGCAGGGAATGCTCAAACAGGGCGCCGTGGTCACGACCTCCCAGGAGACCGTCGTGATCGCCTTCGCGGTGCTTTTCGCCGCGGGGTCTTTCGCCAAGACGGCCAGCTTTCGGCGCCGGCTCGGGAGAAACCCGTGGGGCATCCACCCGAACCTGTGGCTCGTCATCGGCTTTGCCCTCGGCCCGATCGGCGCCTTCCTGGCCTTCCTCGCCTGCGCCACGACCCGGGTCGGGCCGGCCTTCGGCCCCGGCCCTTCGGCCGCTCTCCATCCCGATGCTCCCGCTCCGTCCATCCCGGCCACCGGGCCGCCGCCCGGGTGGTACCCGGACCCCTCGGGGCGTCACGAGTACCGCTTCTTCACCGGGCACGACTGGACCGCGGACGTCGTCGACAACGGCACCCACTTCAGCGAGCCGCTGCCGGCCCCTCCCGCCACCTGAGGCACAACGGGCTCAACTCAAGCTGAGGCTCTCGCCCTCCACGTCGAGGGTGATCGTCGACCCTTCGGTGTAGCGCCCAGCCAGCAGGTCGAGGGCCAGGGGGTCTTCGACCTCCTTCTGGATGACCCGGCGCAACGGGCGCGCCCCGAAGTTCGGGTCGTAGCCGGCGTGGGCCAGCCAGGCCTCGGCCTCCGGAGTGACGGCCAGGCTGAGGCGCCGGGCCGCCAGCCGGGTCCTGAGTCGGCCGAGCTGGATGCCCACGATGATCCGCAGGTCTTCCTCGGTCAGCGCGCGGAACTGGACGATCTCGTCGATCCGGTTGATGAACTCGGGCTTGAAGAAGTCCGCCGGGTCGCCTGGGAGGTTCGAGGTCATGATGAGCACGGCATTGGTGAAGTCCACCGTGTGACCCTGGCCGTCGGTGAGCCGGCCATCCTCGAGCACCTGGAGCAGGATGTTGAACACGTCGGGGTGCGCCTTCTCGATCTCGTCCAGGAGGACCACCGCGTAGGGCCGACGCCGCACCGCCTCGGTCAGCTGGCCGCCCTCCTCGTACCCGACGTAGCCCGGCGGCGCTCCCACGAGGCGCGAGACGGCGTACTTCTCCATGTACTCGCTCATGTCGATGCGGACCATGGCTCGGTCGTCGTCGAAGAGGAACTCGGCCAGCGCACGCGCCAGCTCGGTCTTGCCCACTCCGGTCGGCCCGAGGAAGAGGAAGGACCCAATCGGCCGGTGCGGGTCCGACAGGCCTGCCCGGCTGCGCCGGATGGCATTGGCCACCGCCCGCACCGCCTCGTCCTGCCCGACCACCCTCGCGTGGAGGGCGTCTTCCATCCGGACGAGCTTTTCGATCTCCCCCTCGAGCAGCCGGCTCACCGGCACCCCGGTCCAGCGGCTGACCACCTCGGCCACGTCCTCGGCGTCGACCTCCTCCTTCAAGAACCGCTGCCCGCTCTGGAGCTTGGCCAGCTCGCCGGTGGCGTCATCGATCCGGCGCTCGAGCTCGGGGAGCTCGCCGTAGCGCACCGCGGCCGCGCCGGCCAGGTCGCCGTCGCGCTCGAGCCGCTCGGCCCGTCCCCGGGCGTCCTCGTGCTTGTCCTTCAGGTCGCCGATGGCCTCGATGGCCTGCTTCTCGGCCTGCCAGTGGGCCGTCATGGCATTGGACTGCTCGTTGAGCTCAGCCAGCTCGGCCTCGAGCCGGGCCAGCCGCTCGGCCGAGGCCTCGTCGGACTCCTGCTCCAAGGCGACCTTCTCGATCTCGAGCTGACGGATCCGGCGGATGACCACGTCGAGCTCCGTGGGCATCGAGTCGATCTCGATGCGCAGCCGGCTGGCCGACTCGTCGATCAGGTCGATCGCCTTGTCGGGGAGGAACCGGCCCGAGACGTAACGGTCCGAGAGCACCGCCGCCGCTACCAGCGCCGCGTCCTGGATGCGCACCCGGTGGTGGTTCTCGTAGCGCTCTTTCAAGCCTCGGAGGATGGCGACGGTGTCCTCGACCGAGGGCTGGTCGACATAGACCTGCTGGAACCGGCGCTCGAGGGCGGCGTCCTTCTCGACGTACTGGCGGTACTCGTCGAGGGTGGTCGCCCCGATGAGCCGGAGCTCACCCCTGGCCAGCAAGGGCTTCACCATGTTGCCGGCGTCCATCGCGCCCTCGGCCGCCCCGGCCCCGACCAGAGTGTGCAGTTCGTCGATGAAGGTGACGACCTGTCCGTTGGAGTCGGTGATCTCCTTCAGCACCGCCTTCAGGCGCTCCTCGAACTCGCCGCGGTACTTGGCTCCGGCCACCATGGAGGACAGGTCGAGCGCGATCACCTGCTTGTCCTTGAGGCTTTCGGGGACGTCACCCTCGACGATCCGGTTGGCCAGTCCCTCGACGATCGCGGTCTTGCCCACCCCGGGCTCCCCGATGAGGACCGGATTGTTCTTGGTCCGGCGGGACAGGACCTGGATCACCCGCCGGATCTCCTCGTCGCGCCCGACAACCGGGTCGAGCCGGCCTCGCCGGGCGGCTTCGGTCAAGTCCAGGCCGTAGCGCTCGAGCGCCTGGAAGGTCTCCTCGGGGGTTGGGGTCGTGACTCGGTGGCTGCCCCGCACCTCGCGTAGCGCGTTGAGGAGCTGATCCCGGTTGGTGCCGAGCTCGTCGGCAAACGCGAGCAACAGGTGCTCGATCGAGAGGTAGTCATCACCGAGGTCGGCCCGGAGCTGGTCCGCCGTCTCGAGCCCCTCCCGGGCGGCCCGTCCGAGAGCCGGTTCCTGGCCCCCCACGGCGCGAG
>JBEDUR010000220.1:0-2953 GCA_040414865.1 Acidimicrobiales bacterium
TGCGGGCTTCTTCCAGCTTGTTTCGCTCGGTCGCCACAGAACCCCTCGCCAACGACACCAGGATGCGCCCGGGATCCTGGACAGAAAGTTGCAGCCGATCGGCAGTACGCCCCGCCGCGTCGGACGCCTGCGCTGACTCGGTTAGGTCGCCCATGCAGGCGGCGGCATACGCCGACAACGCCGGCGCCCGAACCTGATTCACGATGGCCGTTCCGGGGGGGCCAAGAGCGATCTCGGTCATCACAGCCCTTGCCTCGTCCGGGCGGCCAGCTTGCAGGTAAGCCCGACCAAGCACGAAGGGAGCGATGGACACCATCTTCTCGCGCTGACCAACCCGTTCGGCTGCGGTCACCGCCTGCCTGGCCCACCCGATGGCCCGGTCGGCCTGTCCTTGGACGAGGTGGTACGAAGCCCACAAATTGTTGGTCAGTGCCTCGACCTCCGGCGAAGGACGTGGGTGCTCGAGCTCGACCTGTCGCAACCACCAGACCGCCTCGTCGGAACTCGAGGCAATCAAGAGGATGGTCGCGAACAGGAGTACCTGAACGGGATGATCGAGAAGCTCCTGACGACCAAAATCGGCGAGCCAGGCTCGTGCAACCGCGGCTGACATCTCGCGATCAGCCACGTCCAATATCTGGAGGCTCCCGGTGAGCAGGATGGCGGCAGTCCGTTGCGGATCACCAGTCTGGGTGCCTTGCCTTAGCGCCCCGCGCAAATCTCCACGAGCAATCAGTGCGTCAGCGGCCCGAAAGCGGGTGGCCTCCAAGCGGTCCGGGCCCTGAGCCTTGAGTCTGGCTCGAAGGAACTCGCCAAAGAGATGGTGATAACGAAAACGTTCGCCCGAGGTGTCTAGCGGCACAAGGAAGAGATGAAGGTCCGATAGCCGCTCTAGACAAAGCCGAGCATCCTCTCGTCCCGTCACCGCCGCGCAGAGAGAGGCGTCGAGGGCATCGAGGATCGACGTCTCGAGCATGAACTGGACGAGATCAGCTGGCAGTCGATCGAGCACTTCGCTCACCAGAAAGTCCGTAAGTGCTCGATCGGTGCCGCTGAAGCTGCTCAGGAATCGCGACGGGTCGGCGTCTTCTCGTATAGAGAGCAGGGACATTCTGAGCCCAGCCGGCCAGCCCTCTGTGAGTTCGTAAAGACGCTGCGCCTCATCGGGCTTGACATCTACACCTTCTACGTCGAAAAAGTGAGCACTCTCATCAGTTGAGAACCGAAGGTCGTCCTCGCGTATCTCCATCACGCGTCCGATTACCTTCAGCCTGGCCAGCGAAAAGGGGAGATCCACTCGGCTCGCTATTACCAGTCGGACGTTCTCAGGCAATGCCTGAATGAACGCAAGAAGTACCCCGGGGGTCGGATGGGCGATATGCATGTCGTCGATGACGATGGTTAGCGATGTGCTTGTTTCACCTAGATCGTTGGCAAGTGCGATCCCAACATCGACACTCTCCCCCTCACGCTCGAGCAAGACTGCTGCGTCGTCGCCCAAGCCTGGCAATTTCTCACTGACCGCAGCCAACATCGTTTGCCAAAAAGCGGTGGGTTCAGCACGCGACGAATCGCACGACATCCATACGACTGGATCCCGGTGGCGCTCGGCCCATTCGGCTAAGACGGTCGTCTTTCCAGAGCCCGCCGGAGCCGTCACAAGAGTAAGCCGCGGCCAGGTTTCATCCAGCCGTTCGCGCAGCCGCGGTCGTGACACGGATGTCCCCACGATCTTGGGGATCCCCAGGCTCGCCGCCGCGTTCTGGACCGGCTTCATCACCCGTCCCCGGCACCGCGCATCGTGGAAACTGTGTCCTTATCCTCGATAGACGCGCCACTCTGTGTGGCGAACGACGGTTGCGGCTCGGCTCTTCGAAAGGAGTCGTTCGTAGGGGCGAGCCGCCAGTTACTGGCTGAGCGCGTCTCGCTATCAGTGAGAGAAGAGTTCAGCTCACGTAGAAGGTGCAATGCCAGCGTGGGTACCCCACATACTCGAACTTCGTTTACCACCCAAGCCGGTCTGGGGCTCCCTTCCCCACGATGTTCACATCGAGCCACTTCTCAAAAGATGATACTCCAACGGTCGCACTCCAAACGAGGTTTCGCCAGCGCTGTCTATCCTGCTATGGCCATCCCCGAGTTGTGTGCATACGTCTATCCGACGACCATCTCTATTTTATTGACAAGGGTGACTCATGGCCAAACCCCGCGGGAAGAATGGTGAATGATCCAAGCGTGCCCGTTTAACCCCGATAGGCGATATAGGGGGAACCTCCCTAAAAGAGGAAGCCACAGATGGTCGTATAGAACGGGCTGCCTTATCGGTCGAGTCGCCACGAGCGCGTCAAAGTTTGGCCCCAGCTTGCTTCCATTACAAGTTTGAACGTAAACATAACCCAGGATCACTTTGTTAGTTGCGTTGCCTTCCTGTGCGAGTCCACCTGGCGATATGGCGGCCTCCAAAATCCCCTCGGCAGGTGACAAAACACTCCGGCGTCTTTGCGACAGTATTGAGTCAGCAACAGGGCGAGATCTCCGAGTGACTAGAGCGTGGAGGACCTCCAGGCAGCCCTCATACCGATCGGTTATCTGGCCGAGGGCCCCTACGGGCCACCAAATCGGCAACTTCCCTCAGGCCTTCACCCACCTGGCCCTGATTGGCGCGGCGATCGACCTCGATACCCAGCTCGACCGGGGCGACAACGCCGGAGCCTTCGAGATGCCCGGAAGCGGCCCGGCCCTGGCGTACCGGTGAGCATGCTCAGGCCGACCCTTAGCATCGTGCTTTAGCAACCAACGGTCAGCGAATCAGTCCTCGCATCCAGACGGATGCTGGTACCCCGAGTGTTTGGCGCTATTTGCCCCTCTTGCGTCTAAAGGCGAGCGAATCAGATCGATGGCATGCCGTCGCTCCATCCACATGACCGGACCCGCTCGGAACCATCGCGACCCT
>JBEDUR010000221.1:0-18654 GCA_040414865.1 Acidimicrobiales bacterium
CGACTCAGCCACTCGTCCGAGGCCCCACCCTCGGCATCGATGCTTACGCCGAAGGACGATCTATCGAGGAGATAGATCCAGCCAGGTTGGAAGGGCGACCCGGTTTCCGCGTTGGTGAACACGGTAAACACGTAACCCTTACGGTCGCCTTCGTGCGTTGTGAGTCGTCGCGTTCCATTGAAGGTGCCTACGATTCGAGACCAGTCGAGGATGGCGAAGAACATCGCCCATATCCCATCGGAGCTGGCAAACACCGCTCGAACCGGACGGCCCTCGAGGTCCCCTTGCTCGCTGGGCTCCAATGAGGTCAGCTCGCCGCGGCTCGTTCCATGGGCGAGAAGGCCGGCCCGCTCGGTGGCGTAGGTGAGAAAGCGGTCCTTGAGGACACTCGGATCCCAAACAAGGGCAGCTCCGTTGGCGGCCTGGACCCGGGCAAGCAGTCGGTCGAAAGCGTCGACCTCGGTCGGTGGCCACTCCAAGACAGGTCCGACGACCGGTTTCGAGTTGTCGGGCAGCGATACCACGTCGACAGCTCAGCGGCAGTCGTCCGGCTGGAACGTGGCGTCATCGGCGTGCCCGTCGCAGCTCCACACTCGGACGTGGCGACCCTCGGCCATGCGCGTCGTACTGATCCGCGTAACCGGATTCGGGCATAGCATCGGGCGTCCGTCGTCCAGGGCCCAGTAGACGAACGCCTGCGACGCGTGTTGCGTGCCGCGCTTTGTCGTCAACCCGCGCCACTGCTCGCTCACCATCGGCTGCACCGGACAGCTGCGGCCGCTCCCTCCCCTCACCGAGGTCCCGGACCGGTCCCGGGTAGCACGGTTCGAGCGGCCGCGCGGGAGTAGCTAGACGGGTCCGACGACGTGCGTATCGCGGACCACCAGGACGTGGCCGTCCGGATCAGTCACCTCGAACTTGCGATGAGGCGTTTCCTCTTCTTTCACGACTTCGGTTACCGGCAGTCCTTCTGCCTGCCACTTGTCGCGGGTGGTGTCGATGTCGTCCACCATGAGGTCCCAGGGCACGATGCCGGGCGCCACATGGTCGGGATCGTGGCGAATGGCCAGGTGAGTCCCACCCCGCATCTCAAAGGCAGCGAAATCCTCCGTCACTACTACGGGACGCATGCCGATCTGCTCACAGAATCGTGCCGCAGCCTCCATGTCAACTGTCTGAACGAAGACGTGGCCAGTCCATATGGGCGGTCGAGCATCAGCTGTAGCGGTCACGCCAAGATCGTAGCTCTCGCATCTACTTCCAGCGAAAGTGGACGAAGACTCGGCCGAAGTTACGGGAGTCCTTCTCGACTCGGTCGTAGAGGGCCTTCACGTCCTTGCGGTCGAGGAAGCGCAGCACCCGCTTCTTGAGCTGGCCCGACCCCTTTCCCGGGATGATCTCGACCAGTGTGGCCCGCGTGCGCACAGCTTCGTCGATGACCCCTTGAAGAGCCCGGTCAATGTCATGGCCGTGGTTGTAAATGTCGTGGAGATCCAGCGTGAGCTTCACCGGGTGAGCAGTGGTCCCTCGGCCGCCACCATCACGAGCAGTATTGCTCGGGCTGGCAGCTGCGGGAACGATTGCACGTCCGGTCGATGGTGCCTAACGTCGGCTGCCTAGCGAGCGGGAGGGGCCGTGGCCAGGGACACCATCGTTGAGGAGCGGAGCGGCCGGAAGTGCTATCTGGACTTCCCGGACGACTTGGCCGAGGGAGAAGAGGTCACCTTCCTCCTCAACCTGCATGGCGGGGGGTCGGTTGGTGCGTGGCAGCGGGAGTACTTCCCGGCCTACGACTACGCCGATCGCTACCGACTGGTGATCGCCACACCGAGCGCCAAGACCGTCGAGCCGACCAGGCATTGGGACAAGGACGCTGACGACGAATACCTCCAAGCCCTGGTCGAGTTGGTCTTCGCCCGCTTCGGGCTGAACAGCGTCCGGGCGTTTTGGCTGGTCGGACACTCCCAGGGCGGCGCCACCTCGCTCCGGCTCCTCTCCACCCCGTATTTCGCCGACCGGGTCGACGGCTGGCTCAGTCTCTCAGGGGGACGGATCGGTCCGGCCGAGCGGGCCCAGAACTTCGGCCCGCCTCGCAGCGAGGAGGAGCGGGAAGCAATGCAGGCCGCCATGGCCCGACAGCGGGCGATGGGCCCACCGCGCCCACCCGAGACTGATCTCTCTTTCATTTACGCGACCGGCGAGCACGAAATTGCGTCGCTGCCGGAGACCTCGCCTTGGGCTGAGCGCTACGGGGCCGGACCTCGCCAGCGCCGGCCGGACGTCGTCGACGAGGAGCCGGGCAAGATCCATGACACCCGCTGGGGCGACCGGTCGACGCCGAGCTGGGGCCGTGAGCCACGTCCCGGCACCGCCGAGGTCTCCCTCTACCCGAATGCCAGGGACGGCCGGGTCATCGCCGACGTGATTCGCCTGGACAAGGGCCACACCGAGGGGCTGGAGCCCAGGATCACCGAGGAGCTGGTGCGGCTCATCGTCGCGGCGCCCGGCGGCAAGGCGCGGGCGCTCGCCGGGGCCGCCCCGGGCTGAATCGCACCGACCCTCCGCCGGACCACTCTGGGAATCCCGCGCGGTCGAGGCATCGAACAGTGGAGACTCAGGACCGAGACGTGGTTCTCACTCGGCGGGATCGAGGTCTCGCACCGGGCGTTCCCCGTGGTCTCCTCGTTACCAGCATCCTGGTCGCCGTCGTGGTGGCGCTGCCGGTCGCCATTACAATCGTCCAGGCCTTTCAGGGCGGGTTTTCGGCGGTCACGACCTCGCTCAGGGCCTCCTCGTCCCTCACCCTTCTGCTTCACACCGCCCTGGTGGCCATCGTCGCCACCCCGATCTGTGGTGTCTTCGGCGTGGCCGCTGCCTGGTTCATTGAGCGGACACGTCTGCCTGGGCGGCGTATGTGGGCCCTGCTCATGGTCGCCCCGATCGCGGTGCCGCTCTTCCTCACCAGTTATGCGTGGGCGACGCTCGGCACGTCGCTCCAGGGGTTTGCGGGCGCGGCTGGCATCATCGCCTTCTCGTACTACCCCATCGTCTTCCTGCTGGTGGCGGCGTCGCTGCGGGTCCTCGACCCGGCACTCGAGGAGACGGCGCGGTCCTTGGGCCTCGGGGCCTGGCGCACCTTCATCCGGGTGGTGCTCCCTCAGATCCGGCCTGCCCTCCTCGGCGGCCTTCTGCTGGTCGGTCTCGACGCCCTGGTGGAGTTCGACGCCTTCGTGGCGTTCAAGTACCAAACCTTCACCGTCAACATCTACTCGCAATATCAGGTGAGCTTCAGCGCCTCAGGCGCCGCCGCGCTGTCGTTCTTTTCGATCGCGTTGTGCGTGGTCATCCTGGTCGGCGAGCGGAGCCTGAGGGGGGACGCCAACTACACCCGCATCAGCCACGGCATCCGTCGGGGCACGACTCGGTACGACCTCGGCCGCCTCACTCCAGCGGCGCTGGTCGGCTTCGGGGCGTTGGCCGCCGTCAGCGTCGGTATCCCCCTCGGCATGCTTGTCTACTGGTTCACGCAGAGCACCCCGGCGGCTCTTTCGAGCGCGGCGGCCAACGTCCACTACCTGTGGCCGGCGACCCTGACGTCGATCCTGCTTGGCATCGGCGCGGCGGTCGTTGCGATCCTCCTTGCCGCCCCGATCGCCATCCTGGCCGTCCGCCATAAGGGGAAGCTGGTCACGGTGCTCGAGCGGAGCGTGTATTTGTCGTTCGCGCTGCCTGACTTGGTCGCCGCGATTGCCCTCGCCTACGCTGCAACCCACCTTGTTCACGTCCTCTACGGAAGCGTGGCCTTGCTCGTTCTCGCCGAAGCGATGCTCTTCGTACCGTTCGCGGTTGTGGCGCTTCGCAGCACCCTCGGGCTGATCGAGCCCGCGATGGAGGAGTCCGCCCGCTCCCTCGGCCTCGGCCCGCTGAGGACCCTATGGCGCGTCACCGTCCCCCTGGCCCGCCCAGGGCTGGCGGCTGCCGGGGTGCTCGTGTTCGCGTTCGTTCTTGGCGACCTCTCGACCGCGCAAGTGCTTCTCCCGCCAAGCATGTACACCCTGGGCACCCAGTTCTGGGCCAACAGCCGCACGGTGGCGTTCGCCGCCGCCGCCCCCTACGGCGCCGTGCTTGTCGTTCTCGCGCTCGTCGCCACCTACGTCCTCATGAGCCGCTTCGGCAAGGTCCGGGCGCTCGGGGACGGCTGAGCCGATGGCCGAGTTGCGCTGCGAGGGGCTGAGCGTGTCCTACGGGGATCACGCCGTGCTCTCCGAGGTCGACCTCGTGGTCCCCGAGGGCACCATTACCGCCATCCTGGGTGCGTCGGGGAGCGGCAAGACCACACTGCTCCGGCTGATCATGGGGTTCCTCCGGACGGACCAGGGTCGGATCACCGTCGGGCGGACGCCGGTCGCCGAGTCCGGGCGCCTGCACGTCCCCCCGGAGAAGCGCGGAATGGGCTATGTCGCCCAGGAGGGCGCCCTCTACCCGCACCTCAACGTTGAAGACAACGTCGGGTTCGGACTAACTCGGGCCGAGCGGCGGCGCTCGGATCGCGTCGGCGAAACGCTGGACCTCGTCGGCCTGCCGCGGGACTATGCCAAGCGGCGCGCCCACGGGCTCTCCGGCGGGGAGCAACGCCGGGTGGCCCTGGCCCGTGCGCTCGCTCCCAAGCCCCGCGTCGTGCTCCTCGACGAGCCGTTCTCCGGCCTCGACGCCGGGCTTCGGGTCGAGACCCGCGAGGCAGTCGTGCGGGCCCTGGCCGAGGAGGGGACCACCGCGGTGCTCGTGACCCACGACCAGGCCGAGGCCCTCTCGGTAGGGCGCGAGGTCGCCGTCCTGCAGGGTGGCCGGCTGGTCCAGACCGCTGGCCCGCCCGCGCTCTACCGGACCCCGCTGGACCTGGATGTTGCCCGGTTCGTCGGCGAGGCCGTGGTGGTGCCCGGCCACGCCCACGCCGGCGTTGTGCACTGCGCCTTGGGCGACCTCGCCGCCCTGGACTCGGGCGCCGAAGGACCGGTCCAGGTCATGGTCCGGCCCGAACAGATCGAGCCCCGGCCATTAGGACAGGCTCATGGCGAAAACGCCACTGACGGCGCCGAGCACGGCGCGTGCGGGAGCATCGCCACCGTGGTCGGCCGCACCTACTTCGGGCCCGACACATTGCTGCGGCTGACCCTCGAGCACGACGGCCCCGTTGTGGTCGCCAAGACCTTCAGCCACGACGCTCCCGAGGTCGGTGAGCGGGTCGTCCTCACGGTCTCGACGCCGGTCGTCACCTACCCGCCCGACTCCGCGGCCCTTCACGCATCGGCCTCGCCAGTGGTGGCGCCGTCGAGACATCCCCCGCGGCCCCGATGAGGCGGCGCACGTCGTTTTCCGGGGTGCTCGGCCTGCTCGCCGCGATCGCGGTCGCCGCCAGTCCGGCGAGGGCCGACGCGAGCGGCACCAGTCCCGTACCCTCGGGCTCCCTCGGAACGGTGACCACCGCTGTCGAGCGAACCCTCGACCAGACGGTGATCGTGTCGATCGTCCTCGCCGGGGCCCGGGTGTTCGGCTCGGCGCCGCCCCCCCTTCGGGGACAGGGCCACTTCGACTTGGCCACGGGCCAGGGCCAGGTGACCATGCACGGCCCGTCCGGAACCGAAAAGCGGATCTTTCTTCCGGCGGCGGTCTTCCTCCATGAGCCGGCCACCCCGGCAGGTGTCCTTCCCAAGGGCAAGACCTGGATCTCCGCCGGACTCACCGAGTACCCCACCGATGTCACCGCATTCAGCGAGTTCGTCGCGCAGGTGGAGGGGGTGAACCCCGGACTGCTGCTCGAGCAGGTCGCTCTGGGCGGCGTGTCGGCGGTCTCTCTTGGCCAGCGCCAGGTGGCCGGCGTGCCGGCCACCGAGTACCTGGTCAATGTCGACCTGAAACGGGCAGCGGCGACCGCGGGGGCTACGATCCCGGGCCTCCGACGAGCGATCGGCTACCAATTAGTCGCCGCCGGCGGCAATTCGACGAAAAGAGGGCTGGTGCTACAGAAGATCCGCGTCTGGGTTGATGGCGCTGGGCGGGCCGTTCAGCTCCAAGCCTCCCCTCCGGGCAGCGGCATCGGCACCACCACGTTGGCCATGGGTCGCTTCGGGGGTGGCTTCCGCGCGACCACTCCAGCGCGGGCGGAGGTGGTCGACATCGCCACCCTGACGCCCGGTGGCGAGCAAGAGCTCATTGGCGGCATCGACTCCGATGCCGCGTAGCGCCGGGCCAGGCCGCCTGTTCCGCCGGCGGCCACAGCACGCCCGCCCGGGCCGCCTTGTCGGTTGGCAGCGATGGGCCGCCGGGCTGGGCGTCGTCGCCGCGGTCGTGGCCCTCGTCACGTTCCTCGTCACTAACGGCTCGAGCACGGTCGGCTCACCTCCCTCGGCTCCTTCCACGACCGGCCCGGAACAGCACGCCGCCGCGAGTGTTGCCGCCTCTTCCAAGGCGATCCCGGCGGTGGAGGCGGGCTACCTGCCGTGGACCCTGGCTGCCCCGCTGTCCCGCGAGTCGGTGCTGCCAGGTCCGGGCAGCGCGGTCACCTTGGCCGGCGGGCTGTCGACCGGCAAGGCGCTGGTGAACCGGATCTTCTCGCTCGACACGGCCACCGGCCAGATCTCCACGATCGGGACCCTGCCGTCTGGGGTGGCGGCGGCGGCCGCGACCCGGGCAGGCAAAGACAACCTCATCTTGGGGGGGGATGGACCGGGTGGCGGCTCCGGTGCGACGGCCCAGACCGTCCGCCTCGGTCCCGCTGGCGGCCCTTTGCCGATCACGTCCACGTTGGCCGGCGTGCTGCCCCACCCGCGGACCGGCGCGGCGGGGGTGACCATGGGCAAGGAGGCCTACGTGGTCGGTGGCGCCGACGGGAAGAACGGCGACCCGCAGGTGCTCGCCACCAGTGACGGGGTCCGCTTCACCACCGTGGCTTCCCTGCCGGTGCCTGTGCGCTCCCCGGCGGTGGCCGCTCTCGGGGGCAAGATCTACGTCTTCGGCGGCGAGGGCATGCGGGGCGCCGTAGCCGGGCACCCCGTCGACGTGATCCAGGCGGTCGACCCCAAGACCCACACCGCCTCCAAGATCGGCCGCCTGCCGGTGCCGCTCGCCGGCGCGGCCGCAGCGGTGATCGGCGGCCATATCTACGTGGCCGGTGGCGTCACGACCGCGTCGGGGACTTCCACCGGGTTTATTTCCGGGGTGAGTGCTTCGACACCCTCGACTCCAGCCGCGTCGGGTTCGAACACGGCCGTCGCCAACATCTGGGCTTTCGACGTTGGCCACCACCGTCTGCTCCATGCCGGGTCGCTCCCAGCGGCGATCGCCAACGCCGGAGTCGCCGTGGTTGGCGCGCGGGCCTGGCTGGTCGGCGGGGAGGAACAGGGCACCCCGGTGTCCTCGGTGCAGATGTTCACCCCCAACCCCAAGTTCGGGACGGCCGGGGCGCCGGGAGCCGGCTCGCCGTTCTTCGGCGCCAAGCTGCTCGTCGCCGACCGGGGCAACAACCGGCTTCTGCTCCTCGACGACACCGACCAGGTGATCTGGAGCTACCCCTCGGCCTACGCGGCGGCCCCGCCCGGCGGCTTCTACTTCCCCGACGACGCCTTCTTCGTGAAAAGCGGTACCGAGATCATCTCCAACCAGGAGAACAACGAGACGGTTGTCGTCATCGCCTTCCCCTCTGGCCAGCTGCTCTGGCAGTACGGGCATCCAGGGGTCCAGGGCAGCGAGAACGGCTACCTCTCCACACCCGACGACGCCTACCTCCTCAAGAATGGCCAGATCGTCGTGGCCGACGCCACGAACTGCCGAGTGCTCGTCCTCAACCCGGACAAAACCGTCGCCAACCAGATCGGGACGAACGGCGTCTGCAGGCATAACCCGCCCAGTGACCTGGGTTCGCCCAACGGGGACACCCCGCTCGCCGATGGCAACATCCTGATCTCGGAGATCGACGGCTCCTGGATCGACGAGTACACCCCGAGCGGCCAGCTGGTGTGGACCGTCCAGCTCCCGAGCCTGGGCTATGTCTCGGACCCTCAGCAGATCGGTCCTGATCTCTACCTGGTCTCGGACTACTCCAATCCTCAGGCGAACGGCCACCTGGGTCAGATCGTGGAGTTCAACCGGTCCGGGCAGATCCTCTTCCGCTACGACCCGGCGTCGGGCCCCGGCGAGCTCAACCGCCCCTCGCTCACCGAGTTGCTCCCCAGCGGGGTCTTCATGACCAACGATGACTACGGAGACCGAATGATCTCTGTCGACCCGGCGACCCAGGCGCTCGTCTGGCAGTACGGGGTAAGCGGCGTGGCCGGCACGGCCCCCGGGTTGCTAAACACCCCGGACGGCTTCGACGTGCTGTACCCGGGCGGCGTGACCCCGACCCACGTGCCCACCGCTTGACGCCGGCAGCCTCAGGCGGGATGTATTCGCATTCCTCGATGATCAGACAGCCGACGGTAGGCAGACACTCGTGTTGCCGCCGGTGGCTGGGGGTCGGAGCCGTCCTCGTTGCCTTGGTCTCGCTGCTGGATGCCTGCGGAGGCGGGGACGTCAACACCATCACCCTCTACAACGGCCAGCACCCCCAGCTCACCCAAGCTCTGGTGTCGGCCTTCGAGCGCGAGACCGGCATTCGTGTGCAGGTGCGCACCGACGACGGCATCGTGCTCGCCGACGAGATCCTCCAGGAGGGTTCCAGTTCGCCGGCTGACGTGTACCTGACCGAGAACTCGCCCGAGCTGATGCTGCTGACCCAGCATCATCTGCTGGCCAAGCTCCCCACATCCATCACCGCCCAGATCCCGAGTGGCCACAACTCCCCGACACGAAACTGGGTCGGGGTCGCCCTCCGGGTGAGCGCTCTCGTCTACGACCCCTCGCGCATTTCGGCCTCCCAGCTGCCGCCGACCGTGATGGATCTCGCCAAGCCCCAGTGGAAGGACAAGGTGGCCATTGCTCCGACGGACTCGGACTTCGTCCCGCTCGTCGGAGCCGTTCTGGCCACCCACGGAACCACGGCCACCAAGTCCTGGCTCGCGGGCCTCAAGGCCAATGCCGCCCTGTACCAGGACGACGAGTCGGTCGCCGCCGCCGTCAACCGGGGGCAGGCCGCCGTCGGGATCATCAATCAGTACTACTGGTACCGGCTCCGACTGGAGGTTGGCGCCAGTGGTATGCACTCGAAGCTCTATTTCTTCCCCAACCACGACGTCGGTGCGATCGCGAACATTTCCGGCGCGGCCGTGCTCGCCTCCTCCGGGCAGCGGGCGAACGCCGAGCGGTTCGTGGAGTTCCTTGTCTCGCCCACCGGCCAGCGCATTCTCGCCGACAGCGACGACTTCGAGTACCCCGCACGGCCGGGGGTCGCCCCCAACCCGGCTCTGCCGTCCCTGTCCGAAGTCAACCCGGCCTTCCTGAATGTGGTCAAGCTCGGCGACGACATGCCGGCGGCGTCGCTGCTCCAGCAGTCGGGGCTGACCTGAGATGGCCGCCGTGACCACCGCCGAGTCCGCCCACTGCTCAGATAACCAGTTCGGCGAGGTGAGCGAGCGAATTGCTGAGATGCTCCGGGGGGAACGGCGGGAAGCCGATGCGTTCTCGGATGGAGTCCGGGACGGCTGACCAGTCGTAGAGGAGAGTGACTGTGGTGTTCGAGCGTGCAGCTGGTGTGAGGTCGTAGCGCCAGGTCCAGCCGCCGAAGCCCAGGGTTCCGTCACCGGCGTCGTAGCCCGGTTCCCAGGAGATGGTGCTCGGGGGGTCGAACGCCAGGACGCGGTTGGCCATCTGGTAGTTACCGTCCGGGTGGTTCGGGTGGTACATGGACATCCGGAAAATCTGCCCGGGGCCAGTCAGCGGCTGGCTGTCGAGGGCTTCGCGGACCCATCCGGTGCCATCGATCGCGGCGTGCTTTGCTGGATCGGCAAGGACTGCGAAGACCGCCTCCGCCGGGGCGTTGATGACCGTGGTTGCGCTGACGCTGTCGGCCATGTCGCTACCTCCTCCTGAGCTGAGCTTCTCACCGGTTCAGACGTTCACCAAGTCCAGAACTCATCGCGACCTCGCTCTCGCCCGGGTCTAGGGTGCGCCATCGCGAAATCGACTCCCACAGCGCGTTGATGAGCGGGTCGCCCAAGGATCGTCGGCGAACGCACACGCCGATGTCGAGCCGTTCCAGGGGAAGTCGCTCAGCTAGTCCTCGACAAAATCGCCGTCCGCGACGCCGTTCATCAGCTCGAATGGTCTTGATGCTGGTGGCCGTCGATCGATGACCTTGTCCGCGCCGAGCTGTGCCACAACGCCGACGGCGGGAGCGGAGGGCGACGACTCGGGCGCCTCTGACCAGGTCGTTCCTAAGAGCGGGCGACGGGAATCGAACCCGCGTTCTCAGCTTGGGAAGCTGATGTTCTGCCGCTGAACTACGCCCGCGGGTGGCCATCACACTATCGTCTGGTCCGATATCGCCTCAGCCCGGCCTGGGGTTCTCCACTCTTCGATTCCAGAAGTGGGTTCTGAAATGGTGGTGCGAATTGTTCTAGGGATGAGCGCGACTGCGATCGCGTTGGCCGTCGCCGGACGACGGTTTTGGCGAATCTCGGAGCTGATCCGTTCCGGAGCTCCTGCCCCCGAACGAGTCCGGGGACTTGGCCCGAGAGCAGAGGCTGAGCTGGTTGAGGTCGGCGGCCAGAAGAAGCTGCTCCGATGGACGGTTCCAGGACTCGCCCACGCGTTCACGTTCTGGGGCTTCACCTTCCTGATCTTCACGATCATCGAGGCCTACGGAGCTCTCTTCTCCAAGACCTTCGCCATCTGGGGCTTCGGGCACAACCCGGTCCTCGGTTTCTTCGAGGACTTCTTCATCGTTGCCGTGCTGGTGGCGTTATGCGTGTTCTCCGTGATCCGGATCAAGAACGCCCCGTCCCGCCGCGAGAGATCGTCACGCTTTTTCGGGTCGCACACCGGTGCCGCGTGGATCACCCTGTTGATGATCGCCCTGGTGATGATCACGCTGCTTCTGTACCGGGGGGCCCAGGTCAACACCGGTCACTTCCCCTTCACGTGGTGGGCGTTCGCCTCGCACCTCGTCGGCAAGGCGCTGCATCCGCTCGGCACCGGGGTCAACAGCGTCCTCGAGACTGTCTTTGTCATCTTGAACATCGTCGTGATCGTCGGCTTCTTGGTGTTCCTCTCCTACTCGAAGCACATGCACATCTTCGCGGCCCCGATCAACGTCGCGACCTCCCGGCGACCCCGGGCCCTCGGCGCTCTCGACAAGACGCCCGACATGGATATGGAGAACGTCTCCGAAGACACCGTCTTCGGAGCCGGCCTGATCGAGAACTTCACCTGGAAACAGATGCTCGACTTCGTGACCTGCACGGAGTGCGGACGCTGCCAGGCGGTCTGCCCGGCATGGAATACCGGAAAGCCGCTGTCGCCGAAGTTGGTGATCATGGGCTTGCGGGACAACATGTTCTCCCAGGCTTCGAGGCTCCTGGCCCATAACGGGAACGAGCCGGCTTCCGAACCCGAAACCCTGGTCCCCAACACGATCGAGCCCGACGTGCTGTGGTCGTGCGTGACCTGCGGAGCCTGTGTCGAGGAGTGCCCGGTGAATATCGAGCACGTAGACGCCATCGTGGACATGCGCCGGTACGAGGTCCTGATGGAGTCCCGGTTCCCGACCGAGGCGGGGCTCATGCTCCGGAACATCGAAAACCAGGGCGACCCGTGGGGACTCGGACAGTCCAAGCGGCTGGACTGGACGGCGGCGCTGGACTTCGAGATCCCCGTGGTGAACGGATCGATCCCCGACGACGTCGAGTACCTCTATTGGGTCGGGTGCGCCGGCGCGCTCGACGAGCGGGCCCGGAAAGGGGTGCAGGCGACCGCCCGGATGCTCCATCTGGCCGGCGTGTCGTTCGCGATCTTGGGGCCGAAGGAGTCCTGCACCGGCGACCCGGCCCGCAGATTCGGCAACGAGTACCTCTTCCAGGAGCAGGCGAAGGCCAACGTGGAGAGTCTCACCGGTGTCGGGGTGAAGAAGATCATCGCTTCGTGCCCCCACTGCTTCAACACCCTGAAGAACGAGTACCCCAACTTCGGCGGGAAGTTCGAGGTGATCCACCACTCCCAGATGCTCGACCACCTGGTCTCCACGGGTCGGTTGAGCCCCGGCCCCGGCTACCGGGGGACGGTCACCTATCACGACCCCTGCTACCTGGGTCGGCACAACCGGGTGTTCAACCAACCGCGCTCGGTCCTCGATGCCATTCCCGGCGCACGCCAGGTCGAGATGCGGCGGTGCCGCGAGAAAAGCTTCTGCTGCGGGGCCGGTGGGGCGCGGATGTGGATGGAGGAGACGATCGGCAAGCGCATCAACATGGAACGCACCGATGAAGCCTTCTCAACCGGGGCCGACGTGGTCTCGACCGCCTGCCCCTACTGCATGATCATGCTGGACGACGCCGTTCGAGCCAACAGCAAGGAAGACGAAGTGCGGGTTCTCGACCTCTCCCAGTTGGTCGAGGAGTCGCTTTCTGTCGCGGCGACCCCGGAGGCCGACGCCGAGGTGTAGGGGACCCGGGCGGCCCAAGTCCCCGGGAGCGTCGTTCGCTCCCGACCTGGGTCAGCTCCGGAGCTGACCGTAGGCCGAGGTCGGGCGGAAGCTGAGCACGACTCGACGCTCGGACACCATCGCTCGGCGGTACTCGTCCCAGTCCGGATGGTCCTCTCCCCGGAGGCGGCGGTACACCTCGACGAGCTCGTCGACCACGGCGTCGTTCGGTTCGGCGGCCGGAGGGCTCAGCTGCGCCGTGCCGTCGAGGACGGCGTACTGCCAGAACGAGTCACCAGACACGTACAGCTCGGCCCGGTGATCCCGCCGGAGGTTCTTCGTCTTGGCCCGGTCTTCGGTCACCGAGATCCGAGTCGAGCCGTCTCGCTCCATCAGATAGATGATGTTGGACACCTGGGGCCGGGAGTCCCGGCGGATCGTGATCAGGACTCCCTGGTTCCGCTCCCGGGCAAACTCGACCGCACGCGCGAGCTCCATGCCGTCCTAGCCGTGGAAGGCGAGCTTGTCGGCTTCACGGAGGCGGGAGGCCATGGCGGCGAGCATCTTTCGGGCCAGGGACGGCATCGTGTCGAGAAGGCCGAGAAAGTGCCGCTGCTCGAGGACCAAGAGCTCCATGTCGGTCTCGGCCACGATGGTCGCCGAGCGGGGCAGGCGATCGAGCAGAGAGAGCTCACCGAACCACTTGCCCGGACCGAGCGTGGCGATCTTGCGGTTCCGGCGTTTGACTGCCGCCGTGCCGCTCACGATGAGGAAGAACTCGTGTCCGGTGGCCCCCTCTTCGGTCAGTACCTCGCCGGCCTCGACATGAATCTCGTCGAGGCTTTGCCGCACCTTCCGGAGGTCCCGTGCGGTCGAGCCGGCGAACAGCCAGATCTGGGAGAGGTCGATTTCCTTGGTGCTCGTGCGGGGCATGGGCTGAAGGGTACCCCGCAGGACAGAGACCTGCCCGTTCTGAGCGCGGTGACCGCAGGAGAATGGCGCGGGCGCCTACCCGACACCTTGGTTGCGGTCGGCAATCGGCGGCGCGCTGATCCGGCGGTGGTCGCCACGGGGTAGCCTTCGCCGGATGCGCGGCAGTGGCGGTGCGAGATGAGTTGGTGGGGCCACCACGGGAGCGGATCCGACGTCGGCTGGGGCGATCGGCTCCGGGCCGCGTTTCTCAAGCCGGCGGAACCATCCGAGGAGTCCGAGCCAGACGCCAGGAGCATGGACGAGCTCCGCGCCGCCGAGCGCTCGATCGATGACCGGGAGCGGCTCATCGGAGTCGTCGCCGCTCCCGTGGCCGCTGCCATCTCCTTCCTCATCGCCAACTACTCCATCGACCACGATCCCGCGGCCTACCTGCGCAACGGTCAGGTCAACCCACTGCACGCCAGCGTGGCCACCTACCACGTCCTCGAGCTGGTGCTGCTCGCGTTGTCCCTGGGAATGCTCGCCGCGGCCTGGTATCGGCGCCGGCTCCTGCTCGGGATGGCCATGGCCCTGTACGGCCTGGGGGTCTTCAACCTCCACTACTGGGGCTTCGGGGTGCCCTTCCTCCTGGTTGGGTCGTGGTACCTCGTCCGGGCCTACCGCGCCCACCAAGCGGTGAAGGTGGCGGCCGGACAGGGGCAGGGCGCATCCGGTTCACCCCGGCCCAAGGCGAACAAGCGCTATACGCCGCCCGCCTGAGCGGACCGGCCGCCGGAAGCAGCGGGCGCTGAGGGCCGCCATGTCCGGGCCGTCAGCGCGCCGAGGCTCAGCGCGACGAGCGCCAGGACACCCGGAGCAAGGAAGACCAGCCAGGACGGGCGGCTCGCTTCGAGGGCGGCCGGCGTGGAGATGAGCCCCGGATCCTGGGAGGAGACCACCACCTCGAGGGTGGAGCCCGGGGCCCGCCTGGCGTTCCCCGGGACCGGCGCGCCATAGCGGCGTCCCTCGAACGTGTACGTCCCCTGACAGGCGTAGCCGGCGGCATTGCTCCCGCTGCCGCCGAGGACCCCCATACACCGACTCACGGTCATCTCCACTGCCACTCCGTGGTGGTGGAGCTCGTCGAGCTGGGCGTTCTTGTCGGCTCCGGCGACGAAGAGAACGATCGCCGCCGCGACGAGAGCGACGATGGCGACGATCGCCGCGCCTCGGCCCACCCGGCGAGCGTCCACCGTCACGGCCGCGCCACGCAGAGTCGACAGCGCGGCGTCGGAGCCGCTCGCCGAGGAGGTCGGAGATCGCGCTGCGCCAAGGATCGGGCGATGGTAGCGACCTTCGGGTCTCACAGATGCCGGCCTATGACCGAGTTCACGCGCCGGTAACACGGGCGTGACGGTGTGGAAATCACGACGCTGCATCCTTTCGCGGCAGGCGAACAGTCCGCTGGAGCTCTGGCTCGTCCGATCGTCGGGGCGGGCCTGGGAAGGAGACCCGAATCGTGCAGATGCTGGTTGCTGCGGCGCATCAGGTTCCCTATCCGAGCTGGCTGAACACCGGGGACAACACGTGGCAGATCGTGGCCGCGACCCTGGTCGGCCTGATGAGCATCCCCGCCCTGGCGGTCCTGTACGCGTCGATTGTCCAGAAGAAGTGGGCAGTGAACGTGCTCGCGATGATGTTCGCCGGGTTCTCGCTGGTGCTCGTCGCCTGGGTGCTGTGGTCCTTCAAGATGGGCTTCGGGTCGACCTCGCTCGGAGGCGGCGTGCACAACGGGGTGCAGACCCAGCTGAGCGGCGTGGGCTGGTTCAAGCACTTCTTCGAGAACTTCGTCGGCAAACCCGGCCAGATCACCAACGCCACGAACGAACAGGGCCAGGCCGTATCCGCGGCCAACACGCTCATCCCGTTCCACTTCTCGACGACCGCGCTCGCGTACTTCCAGTTCGTGTTCGCGGCCATTACCCCCCTGCTGTTCCTCGGCAGCGTCCTCGGGCGCATCAAGTTCTCGGCCTGGTGCCTTCTGGTCCCGCTGTGGTCCACCTTCGTCTATGCCGTCAACGCCTTCATGCTCTGGGGCGGGGGGTACTTCGCCCAGGAGGGCGCGCTCGACTTCTCCGGCGGCTTCGTCATCCACATGTCCGCCGGTGTGTCCGGATTCGTGGCCGCCTGGGTGCTCGGCCCGCGGCTCTTGCGGGACCGTCAGCACGCCATCCCCAACAACCTCGTCATGGCAGCGGTGGGGGCCGGCATCTTGTGGCTCGGCTGGAACGGGTTCAACGGCGGCGACCCCTACTACGCCGGGGTCGACGCAGCAGCTGCGGTGGTCAATACCAACCTGGCCACGGCGGTCGGCGTACTGGTCTGGATGGGCATGGATGCCTGGCTCACCCGGGCGAGGAAACCAACCTTCCTCGGCGGTGTGAACGGCATGATCTGCGGACTGGTCGGCATCACGCCCTGTGCCGGCTGGGTCAACGGGTGGGGGGCGATCGCCGTCGGGGCCATCTGCTCGGGCGTGGTGTGGATCGCCTGGAACTACCTGTCCAAGGTCCGTCCCTTCTCGAGGGTCGACGACGCCCTCGGGGTGATCTACACCCACGGCATCGCCGGGTTCATGGGCGGCATGATGCTCGGGATCTTCGGGGACCCCAACATGATCGAGTACGGCTGCGGGCACCTGAATGCCGCCGGACAGGTGGTGAACACGACGACGGCGGCATACGCGTCTTCGTCGAAGAGCTGCGTGCCCTTCTCGGTGGGCGGACTCATGTATACGGGTTCGGGCCACCAGCTCTGGGAGCAGTTCCGAGCGGCGATCTGGGTGATGCTCTGGTCGGCAGTGGTCACCTTCATCCTCATGAAACTGATCGGTCTGGTGCTCCGAGGGGCCCGGTACAAGGATGAAGTGCTCGAGGTCGGCGATTTGGCCATCCACGACGAAGAGGCCTTCCCCGAAGAGACCTTCGCCGAGCGGATCGGCGCCCTGGCCACGGCCAGCAACGGTGTGCGGGCGACTTCCCGAGAGGGTCCAGAGGAGCTGTCATCGTCGGCCCCGCCGGACACCTGACCGGCCACTACGAGCACAAGGAGAGACGTGTCGATGAAGCTGGTCGTGGCGGTGGTCAAGCCGTTCAAGCTCGACGACGTGAAGGAGGCCCTGAAGGACCTCGGTGTCCAGGGCATGACCCTGACCGAGGCTCAGGGGTTCGGACGCCAGCGAGGGCACACCGAGGTCTATCGGGGAGCCGAGTACGAGGTCGACTTCGTTCCCAAGATCCGGCTCGAGGTCTTGGTGGACGACGGACAGGCCGAGGACGTCGTTGACTCGATCATGCGCACCGCGGCCACCGGCAAGATCGGGGACGGCAAGGTGTGGGTGGTCCCGGTCGAGGCGGTGGTGCGGGTCCGGACCGGAGAGCGCGGTGTCGATGCCCTCTGAGGTGCGGCCGATCTAGAGCTGGCTCTGGCGGCGGACGGCTTCGGCCGCGGCCATCGCCTCCTCTGGGTCGCCCAGATACCGGGCGCTCATGACCGAGAGGTGGTCGTCGAATAGGTACCGGTAGGGGATGCCCGTCGGGATCTCGAGGTCCGGGATGTCGGCGTCGGAGATCTCCTCGATGTGCTTGCGCAGAGCCCGGATGCTGTTGCCGTGGGCGACGACGAGCACGGCGCCCCCTCGTCTTCCTTCGGCCAGCAGGTCCGGGACGATCGAACCCTCCCAGTAGGGGATGACCCGCCCGACCACGTCGGCCAGGCACTCGGTCACCGGCAGGTCAGCGGCGTCGACGCCGCGATAGCGCGGATCATGTGCGGAGCCGCCCGGATCGGTCGGGTCGAGGGGGGGCGGGGGGACGTCGTAGCTCCGGCGCCAGAGCTGCACCTGCTCCTCACCGTGCCGGGCTGCCGTTTCCTTCTTGTCCAAGCCCTGGAGAGCCCCATAGTGCCGCTCGTTCAGTCGCCAATGTCGCCGGACCGGGATCCAGCTGCGTCCCGCCTCGCGAAGAGCCAGTTCAGCGGTGGTGATGGCGCGGACGAGCACCGAGGTGTGCAACAACCGCAGGTCGAGATCGTGCTCTGAGGCCATCAGGCGTCCGGCCTCCCGCGCCTCCCCTTCGCCTCTTGGGCTCAGCTCGACGTCGACCCACCCGGTGAACAGGTTCTCGGCGTTCCACACCGACTCCCCGTGCCGGAGGAGGATGAGGTCGGGCACGCTGGCAGCGTACCGTTGTGCCAGGGCCGGACTTTCGGGGAATCCCCATGGCCCCCGAGCGACGTAGAGCTGATCGGTACCGTACGGGGGAGGAGCTAATGGCGTTGGCGGCATCGGCCGGGCCGGCCGTCGCTTTGGCACGGCGGCGGCTCTACCTGCCCAGCCTGCTCGTCGCCGCGCTGACGGCGGGACTGGTGTGGTTCGCCGTCGCGACGCTGGAGCGCCACGGAGCCTTGGGTGCGGTCCTGGCGGCCGGCCGGGCCGAGCTGGTCGCACCGGCAGTGGTCCTCGTGGTCGCTGTCGTCCTCGTCTGCGAGCGCTTGTGGCCTGCCGAGCGGCGACCGGCGCTGAACAGCGGAGCGCTGCACGACGCGGCCTACTTCGTGCTCCACGTGGCCGCAGTGGTGCCATTGATGACGCTGCTCTCAGTCTCCTTCGGCACCCTCCTCGTCACCCACTGCCGCTGGATGGAGCTCGGTGGGACCGACCGATGGCCGCGGTGGCTCCTCCTTCCGGTCACCTTGGTGCTGATGGATGGCGCGAACTGGCTCGCGCACTGGACCGACCACCGTTTTTCGCCCTTCTGGCGCTTCCACGCGCTCCACCACAGCGACGAGGAGTTGAGCGTGCTCACCTCCTTCCGGGCGCACCCCCTCAGCCACCTCGCTGGATTCTTCTTCGCCACCCTGCCCGTGGTGGTCCTCGTCGGCGACCAGCAGTTGGCGCCGGGGCTCATCACCGGCTACGTATGCCTGGGCACGCTGTCGCACGCCAACCTCAGGTGGTCCTTCGGTCCGGTCGGCAAGGTGCTGGTCAGCCCGGCCTACCACCGGCTTCACCACTCGTTCGAGGGCTCCCTCGGGCTTAACTTGGGGGTGGTCCTCACCGTCTGGGACGTCCTGGCCCGGCGGGCCCGGTTCCCGGTGAAAGGGGCCGAGCC
>JBEDUR010000222.1:0-19231 GCA_040414865.1 Acidimicrobiales bacterium
CCGGCCAGTCCCGGGTGCTGCGCGTCCTGCCGGTCGAGGATGGGTCTTGGGTTGGGGGGCTGCTCGGCCGGGCCTTCGTGGTCGAGCCGGCCAGCGATCGGGTCGGCATCCGGGTGCGCCCCGTGGAGGGCGATGCCGTGCCCGGCGGCGGCGGTGCGGTCTCGGCCGGCACCACCGTCGGGACAGTCCAGCTGCCCCCGGAGGGGAACCCGGTCCTCCTTCTCCCCGACCACGCGACCCTGGGCGGGTACCGGGTGGGGGCAGTAGTGATCTCGGCTGACTGGGGCGAACTCGGTCGGTGCCGGCCCGGCGACACCCTCGAGCTGGCGCCGGTCGGCCTCGAGGAAGCCGACGAAGCCCGGCGGGCGCTCCGGCGGGCCGTCGCCGACGCGGTCGTCGGCTCCTATCCCCTGCGAGCCGGCTGAGGGCTCACCCGACCAGCAGGCGGATCCCGGTGGCCAGGCCGATCCCGACCACGACCACCCGGACGACGTTGGCCGGCAGCGTGCGAGCGAGGGTCGCCCCGGCGTAGCCACCGACCAGCGCGCCGATGGCCAACATGCCGGCCGCTTCCCATTCCAGGTGCCCGTGGACGATGAACACGATCGCCGCCACCCCATTGGCCACGATCGAGAGCACGGAGCGGATGCCCCCGGCCCGGACCAGCGTGTCAGGCAGGGCGAGCGCCAGGACGGCGAGGATGATGACGCCCATGGCGGCCCCGAAGTAGCCGCCGTAGAGGGCGGCCAAGAGCATGCCGATTGCCAGTGCGACCGGGTGCTCCCGGGCGGCGTGCTCGTGCGCAAGCCACCGAGCGAGGAGTGGCCCGAAGGCGAAGAGCGCGGTGGCGAAGAGAACCAGCCAAGGCGCCAGGCGGGTGAAGGCAGACGACGGGGTGGTCAAGAGGAGCACCGCCCCGGCAGCGGCTCCGGCAACGGTGAGTGGGACGAGCAAGGAGAACCGGTCCCTCTGGTCCAGGATCTCTCGCCAGAAGCCAGCTACCCCGCCCACGTATCCGGGCCAGATTCCCACTGTGGACGTCACATTGGCCGTGAGCGCCGGGTAGCCGAGGGCGAGCAGGGCTGGGAACGAGATCAGGGTCCCTCCACCAGCCACCCCGTTGAAGAGGCCGGCACCCAGGCCGGCCAGCACGAGGAGCAGGTCGCGTCCCAGGCTGAGATGGACGCTTGCGAGGAGGTTCACCCTCCCCCCATGACCGGCACCGGCTCCGGTTCAGGCGCGGGGCGGCGAAGGGTCACC
Source organism: Acidimicrobiales bacterium (assembly GCA_040414865.1). Lineage (GTDB taxonomy): Bacteria > Actinomycetota > Acidimicrobiia > Acidimicrobiales > RAAP-2 > Palsa-461. The sequence goes on from JBEDUR010000222.1 coordinate 1,261, forward strand.
CAACGGCCTGGGCGGGTCCGGGGCGAACGACGGCCGGTCCGGACCCAGGCCCACAGCGCCGATCGCCGCCGGCCGGCCCAACTGGAGCCCCGATGTCCCAGGCCCGTTCGCCTGTTCCCCCGCCCCCGGTGTCGGGCGAAGCCGCTCGAGAACGCGGGCGAGATCCCGCCACTCCGCGCCCTTGAGCACCTTCACCCGGGTCCGGGCGTCGGTCAGGAGGTGCTCGGCCATCGCTCGTGCCTCCTCGGCCAGCGCGCCCATGAAGAAGACCGATGGGAGGGAGAGCGGCGGTTCGGCGCCGAGGGCCAGCGAGTGCAAACGGTCCATCGACACCTGGCAGTCCTGGAGTCCGCCCAAAAGGTCTTGGAGGCGGGCCAGCCGCCGGATGAACGTGACGGCCGGCTCGCCGTAGAGGTCGGCGACGAACTCGAGCGCGTAGCGGAGGCGCTTGCACCGGATTCGCAAGCGGTGGAAGTCCTCGGGTGCGCCGCTGCGCCTTGCCCGCCGGGCCGCCTTTCGCGCGGCGCGGTGTCGCCGCTCGACAAGGTCGGGGACGACTGCGGTCGCGCGCTGCTGTCCGGCGGTCGTCCGGTGGCCGGCGCCCTGCTGGGCCAGAGCCACGAGCGCGGTGGTCAGGCGCTCGTAGCGGGGCGACTCGAGCGCCTCGAGTAGGCCGGCCCGGGCTTCCTCGCGCTCACGGGCGAACACGCCCCGGAGATCCTCGACCGGAGACGACTCGGCCGCGCTTGCGGCCCATGGTCCGTGCCAGCCGGTCGAGGCTTCCAACCGCTCCATTTGCACGTCAAGGTCCCTGACCGAGCCCAGCACCTTGCCGAGCCAGGCCAGCTCCGGGGCGAGCGAGTCGAACTGGGCCGGCAAGACACCCGAGAACACGCCGATGGCGGCCCGCAGCCGGCGGGTGGCGACCCGCATGTCGTGGAGGTCTTCGGGATCCTCGCCGAGCCGGGTGCCGGCCTCGTGGGCGAGGAGCGCGCCAAGGAGGCGCCGGATGACGGCGTCGGCCACGGCTCCCACGGTGTCGTCGCTATGGATCTCGGTCGATCCGAGCTCGACCCCACTCGGGATGACGTAGCCCCTGGCCAACACCCCTGCCTCGAACTTCGACAGGGCGGCTGGCGCAAGCCCGGCCGAACGCCGCAGATCCTCCACGAGCGGGGCGAGCGCTTGCACCCATGGTGCTTGCACTTCGACCTCCACCCGCAGCAGGTGCATCGGGTTCTGGTCGTCGATGGAGACAGCCGTCTCGTCCAGGGCGATCTCGGCGACGTCCTCCTCACCCACCCGCAGCACGAAGGGCCGCCGGCGAGTTTGGACCTCGAGCACTTGAAGCAGTGGTCGTTGCCCGACGAGGGCCGTGACCCGCCCGCCGACCGGACCGGCTTCGGGCGACCAGGCGCCCGTGCTCGCCGAGAACGGCTCGCTTACCTCTCGCCGGCGCTTGGGCTCGGGGGCCGGGGTGGCCGAACCGGACAGCGCCTTCAGCGTCACCTCCTGCTTCACCTTGGCGTTCCGGAGGCGCAGCACGTAGCCGGCCCGGGCGATCCGCCAATCCTCGGTATCGAGGTATCGGTCGTCTTGTACCACCGCCGGGCGAGCCACCACACCCACCGGACCCAAGGATTCGAACAGCACTGACCTGGCGGCCAGCGAGGTCAGCCAGCGCCTCGCTGGCCGCAGGTCGAGAGCGTCAAACTGCCACTCGACCTCGACGGTGTCACTGTCTCCACCTGTTTGACCTGCAATCATCATGGGAGGCTAGTCTCGCACCGGATCGTCGAGGCGTCTCCGGTCGGATCAGCCCGGGATCGCTCCTCATTGCCGCGCCTGGGTCCGACTCGCTGGGTACTGTGCCTTTTATGCCTCAAACGGTTGACGGACCTGATTTCGAGAACCGACCAGCCGAGCTTGTTCTAGCTGCCGGTGGGCTGGTCGTCCGGCCCGCATCACGCGATGCCCTCGAGATTGCCCTCGTCCACCGTCCGGTCCGAGTGGACTGGTCTTTCCCGAAGGGCAAGGTCGAGCCCGGTGAGCGCCTGACCGACTGCGCACTGCGGGAGGTGCTCGAGGAGACCGGGCTCCGTTGCCGGATTGTCTCCTTCGTCGGCACGACCGAGTACCGGGACCGGAAGGACCGGCCGAAGATCGTCGCCTACTGGGCCATGATCCCGGAGAGCGGGGCCTTCCGTTCGAGCCAGGAGGTCGACGAGCTGCGATGGGTCGAACTCGGCGAGGCCGCGGGCGAGCTGCTGACCTATCCCCGCGACCGGGAACTGCTGACCGACATGGTCGAGCGGACGGCCTGGGTTTTCCAGCTTCGACGCAGCGCCTGAACGCTCGGGCTCCGGGCTTGTCTGCTCCGCATTGAAAGCCGGCGTGGCGGGGTCCATTCATTGGCCTCCAGTAGGCGCTCTGGGCGAGAAAGGAGCCTCCTGGCCGGACGAGCACGCAATGCCGCAAGCCACCTGGCCTGAACGCCAGTCCCTTTGGCGTCCGGCGAAGGCCGCCAGCAACGGCTTGAGCACGTCAGAAGGCCTTGCACGGAGGCGATCGTCTATTGCCCCGCAATCATGATGCCGGTGCCGAAGACATAGGGCGCGCTCGCACCGATGAGGATCGTCCAGTCGTGGGAGCCGCTTGACAGGAATGCGTCCATCCCAACGATGATGTCCGGCCCCCCCAAGTGCCCTGTCCGATCGCCGGTTATCGTGATCCTTCCCTCCAGCCCCAGCGCCGCAGCGATCATCTCGAGCACATTGGGAGTGATCTGATTGCAGATGAGGTGTGTGGGTTTCAGGTTGAGCCGCTTCGTCAGCCGTTCGAAAGAGTGTGAATAGCCCGCCCGGTATGCCTCGGAGATCTCAGATCTCGGCCGATCGCTGACTTTTCGCGTGTAGGCGCTGACGCCAGGTTCAGGTTGCGGCGCGCGCGTTCCACCGTAAGGGATCACGACGTGGTCGTTGTACTCACTGGCGTTGCAGAACTCCGCCCCGACGAACGTGAGCTTCGCGGGCTCCGGGGTGCCAAGACCTAACACCAGCGCACCGGCACCGTCGCCGTACGCCCATAGGGACATTGCGGACGTATCGGCGAAATCGACGGTTTGAGACCAGCGCTCCGCCGAGATGACAGCTGCGTACCCACCGCCGTGAGACGACAGCCAGCTCTGGACGAGATCGATGGCCCCCAGCGTGCCGAGACAGCCCGCCATCAAGTCCAGTCCCACCGCGAACTCGCCGACCCCACACAGCCGCATGACCTCGGTCGACACTGACCACGATGGCGGGTAGTCACGCGACCCTCCGCAGGAGATGACCAGCTTGAGCTTTGAGGCCGGCACCTCACTCTCTGCCAGTGCGCGCTACAGGGCGCGTGCGCTCATGGTGCTCGGGTGGTCGTCGGGACCCCCGTGACACGCGCGCGGCCAGCCCCGGTAATTGCTGATATCGCCGCCTCGTTTCTGAACAACCTCCCGCACGTCTCTCGCGGGTGGAAGGTCGGTACCGAGCCCAAGGACGGCGAGGGACTCGACCGTCATGCGTCCCTCCCTTCATCAGAAAGGAAACCGCGAAATCCTATCCATCGACCCGACACAGGCCGCACCGAACCGCCGCATGCGACCGGCCTGGAGCTCTACGTCACGGGCGGCCGCGAGCCCTGGCGCGATTCGATCACGTCGGAGGTGTCCCCGTGGTCGTAGGCGCGAGGCCTTGCTGCTGCGCCATGATGGCGGCCTCGACGATCTGGAGGTCCGAGGGGTCGATTGCCAGGGGCCCGCCTGCAACCGGAACCTGCCAGACGTGGGTCATGAACGGCGTGTTCGGGACGGCGTGTGACCCGATGGCGCAAGGTAGCAAGCCGTCGATCTGACCGGTTGTGTTGCTCGCGCACAGGTTGGTGTGCCCGTGCCACTGCACCAGGCAGCCGTAAGGCATGGGCCCGTCACCACCACCCGGCATCAGGTACATGGCCGCCACGAGTACCGGACCGTACGGTGTCGTCGCATAGACGAGAGAGTCAACCGTATTGGGGTTCAACACATCCTGACGGTTCATGTAGCGAAAATTCAGATAGTGCACCACCGGGTAGCTGGTGCTCGTGATCGGGACGTAGCCGTCGGCCAGAGCCGTGCTGAGGTCTTTGTACTTGGCGACAGCGGCCGAGGTGGCCTGCACGTACTCGGTAGCGCCGAGAACCTGCTGCGACGTGGGCTGAGCTGTGCAGTCGGGTGTCTGCATCATGTGGCCCTTGTCCTCCTCGCCGCTGACTGCGGTGAGCTCGTTCACTTCGGCGGCCGGGAGCGGTGGTCCTGTGTACTTCCAGTTGGTGTCGGTCACGTTCAACCCGGCCATGGCCGACATGTTCATGGAGTGCGACGCATCGGCTTTCGCCGAGCCCGCTTTCGGTGACATCGCCATGCCCTTCATCGAGCCCGACGTCGATACGGCCTTCACCAGTGAACTGCCCGATGAGGCTTGAGTCGTCACGGCGACGGTGTCGTACGACGCGGGGACGACCGCAGCCACCAACGGGACGAGGACGATGGTGAGAACCGAGGCGACGGTAGCTCGAGGATGCGCTGACAGGAGGCGAGCCGCCGGAGCAGGCTCGTCGGCTCGGGCGGGGACGAGCGGCAGGACGGAGAGCCCGATCAGCGCCACGATCGGACCGTTGCTGGGGTCGGTCCCGTTGCCCGTCAGGAGCTGCCCCAATCCCTCCCCAGTGATCCAGTAGGCGAGGGCGAGGGCGATACCGAGCCCGATGTACACCTGGGGCCGGTTCGACACCAGGGGTCCCAGCGCGATGACGAGCGACAGCACCGCCAAGATCACCGCGACCCAGATGCCGGCACCGACGAAGGCGTGGCCGAACGAATTGAGCAAATGGGCGTACCAACCCGGCTCCCCTTGTGCGGTGTTCGCCATCTGATTCGAGATGGCGTCGCCGGCCCGGTTGAAAGGGAACAGCCAGATAATGGCCTCGAAGATCCAGATGGCCGCCCAGAGGAGTAGCGACCCCGTCCCGCCGAACAGGCCGCGGGCTGCGGCAGACGACTCAGTGCCGACGGCGCCCTCGGTGCTCTTCTCAGACCTCGGCCACAGCACCAGGCCCAGGAGCACATAGAAGCAGACGGCTCCAGGGGCGGCCTGGAGGGGCGAGGTGTTGCCCGTAAGGACCATGCCGAGTCCCTCGCCGAAGACGTAGATCCCGATGCCCCAGACAAAAGACGCCACGAGGGCTGGTTTCAAGGATCGCCGAAACAGTAGGCCCAGGCCGATGCCGATCTCGATCAGTCCCATCACGGCGGCCCACATCGTTGCCTCGTGGGAGAGGAAGGTGGCCATGTGATTGAGGGCTGAGCCGATCAGTGAAGGCTGACCAACGGCCATCTGCCGAACGAACGTAGACACGAACTCCGGCTTGAGCACCTTCGGCTGAAACTTGAGCAGCCCGTCGAAGATCCAGAGCGCGCCCAGGACGAGCTGAAGGGATCGCTGGTTGATATGGAGCCGAGCAGCGACAGACCGCGCGGGAGGTGAGTCGGTTCGAGGTTCCATGAGGTATCGCCCTTCTCGCGAGAGAAATCGACCGGGACGAAGTCCGGATCGGCCGTGGCCGCAAAGGATACCGAAGCGTCTTTCGGCATCCATGGCGGCCGTGAGCGCCAGAGCTGCTATCGCTACTTGTGCTCCGCAACCCAATGGCCTGCACTTTCGGGCCGTGGTCATCATCAAGAATCGTGGTTTCCGCCCTCGCCATCGCTTTCGCGGCCCCGGGACGCGACACCAGCGATGGAGGCGGGATAAGGAATCGGAGGGCGCGAATCTTGGACTCTGATGCCCGACGGGATCCGGCGACATATGAGTCGGAACCGTCCGCTCGGTCGAGTACTGAGGTCACCATCAACTGGAGCGTCGTCGACCAGGGATTGAGGGGGGTTGTGAGCGGCCAAACCAGGATCCAGGTTCACGTAGGCTTGTCCGCCACCAGGATTGAGCGAGCGACTGTGGACAAGGTCCCGGATGTCGTTCGCGAAAGCCCTGCTGGAGAGGTGCGAGAGCGGCCGAATCGGACTCACTGCTAATGAGTTGACTGGGGAGACCCGGTCCGAGGGTTCAAATCCCTCCCTCTCCGCGAGCCGACCCAGCGTCGGGTGCCCATGGCAAGAGTTCTGCCCAGACCAGGTACGCGCTCTTGTGGTCGGCGAGAGAGAGAACTGTGAGCGAGCGACGGTACTGGCTGGAGACGCTGGGTTGCCCGAAGAACCGGGTTGACTCGGACAAGCTCGAGGGACTCCTTGGTGCTGACGGCTTCCTCCCGGCGGGCACGGTTGACGACGCCGACCTGGTGGTTGTGAATACCTGCGCTTTCATCGAGGACGCACGCCGGGAGTCCATCGACGTGATTCTCGACCTGGACGGCCGGCGTCGCAGCGGATCCCGGCTTGTCGTCACCGGATGCATGGCCGAGCGGTACGGCGAGGAGCTAGCCCAGGCGCTGCCCGAGGTGGACCTGGTCGCAGGGTTCGGCGCTTCGCTCGCCCCGGAGCGCAGCCCGGTGGTGCTCGGTCGGCGTCCGGGACGCCGCTCGAGCTTCGACCTTCTCGAGTTACCTCGGCCACCGCTCACCGGCTCGTGGGCGTACCTGAAGGCGGCCGAGGGCTGTGACCGGGCTTGTGGGTTCTGTGCCATACCGAGTTTCCGGGGTCCGCAGCGGTCCCGGAGCCTGCCCGACCTGGTGGCCGAGGCCGAGAGTCTGGTGGACGGCGGGGTACAGGAGATCGTCATCGTCGCCCAGGACCTCGCCTCCTACGGTCGCGACCGCACCACCCGGCGCGAGCGCCGTCAGGAGCCTGCGTCACCATTCGGTCAGAGAATCGTTGGGCTGGTCGAGGCGATCTCGGACATCGCCCCTCGGACCCGGCTGCTCTATCTCTACCCGTCGTCGCTCACCGATCCCCTCGTCGACGCCATTGTGGCCACAGGGGTGCCGTATTTCGACCTCTCCCTCCAGCACGTCTCCCGGCCTCTCCTGGCGCGGATGCGGAGATGGGGTGAGGGGCCGAGATTTCTCACGCGCATCGAGAGGATCCGGTCGCTCGACCCCCTGGCCACCTTCCGCTCCTCGTTCATCGTCGGCTATCCCGGCGAGACGGAGGAGGACCAGGATCTGCTGCTCGACTTCCTCGAGGCGGCACAACTCGACTGGGCTGGGTTCTTCCTTTTCTCGGCCGAGGATGGGACGCTCGCGTACGATCTGGACGACCAGGTCGATCACAAGTTGGCTCTCGAGCGGCTCCGGGAGTGCACCGAGGTGCAGGACCGCATCACCGCGGCCCGGCGGGACCGGCTCGTGGGGCAACGGCGGTCGGTCCTCGTCGACACAGCGGGAGTGGGGCGAACCGTGCACGAAGCACCAGAGATCGACGGGACAGTGCGGGTCCCGCCGCAGCTCGCCTCCGGGAGCATGGTCGAGCTCACCATCGCCGAGTCCCTCGGTGTCGACGTGGTCGGGGTGCCCGACCCACTGATCCCGGTCAAAGTCGGGGCTCGATGACCGACGCCGCCCGGCACACTTTCGGACCGTCCGCCCTGGTGACGCCAGCGAATGCCCTTACCGCTGCCCGGCTGCTGGCGACCCCGGTGTTCATCGCCTTCATCGTCGTCAGCGGGGCGAGCTGGTGGACCGTGGCGGTCGGCGTCATCGTGGCCGGCACCGACGGGGTCGACGGTTGGATCGCTCGTCGGCAGGGCACCACCCGGTCGGGCGCGTTCTTGGACCCCTTGGCCGACAAGGTGGTCGTGCTGAGCGCGCTGTTCCTCTTGAGCTACCAAGGAGTCCTGCCCTGGCCACCGGTGATCCTGATCGGGGCGCGGGAGGTCCTGATGAGCCTCTACCGCAGCTGGTCCGGCAGGCGCGGCCTTTCGGTTCCGGCGCGACCTTCGGCCAAGGTCAAGACCCTCGTCCAGGACCTGGCTATCGCGACCTGCCTCGTCCCCCCACTCGCCCACCACCACGGGCTGCAGCTGGTCGCGATCTGGGTAGCGGCGGCGTTCACCATCGTGACCGGTCTGCAGTACCTTTTCGACGCCCGTCGGGTAGCCAATGGAGGTGGAGCGAGGTGAGGGTCGAGATCGTTGCGGTCGGCACCGAGCTGCTGTTGGGCCAAATCGCCGACACCAACTCGGCCTGGTTGGGCGAGCAGCTGGCGCTGGCCGGGGTGGACTCCCACTTCCATCAGGCGGTCGGCGACAACCAGACGCGCATCGTCCTCTCGCTCCGTACGGCTCTTTCCCGGAGCGACGCCGTCATCGTCTGCGGCGGACTGGGCCCCACCCAGGACGACATCACCCGTGAATCGATCGCTCAGGTGATGAACGTCGAGCTGGCCCCAAACGAGGAGGTTGTCCAGCGGATACGGACCATGTTCTCGTCACGGCGACGGGCGATGCCCGAAAACAATCTCCGCCAGGCCGACGTGCCGGTCGGCGCTTCGATCATCGAGCAGGTGCGGGGAACGGCCCCCGGTCTCATTTGTCCACTCGGCAACAAGGTCATCTACGCCGTCCCGGGCGTTCCCCATGAAATGCAGGAAATGTTCACCCGGGCGATCCTGCCCGATCTCCGTCGGCGGCTGGCCGAGTCAGGCGACGAAGCGGTCATCAAGAGCCGCGTCGTCCGGACCTGGGGAGCCAGCGAATCTGGCCTTGCCGAGGCCCTGGCGGACCGGGTGACCGAGCTCGACTATCGCCAAGCCGGGGACGGCTCCACACTCACCATGGCGTTCTTGGCCAGCGGGATCGAGGGCATCAAGGTCCGGCTCACGGCCCGGGCCGCCACCGAAGCTCTAGCCGACCGGGTCCTCGCTGAGGAGGAGCAGCGGGTCCGCGAGATTCTGGCCGATCGGCTTGGCGACGTCGTGTTTGGGGTTGACGACCAGGCGATGGAGAACGCCATCGCGCAGCTGCTCTTGGCGCGCAAGCTCACCCTTGGCCTCGCCGAGTCGCTGACTGGCGGGCTCATCGGCGCCCGGCTGGTCAACGTGCCCGGCTCCAGCCAGTGGTTCCGTGGCTGCATCGTCGCCTACGACTCCGCAGTCAAATACACGATCCTTGGGGTCCCCCCCGGTCCGGTGGTCTCGGCCCCGGCCGCCGAGGCCATGGCCACCGGCGCACGGACGGCGCTCGACTCCGACGTCGGTCTCGGCATCACGGGGGTGGCGGGGCCCGACGATCAGGACGGCGAGCGGCCGGGCACGATCTACGTCGCGATCGCTGCGCCGGAAGAACCAGTGTTGAGCCGGCAGCTGTTCTTGCCCGGCGACCGAGATCGCGTCCGGCAGTTTTCGGCCATTTCGGCGCTCGACTTCCTGCGACGCACGCTCGCTTCCGGGCAGCCCTGACGGCTGGCTCGCCTGTTTTGTCAGGTCATAGATCGGTCAACGTCGCGTCCAAGCCGCCCGACCTCAAAGGTCGGAACGGGCGCTCCCGAAGGGTGCAGACGCCGGTCCTCCTGCGCGTCAGAAACGACCCCCTGGCTTTTCGACGTCTACCTGGCCGTCGACCTTCCGGTCCACCGGGCGCTGTCCACGTTGTCGGCCAGAAGCTCCCCTGGGTCGACTCCCAAGGAAGCGGCAATCCTCTCGACCGTGCGCAGCGTGACGTTGCGCTCACCCCGTTCAAGGCCGCCGATGTAGGTCCGGTGGATGCGCAGAGCGTCGGCGAACGCTTCTTGGCTCAGCCCTTTGGCCTTTCGCAGGTTGCGCAGGTTCTGGCCCAGTCGCCGCTGCAGGTTCCCCTCCACGCTGCCCACCCTCCGGGAACGCTACTTCTCGATCTACAGATTGAGAAGTAGCGGCCGTTACGACCCACTGAGGTGGAGGTGGGGACGCCAGACGCCATCGGGGCCTGGCCAAGCCTCCAGCTCGGCGACTGCTCGACCCTGGGTGCGGAGCTGAAACCCAACGGCGGGGCCGAGCTCTATCGGTCCGGGGTGCGTCGAGGCGACCGCGAACAGCAGCACCTCGGCCCCAGGCCCGTCGGGGCCTGGGAGCTCGAGTCGCAGTTCGGCGACGTCGCCGAACACCTCTCCCACGATCTTCGGATGGTTTTTGTCGTCGACCACGACGAGCTGGCGTGTGCGGATCTCGTCAGCGAACCCATGCATGGCGCTCTGCAGCATGTGCACAGCCGCTTCGAGCTCGACGAGCCGGTGGGACCACTGCTCGTGGTCGGTTTGCGTAGCCATCTCCATCTCCCGCGTCGTATCGGGGCTTGCGGGTGCGGCCGACCCGGTCGAAGCGACGCAAGCGCTGCACGAAGCGTCCATTTCGCGATGGAGCGACCCAAGTGTTAGTTGAGCCCTGTGACGGCGAGCAGCACCACCTTGTCGTGGGGTTTGCGGCGTGTCTTGATAGCTCGGATCGCGGCAGGACGGCGCCAGCTCGCCCAACGCCCTGCTAGCTCTACTTCGGAAGACCGATGCCACATCAACCTCTGAGAACCAGGCCGCTCCATCGCTCTAAGATTGATTCCGGCGCCTGGACCGCTTGGCGCTAAACGACCAAACCCACGCCGCGGGTGAACTCAGCCCAACCCAGGCAAGACTTGGACGATGCGGCTTTTCGTTGCCGTGTGGCCCAGCACTGCGGTAAGGGAAGTGCTCTTGGGTGTGGATCTGGCTGCTGGCCGATCGAATCTCCGATTGGTGCGTCCTAACGACTGGCACGTGACGCTCTCGTTTTTGGGTTCGCTCCCCGACCACGAGATCGACGCACTGGTTCAAGGGCTGCGATCGGCTACGGAGTCGGTCGACCAGGTCGAAGCGACGCTTGGCCCGGGAACTCTCAAGCTCGGCCGGGGCGTGTTGTGCGTCCCAGTGTCCGGCCTGGAGGAATTGGCTGCGGTGGTACATGGCGCCACGGCCTGGGCGAATCGATCGGATGATCCTGAGGAACGATTCGTGGGCCACCTGACTCTTGCCCGGACCAGACGGCGCGCCCCGATCCCGCGCCAGCTGGTCGGTCTTGCGGTCTCCACGGCATGGGTGGTGGATGAGATCCGGCTGGTCTCGTCGACCACGCGGCAGGACGGACCGCACTATGAGCCGGTGGCCCACTTCACCCTCCGACCGACAGCCAAGTGACATCTGGCGCGCGGGACACGCCATTCGTGAGGGTGCCCGGTGCTTCGGTCTGCGCCACCAGACCAGCCGTGTTCTGACAACGCTGGCGCTTTCCTTGCGACCGTGCCTAGGTCAGAAGGTGGGCGCCTGGCCGGTCAACCGAGGAAGCAGCAGCGGGCAGGCACCCGGGTTGCACAGCGCCTGCGTGGCTGCGGCCGCTCGGGGGAGGTCCCGACCCATCCACTTACGAACGTGTGTTCGGGTATAGGGTGCACACAGCCCAGCTCGCTGATACACCCCGTCCGTAGGGTCATCTTGATCGTGGCGTAGAACGAGAGGAAGAGGGCAAATGACCGATGAGAGCCAGAAGGCCCTGAGTGTGGCGCTCAGCCAGATCGAAAAGCAGTTCGGCAAAGGCTCGATCATGCGGATGGGTGAGACCGTGCACATGGCCATCGAGGCCATCCCAACCGGCGCCTTGTCGCTCGATCTCGCCCTCGGCATCGGTGGTCTGCCTCGCGGTCGGATCGTCGAGGTCTACGGGCCCGAGTCTTCGGGGAAGTCGACACTGGCGATGCACGTGGTTGCCGAGGCACAACGCAACGGAGGGATCTGTGCCTACATCGACGCCGAACATGCAATGGATCCGATCTACGCGAAGGCGATCGGCGTCAACGTTGACGATCTGCTGATCTCCCAGCCCGACACCGGAGAACAGGCTCTCGAGATCTCCGACATGCTGATCCGCTCCGGTGCCCTCGACGTGCTCGTCATCGACTCGGTGGCTGCTCTCACTCCTCGGGCAGAGTTGGACGGCGAGATGGGCGATACCCATGTGGGTTTGCAGGCCCGCCTCATGTCTCAGGCCCTCCGAAAGCTCACCGGCACGCTCTCGAAGTCCAAGACCATCGCCGTCTTCATCAACCAGCTCAGGGAGAAGGTCGGCGTGATCTACGGATCACCTGAGGTGACTCCAGGAGGCCGAGCGCTCAAGTTCTATTCATCGGTTCGCATCGACATCCGCCGAGTCGAGCAGATCAAGGACGGTGCCGACATCATCGGAAACCGTACGCGAGCCAAGGTAGTGAAGAACAAGTGTGGTGCTCCCTTCAAGCAGGCCGAGTTCGACATCATGTACGGCACGGGCATTAGCCGTGAAGGGTCGCTCCTGGACGTTGCGGTCAGCTTCGGATTCGTCAAGAAATCCGGAGCCTGGTTCACCTATGAGGGCGAACAGCTCGGCCAGGGTCGGGAGAACGTAAAGCAGTTCCTCCTCGAAAATCCCCAGCTCATGGCAGAGATCGACCAGCGGGTTCGTGAGCGGCTCGCCCCCCTGGTCACTGGAGAGAACAGCCCGGAAGTCGATCCCGACGATCTGCCGATCACGCTGGATTGATCGGAACGGACGGCGCTTCAAGACGCAAGCCTCGCGAGTCTCAAGACATTTCTCGCGGCCAACGACCGCGGCCATCCAATGGTGCCGAGTATGGGCGAGCTCAGCCGGCTGAGACCGCGGCCGTGCTCGGTACCAGCTCGACCCAGGTCCGCCCGGGTTGAAGCGTGATCGGCGTGCCGCTCGAGGATACGAACTTCGTCGGCTGATCGAGCGAGTTTCGTGACCAGGTCCCGGTGATCTCCTCGCCGTTTCGGAAGACTTCGGCTGGGCCGCTGGCGTTCTGGTACAGGTTGGCCTGGACCTCGAGGGCGCCGAGATCGTTCTCGACCCACGGTCCGTAGGTGACCTGCACCACCTGGACGATCACGTTCGCCGCCGAATTCGGGGTTGCATCGGCCAGGAGGTCAGGAAACGGGCCGTAGAAACGCAGATACTGCATGGTTGTCGGGTCATAGTTCCAGACCACGTCGGAGTACGGGTAAGCGATCGATATGGATGTGGCGGGCGTCCCCGCCGGTGGGGTGGCGGAAAACCCGAAGACAGGCGACGGTGGCGTGTGCTTCGTCGGTTGAAGGTCCCAGAGCGCCGACGTTGCCGCGTAGGTGTCGTAAGGGGCATACCGTCCCGGCGGGTTCTGCACCACTGAGGAGTCGGTGAGCAGATCGTTCTCGATGATTGGTGAGTTCGCAATGTTGCCGAGCACCGGTTCGATACCGCCCATTGAGGCCAGCAAGGGATGGCCGAACTGGCCGAGGATGCCGATATCGATGTTGCGGGCTGAGCGGATTGGGCCCACCGTCGGCGCCTCCTCGCATTGGAAGATGGCGACGTAGCGGGTGATGCCGCCCTCGACCGGCTCCTCGAAGACGATGTCAGCGTCGTCCAGGCCACTCTGGGGCCTCGCCTGGACGTAGTTGTCGACTTTGACCGCCAGCGCCGGCCGTTGCGGCACGGACATGGTGGGTAGATCGGTGAGCGGACAGTGTGGCTGAGCCGGGTCGGTGCTGCGACTGGTGGTTGGCGGCGGATCGCTGCTCGGGTTGTGGGCGCACGATGCCAAGGCGGGGCCCGTCAGGGCGAGCAGCGCCCCACCGACGAGCAACCCGACCTTGTATACATGCCGGCTCGGCTTGGCCGAAGGACGGCGAGCTCTATACACCGTTCATCCCGATAGTGGATGGAGCGGGATCGGCCGAGCCGATACAGAGCGCTCCCCAAGCTCCGTTGAACGGCCGATGGTTCAAGAGCGCTCGTGAGACGAAGGTGCCGGAGACGATCTTCCTTGTCTGCGGCGGTACATGCGTGAGGCTCGGCACCGCGACTGGAGCGGTGTCGTTGGCGAGTTCGGTCATGTTGAAGAGCTTGAAGAGTCATGACGCCATCCCAATGAGCCTCGGCGCCGTGTGAGTAGGTGATGTCCTACCCGCCCTGGACGACCTGTTGCAAACAGCATCGTCAGGAAGATGGCCCGCCACCGCTGAGGAATACTGCACGCGATTGCGTATCCTTTGACGAGGACTCGTTGTGAACCGAACAGCAGCTATCAGTACGACAGGCTGCTCACCGTGTCGCTCCATGCACGCGCCGAGCCTGCTCCGTGGCTCTCGCAACCTGCGGCTTTGCCGCGCTCAGCCGGCCGAAACGGTGACCGTACTCGGCACCAACTCGACCCAGGTCCGCCCGGGCTGTAGGGCGATGGGCGTCCCGGTCGAGGACACGAAACTCGTGGGCTGATCGAGCGAGTTTCGCGACCAGGTCCCAGTGATCTCCTCCCCGTTACGGAAGACCTTGGCTGGCCCGCTGGCGTTCTGGTACAGGTTGGCCTGAACCTCGAGGCTGCCTTGAGCGTCCTCGACCCAAGGCCCAAAGGTGACGTGTATCACCTGGACGATTACATTCGCCGCCGAGTTTTGGGTCCCGTTGGCGAGGTTGTCCGGAGACGAGCCATAGAAGCGCAGGTATTGCTTGGTCGTAGCGTCGTATTTCCAGACCACCGGTGAGACGGTGTAGGCGATCGACACGGACGTGGTCGGCGTACCGGCCGGTGGGGTGGAGGAGAACCGGAAGACGGGCGACGGGGGCGTGTTTTTGTCCGGGTGGAGGTTCCACAACGCTGAGGTCGCCGCATAGGTGTTGAACGGGGCAACCCGTCCCGACTCCCTGTGCACGACCGAGGTGTCGAAGCGCAGATCGATCGGGACGATTGGGGAGTGTGCGATGTTACTGAGCACTGGATCGATGCCACCCACAAAGGCCATCAAGGGCTCACCGAACTGGCCGAGGATGCCGATGTCGATGTTACGGGCCGACCGGATCGGGCCCACCATGGCCGAGTTCTCACACTGGTATACGGCGACATAGCGAGTGATCCCGCCCTCGACCGGCTCCTCGAAGACGATGTCGGCATCGTTCAGGCCGCTTTGCGGCCTTGCCGGCGAAGAGTTATCGACCTTGACGCCTAAAGCTGGTCGTTGCGGCACCGAGGCGGTGGGCAGGTCGGTCAGGGGGCAGGAGGTGGTGCTCGGCGGAGGGCTGCTGCTGGAGCACGATGCCAACGCCGAGGCCGCTAGACCGAACACGGCCACGCCGACAAGGGTTCGGATTCGGTGAAAGGGCTCGCTCGACCGGGGAAAAGGCAGCGGTGCCCGAGGCCGCCTTCGTCCCCGGGATAAAAGAGTCCAGCGGGACCGAACCGGTGCAGATCGGGGGCCCGTTCCTGCCGGAAGGCTGATCCTTCGAGGCCGGCCCGATAGCGACAGTGCCATGGACGTTCTCCATCGTCTCTAGCAGGACATGGGTGAGGCCGCCGGGATGGCGGCCCACGATGTCAAAATTTTGCCACTACCCGTGCCATGGAGTGAGTGATGTCCAACCAGCTGTTGCTCTGGCCAGGCAGGCTCGGGCGGACGAGGGCTTCACTGCGGGTCCGATCAGCCGTCGCGTACTCGCCGCGGACGACCTTGGACACTTGCGTCGGACAAGAAGGTTTCGCAGCCTGACCATGCCAGGATGAGTCGGTGACCACCCCGACTCATCGCGATCCTGCGCCACAGATCGACACCTTCGTGGTTCTCATGAAGGAGAACCACAGCTTTGACAACTACTTTGGGATGCTTGGCCGTGGTGCCGGCTTCACTCTCGACGCCACTGGTCGTCCGATCAATTCCAATCCGGACAAAACCGGCCAGCCGGTCCTGGCACACCACTTGACGCTGCCGTTCAACCCGTCGTTCGACCTGAGCCAAACCTGGAACGCGTCACATCTCCAATGGGACGGCGGGGCCATGGACGGGTTCGTGACAACGACGGACAGCCACGAGCCGATGGGCTATTTCGATGGCAGCGATCTGCCGTGGTACTACGGCTTCGCACGAACGTTCGGCATCGGGGACCGTTACTTTGCATCATGCTTGGCGCAGACGTTCCCAAACCGCCGTTACCTGCAGGCGGCTACATCCGATGGCCTGGTCAGCACCGCACTTCCGAGCCCCTTCGTGCACCCGCCGAAGACCGGCCTGATCTGGGACCGTCTCGACGGTGCCGGAATCACTTGGAATAACTACTTCGTCGAGGTTCCGGAGGTGGCGCTGTGGCCGCGGAACGTCCTGCGCTATCACAACCACCTTCACGGCTTCGAGGATTTCCTCGAGGACTGCCATCGCGGCCGGCTCCCCGCCGTCAGCCTCCTGACGCCTGACGTGACGTTTGCCTCGGAGGGTGAGTATCAAGACGACCAAGTCGGCGAGGCCTTCACGGCAACCGTGTTCGACGCCCTTGCTCACAGTCCGCAGTGGACGCGATCGGCCTTGGTTGTCGTGTGGGACGAGGGCGGCGGTTTTTATGATCACGTCCCTCCGCCGTCGGCGCCGTCGCCCGACGACGTGCCGCCAGCCATTCATGTACCTCCAGACCAGCCTGGGTCCTTCGACCGGCTGGGCTTTCGAGTGCCCTGTCTCGTGGCGTCACCCTTCTCCAAGGTGGGCCACGTGTCCTCAGTCCTTTACGATCACACCTCGATCCTCGCTACCTTCGAAAGCAAGTGGGGATTGGGCCCCCTCACTCGCCGCGACGCCAGCGCCCATCCGTTGTGGGACTTCTTCAACCTCGACGAACCGGTGAGCTTCGAAGAGCCGCCACATCTGCCTCGGCCGCGCATCTGGCCATGGCCGGGCCGGGGCTGATCGGAGCGGAGCCCTTGTGGACGGCTGTCTGCCCCGTCGCGCCCGGCCTGGATGAGCGCCGGTTCGGAGGTGACCCGCCGACGACACGCACCCCGGCCAGATCAGAACAGAGGTCCTGAATCACCCACGAATAGGTGATGCGACCCCTCATTCCATTCGCCACGATCGAGCCGATGGCCGTTGTTTTCGCGCCCTAACGAGCGACAGAGCCAGGGAGGCCTCCGATGTCAATAGCCGCGCGCCCTCACCGAAGAAGTTGGAGAGTCCAACTGCGCATCGGCGCCGTGGCGACCTTGGCCGGCGTCTTTGGTGGAATCGCCTATACCGTCGGCACCGTTAGCACGTCGGAGAGCGCCTCGGCCGCGCTCAGACAGGGCTCCGGCAACTGCAACATCACCGACGTCGCCAACAAGGACCTTCCGTCAGTCGTCACGATCAGCGTGACGGGCGTGTCGAACGGTCAGGTGGCGGGAGGAACTGGCTCAGGGGAGGTCATCCGCTCCGACGGCTATATCTTGACCAATAACCATGTCATCGCTCCCGCCGCTACGGGCGGCTCGGTAACGGTCATGTTCAACGATGGGAAAACGGCGCCGGCCAGCATCGTGGGTCGCGATCCACTGACCGACCTGGCCGTGATCAAGGTGAACGGGCAATCGTCGCTCAAGACGATCTCGTTCGGATCGTCGAGCGATTTGGAGATCGGATTGCCAGTCATCGTCCTGGGAGCGCCACTTGGGCTGTCGAGTACCGTCACCAGCGGGATCGTCAGCGCCCTCGACCGGACCATCGAAGTCCCAGGTGAAAGCGGGTCGGCACTCCTTGTCGACGCCATCCAGACCGATGCCGCGATCAACCCGGGCAATAGTGGCGGCGTCCTGGCGAATTGCGAAGGGCAGATGATCGGGGTTCCCTCGGCCGGTGCGACCGTTCCTACCGCGAGCGGGGAGTCGAGCGGCGGGAGCATCGGTCTCGGCTTCGCCATTCCGTCCAACCTGGCCAAGATGGTCTCAGATGAGATCATCTCCACCGGAAGCGCGACTCACGCCTACTTCGGTCTCGTCGCCGAACCAGTCAGGTCTGGCGGTCCGGTGAACGGCAAGGTCGAAGGTCTGCTCATCACGAGCGTGGTCGCCGGAGGACCTTCAGACTCGGCCGGACTCACGCCGGGGGACCTCATCACCTCGATCAACGGAGAAAAGGCCACCGACACCACGCAACTGGTAGAGATCACGCTCAGCAAGCGTCCGGG
>JBEDUR010000223.1:0-3685 GCA_040414865.1 Acidimicrobiales bacterium
GCTCGATGGCCTCCATGATGTGCTCGTGCTTCCGGTCGCCGCACTGGGCCACGAGGATGAGCGCGTCGAGATGGTTGTTCTCGTAGGCCTTGATGTTCTTGCGGATGGTGTCGGTCGTCCCGATCGCCTGTCCGCTCCGGGCCGCCCGGAACAACGCCCGCTGGACTTCGTCAGTGGGCTCCTCGGCCGCGATCTGGTCGCGGTTCATGAGCCGCGCCTGGACCAGTGGTCCCCGGCCGTCGCGCTGCTCGCTCGGCAGCTCGCTGAACCGCTGGTAGACGTTGGCCCGGCCGGGTTGGTGGTTCGCCCCGGTGACCGGGCTGTAGTAGTACCCGAGGGAGTAGGCGAAGAACCCCGGCCCGTTCGCACTGCGCCTCACCGCTTCCTCGTCGGTCTCGGCCGCCATAAACGTCGAGAGCACGGCGAGGCCCGGATTGATGGCGTGCCCGATGGGGAAGCACTCCTCCCGGACGAGCCGCCAGTACTCCTCGCTGCGCTCACCGAGCTCCTCGGGGGTCTCGAAACCGAACCCGAGTGAGGCCATCCCGAGCCGGGCGGCCACCATGGTCGTCTCCCGCCGGGACGCGGCGACCCACAGCGGGGGATGGGGCTTCTGGATCGGCTTGGGGATGACGTTGCGCGGCGGCATCGAGAAGAACTCGCCCTCGAAGCCCTGGTAGGGCTCCTGGGCCATCATGTTGCAGACCTCGCGGGTCGCCTCCTCCCACATGGCCTTCTTGAGGCTCCGGTCGACCCCGAAGCCGCCGAGCTCCATCTCCGAGGAGGACTCACCGCTGCCGAACTCGACCCGGCCACCCGAGAGGATGTCGAGGGCCGAGATCCGCTCGGAAACCCGGGCCGGGTGGTTGTAGCCGGGCGGAGTGAGCACGATGCCGTGCCCGAGCCGGATGTTCTTGGTCCGCTGGGACAGCGCCGACATCATCAGCTCGGGGGCCGACGAGTGGGAATACTCCTCCAAGAAGTGGTGCTCCACCTCAAAGACGTAGTCGAACCCCAACTTGTCGGCCAGCTCCACCTGCTCGAGCATCTCGTGGTAGATGCGGCGCTCGGCGTCGGGGTCCCAGGTGCTCGCGTCGCGGGGCTTGGGCAGCTGCAGCTCGTAGAAGAGTCCGAACTTCATGGGTTTCCTTTCTCCGCGACCGGGCGCGGCATGAGTGGCTCGGGGGTCGCTGGTTCGGACCCCTCCAGGATGGCCTGCAACCGCTTCTCGACCTGGCGCTTGATGGAATCGGGATGGGTGAGGACGTAGAAGCGGCCCTCGCCGATCGCCTCGACGACCATCTCGGCGACCTGTGCCGGCGGCATACCGTCGGCCAGGAAGCGCTCCTGGGTGGCCAGGCGGTTCGTCTCCCGCCTCGAGTGCTCCTCGGCGTCCAGGTCGTTGGTCAGGCTGACTGGTCGGTTCCGTTCCGCGGTGACGATGTGGGTCGCGATCATTCCCGGGCACAGGACCGAGACGCCGAGCGAGGACCCGGCGGCACGCAGGTCGTGCCACAGACCTTCGCTCAGTCGGGTGACGGCGTGCTTCGACACCGAGTACACGGAGCCACCGCCGCTCGAGAGACCGAGCACCGAGGAGGTGTTCACGATGTGCCCCTGCTCCCCGTGGGTCAGCATCCGGGGGACGAACGAGCGGACCCCGTGCACGACCCCCATGAGGTTGACACCGAGGACCCAGGTCCAGTCGTTCTCGCTTGCCGCCCAGATCGGGTTGGCTCCCCCCGAGACGCCGGCGTTGTTGCAGAGGATGTGGACCGGTCCGAAGCGCTCCTCGGCCGCCTCCGCGAGGGCGTCGACCGAGCCGGGGTCGGAGACGTCGGTGGTGACCGCGAGCACCTCGGCACCGCCGTCGGCGAGCTCCTTGTGCGTCCCGTGCAGCGGGCCGTCCTCGACGTCGGCCAGGACCACCCGAGCCCCCTCGTGGGCGAACCGGGTGGCCAGGGCGCGGCCGATACCGCTGGCCGCCCCGGTGACGACAGCCGTCCGACCCGAAATCTGCATCTCACCCCCCGCGCCTGGCGCCGGCCTCCATAGACAGTACCGACCGCGTCGCCCGGAGGGGGAATGCGTCCCAGCCACGCACAAGGTCGGCCCCGGTCGAGCGCAGGCCGCCCGGTGCGACGCCGCGACCGCCCGATTAGTGTCGGGATCCTGCGGCCCCAGGAGGTGCACATGGGCGTCGAACTGAATCACACGATCGTCCCGGTCAACGACAAGAAGGAAGCGGCGACCTTCCTCGCCGAGATCCTCGGCCTCGACCCGCCGACATCGTTCGGCCCGTTCCTGTGCGTGGAGACCGCCAACGGCGTCAGTCTCGATTACGACGACCGGTGGCAAGTGCGCAGCAACCATTACGCCTTCTTGGTCACCGAGGAGGAGTTCGACGCCATCTTCGAGCGGGTCAAGGCGCGAGGCCTCACCTATTGGGCCGATCCGGGCCACCAGCAAGCCAACCAGATCAACGGGAATGGTCGCGGCTTCTACTTCGAGGATCCCTCGGGCCACAACATGGAGGTGCTGACCCGCGCCTACGGGACCTGAGCCCCTGGCCTGGTCGAGTTCCTCAACGGTGTGGCGCCGTCGGCATGAAAGCCGTCCCACTGAGCCGGCTCGACGGTGCGACTGATTCCCTCTCCGATGCCGAGCGCCCGCCACAAGAGCGCGCTCGGCCCATCGAGGAGACCGAGCTCGGCGCAGAGGCGGCGCGGCCCGGCGACCACGTCGCGTAGAACGGCCCGCCCGGCCGGACGGTGCAGGACCCGACGCAGGTCGGTCTTGGGCACCCCGAAGAGGCGCAGCGTAGAAGGCGAGGGAAACGCCATCACCCGGGCCATGACGGAGAAGACGAGCGGAGCGCCGAGCGCGAGCACACGGCGGCGCCTGGCGCCGAGCCGGGGTACTCGCTCACGCAGGTAGTCGCGGGCGAAGGTGATGTGGGGGGTCTCTTCGTTCACGTGGATCCCCATGGTCAGCCGCGTCGCCGGGTGGGTGCCGCCCTCCTTGAGCAGTTTGCGTTGAAGAACCTCGATCGGGTCCTCACCGGCCAGGACGAAGAGGAAGAACGCCTCCGGGAAGGTCCGGCTGAGGAGGAGGACGATCCGGCTGGCGTGCTTGAGCGTCCGCGACATGCCGCGGACTTCCACTCCGCTGCGGTTGGCGAACTCCTGGAACATCAGCATGTCCCGGCATTCCTCGGCGACCTCGTACATGAGCGAGCGGAGCTCGGGTCGCCGCTCGTCCATCCAGTACAGGTGCTCGAGGAGGCCCCGTTGCAGCACGTTCTCGAGCTCCCAGCCGACCCGCATGGCGGTAGCCATTCGGTGCAGGGCAAGGCGCGACCGAGTGGTCTCGTCTTGACGGGCGTACCAATCGGTCGCCCGTAGGGGGTCGTCCACCCACAGCTCGAAGCGGGGATCGTCGGGGTCGATGGCGCCGGACGGCTGGTTCCAGTCGGTGTCAACGGCGGCCTCGAAGTGCCGGTCGACCGAGACACCGCTCAGCCGCTCGACCGCGCTGGTGAAGTCGCCGGATTGGTCGGCCGGCTCCCCGACGCTCGTGGCATCGTGTGCCGGCGTTGTGCGAGTCCCCATGAGTCGCTCGTCCTCGGTCATCTCGACTGGTCGGCGGGGTGGTCCCCCCACTCCGGTTGCACCGGGCCCCCCAC
>JBEDUR010000224.1:0-6625 GCA_040414865.1 Acidimicrobiales bacterium
GTGGCCAGAAACGCTTGGCTTGCGTCGACACCGGCCAGAATAAGCAGACCGCTTAAGCTGGCTTCAACGATCCCCAAGCCCCCGGGTGTGATCGGGACGAGTGCGATCACCCCAGCAACCGCATAGGCGAGCAGAACGATCGCCGGGCGGGGGTGGCTGCCGGTTGCCCGAAGGGCTGCCAGGAGACACAAGTAGTCGAAGAGCAACCTCCCTGCAGTAAGAGCTACCGCTAACAGCCACTTCCTACCGAGAACCGACTTGATCGCGTCGCGTTGACGTAAGACGCGCATGTCCAAGCCCGTCATCGCCGGACGCTTTCGGAAGAGCCTGTTTCGACCGCGTTGCACGAGACGCCCGAAGAACACGAGTGGCCGATGGGTGGCTAGAACGGCGGCCCCCAACCCGGCAAAGAGGACGAACGCGCCGATACCGATGAAGGCGGTGTTCTCGAGACCGCGGCTCACCGGTGCTCCGAACAGGATCGCCGGAAGGGTAAAGATCGGTAGTGCCAGAAGACCGCCGACGCCGAGCAGGGAGAAGGCGGTCAGTCCACCTATAGCGCTGTCGCTATCGACGCCACCCCTCTCCAACATCCGGTACTCAACAGCTGCCCCGGCAGCCGCGCCCGCCGGGATGATGTTGGTTACCGCGTTTCCCGCCAACTGGGCAGTCACAACGACGAACCACGCCTTCGTCCGCAGGGCAAGTCGCTGTAACGCAATGGTGCAAAAGAAATGGACCACTTCGGCACCCACCGCCACGCCGAACCAAATCGGGTTGAGTGTGGACAGCCGTGGCCATGAAGCCAGGACCTCGGTAATGCTCGGCAGTACCAGGTAGATCGCGACACCCCCGATTGCCACAACCACGGCACGCTTCGCCACGGTCACCCAGGTCAGCCCGCGCGTCCCGTGCTCGGCGATCGACGCGGCCATCGCCTCGGAGGGCGTCGCCTCATTCCTCTCGAATTCGGCGGAGGCGTCGGTCGTCATTGGTTCTCGGAATGTCGCTGTCGTGTTTCCGAACTGACTACGTCCCGAACGCCGCAGGCCTCGGTCGCTACCATCCGCCGGGTTTCATTTCCCTCCTGCATCCGTACCGACCCGATGCGGGCTCACAGCTTCGTGCTGCTGAGCACTGAGGGCCGGCGAGTAGCGACGTCGTTCGGCGGTCATACGAAGGTCCGGCGTCGTAACCAGACCAAGCGAAGCACCCCACCATGGGGAAAGGTACGAGGTCCAAGAGGCGCCGGACAAGTACGGCGGCAGTGACGACGTCTGCCGACAGCGCCACTCACCGGCGAACGCTCGTTTCGGTTGATCGACGACTCGTGGTTCTCCCATCTCCCAAGGCGGCGTATTCGTGGTGCGCTGAGGCTGCTGCGACCCAGCGTCCCATACTGAGGCGGCTAGCCCTGTGGTGTGTGCCGTCCCCCTTGTCGCGATCGACAGCTCCTATTCTCCGAGATAAACAGAGAGAAGCGTGACGACGTGGCAGCCTACGGTGCTTTCGGCTCAACATTGGGCGGTCCTGTAGGTCTCGCGTTCGTCACTTGGCTCTTCTCCTTAGTCGTGGTATCTAGCTGAACTGTTCCGGAGGCAGCATGGCAATGGATAGGTGAAGAGAGCACAATCTTGACGGAAGAAGGAGTTCCCGAAACACGGCAAAGCTCTTTCAGTAGCTTGCGCGTGATCACCGCATGGCGATGAGTTCCGAAGGGCCGGGACTCGAATTGGCCGTGAGACACAACCGCCGTGGCCGCTCCGTGTGGCATGGATGGACGGCGCTCGTGTTCTCCCCGGCCAGCGATGATCAACGCCGGCGTCGTGGAACCGACGGAGTTCGAGCGCTGAGCGCCGTGGCCGCGCTGGTCTGTTGCCTGCTCATCATCAGGCACGGTTACCGGGTCGATCACGCCATCACACGAGTCGTCTACCCGCCTCCTGAGAGCCTGAGCTGGCTTATCACCGCGGTCTACTACGGGGGCGTTTTCGGGATTACCGCGATCCTGGCCCTGATCGGCATTGGCGCTCGAAGATGGGCGGTTTTGCGGGACATGGGAGTGAGCGTCCTTGGGACCCTGCTGGTGAGCGGGCTCCTCATCTTGGTGTTTGGTGCCACGGGAGGCCGAGGAAACGGGGCAGTAATCGAGGGCTTCTCACTGGATTTTCCGGTTCTGCAGATTGCCCTCTTCATGGCCGTTGCCACGTCGGTTCTTCCTTATCTCGCCCGTTCGTTGCAGCGATTTGTCGAAGTTGCGGCTGTATTCGTGGCGCTCGCTTGTGTCGTGGGCGGCCACGGATTGCCCGTGAGCGTGCTCGGCAGTCTCGCGATCGGGTGGGGGCTCACAGCGGTCGTTCGTCTCGCGTTCGGATCGCCCCTCGGACTTCCTTCGGCCTCCGATGTGCAACTCTTGCTCGGCGAGCTCGGAATACAGACGTCTCACGTTTGGTTGGCCAAGCGCCAGGAGTGGGGTGTTGCTTCGTATCGGGCTAGAGAGGATTGCGCGCCACCTTCCGACAGCGATCTCGCAGTCGGCGTCTACGGACGCGACGCGGCTGACGCCAGGATCCTGTCAAAGGCAGGTCGGTTCGTCCTCTACCGCGATTCCGGGCCGACCTTGACCCTCACACGACTTCAACAGGTCGAGCGTGAGGCCTACGTCACG
Organism: Acidimicrobiales bacterium; assembly: GCA_040414865.1. GTDB lineage: Bacteria > Actinomycetota > Acidimicrobiia > Acidimicrobiales > RAAP-2 > Palsa-461. Next base: position 2,669 of record JBEDUR010000224.1, read on the forward strand.
CTGCGGGCCACACAGATCGGAGTTCGTGCACCAGTCTTGGTGGAGGCAGGTAAGGCTGGCCCTTCCGGAGATGCCCTCGTGGTGTGCCGACCCCCAAGAGGCGTTCCGTTCTCGGAAATCAACGATTCAGACGTCGACGACGCGGCTTGCGACGCGTTGTTCGCGCAACTCCTCTTGATGCGCCATGCTCGGTTCTCGCATGGTGAGATCAACCGGGATGCGGTAGCGCTTGACCCTGAATCAGGGGCCGTGGGTTTCGTCAACCTCCGCAGCGCGACGACCAACTCGGCTCAGTTCCGCCTGGACCGTGACGCCGCCTGCGGGATCGCCGTCCTTTCCCTGTGCGTCGGCGCACAGCGAGCGGCCCAGGCTGCCGCCCGATGCCTTCCTTCTGACGTGCTCGAAGTCGCCCTCCAGCATCTCCGCCGGGCAAGTCTCGATCCTCGGCTTGCGCGCGAGCTCCGGGGGAAACAGAGGGTGCTCGACGAAGTCCGTCACCTGGCCGCGGAAGCCAAAGGCATCCAACCACCTGAACTGATCGAGCCTCGGCGAGTCAGCTGGACCACCCTCATCCTCGTGATCGGATCCCTTGTCGGCGGGTGGGCGCTCCTTGGGGTGTTGATCGATGTGGCGCAATCTTTTGACACCATCGTCGGAGCCAACTGGCTGTGGGTGGTAGCCGCCGCGTTGTTGGCACAACTCGGTTACGCTGGAACAGCCGTCGAGGACCTTGGAAGCGTCGTCGGCGATCTCCCGTTTATCCGGGTACTGGCGCTGGAGATCGCCAATGCCTTCAGCGGGATCGCCGGAGGGACAGCGGCAGTCTTCGCCACTCGGACCCGCTTCTTGCAACAGCAGGGATATGACGCGTCGGTGGCGGTCGGTTCAAGCGGGATCATCACGGCAACCAGTTGGCTCGTCAAGGGCGCCCTCTTCGTGATCTCACTCCCCTTGGCGTGGGGAACCCTTCACCTCGAGGCGACCCCGGAGCAGGGCTCTTCAGCCAAAACGCTTTGGATCCTCCTCACGGTCATCATCCTCGTCGGCGTCGCAGTCGGTCTCGTGATGACCCTTCCTCGGCTCCGCCGATTCGCCAACGATCGACTCCGCCCCAGAGCACGTGACATGTGGGCGAACGCGCGTACCGTTTCGACCTCGCCCCGCAAGATGACGCAGTTGTTCGGAGGCGCGATCGTCAATCAGCTCGCAGTTGCGCTCGCTCTCTCCAGCTCACTGCGCGCGTTCGATGATCATCTGAGCCTGGCCACGCTCATCATCGTGATCACTCTGGCTTCCGTACTCGGAGGCATCTCGCCGGTACCAGGTGGCGTCGGCATAGTCGAAGCTGGCATGATCCTCGGCCTCACTGCTGCCGGCATCAGCGAGTCCGACGCCACGGCCGCCGTATTCGTCCAACGACTCTTCACCTCATACCTGCCGCCGTTGTGGGGATGGTTCGCTCTGTTGTGGTTACGACGACGCGACTTCGTATGACGACCGGCGAACCCGCATGGCGTTGGCCGTCTTCGATGTCGGAAACCACGAGAATTGTCAACCGAATTCGGGGGTTGCACGGGCAGCAGCGTTCGATCACCTGAACGCAACCACATTCGGTCTCTTCGCTGTGCGTTAAGCACTAACACGCTCGGGACAACTAGCCAGCCGCTCGCGCCGTCGCAGGATCTCTGATGCCCGCATTGCCACCAAGAGTTCGTCGCTGCGATCGCGGACGTCATGACGGATCAATTGCTCAGCGGCGTGAAGCTGCCGCTGGATTGTCTTGCGGTTTCGCCCCCGCAAAGCGGCTGTCGTTGAGACACTCTGGCCTTGCTCGAGGTACACGCGCAGTGTCGCTCGGAGCTCCGCCATGCGTTCATCCGCGTGATCAAGCTCGCCTAATTCGCGCTCGACGAACGCCTTCGCAAGCTCGCTGTCCCGCAGCACCGCAATGAGCAGCCGAACATCGGCAAAACGAACAACACTCTCGCCGGTCGCGCTGGCGATGCCTCTCGTTTCGAGCGCCTGATAGTGACTCGCCGAGAAGCCAGCGATTCCTTCGGCCGGCTCTCCGAACGCGATGCGGCCATCGCGCGAACGTTGCCACGCGAGCAATTCATCGAGTTCGGTGTCCGACAACCGCGAACATCCGCCGAGCCATCCCCAGACCCCGTCGACCGGAGCCGGGACGTGGAGGATCTGTCGCCCCGTCCTGTCTGCCAGCGCGTCCAGCAACGAGGACGTATCCGCGACCAGAGCGATGTGGCTGTTCGCCAGGTTGTAGCCAAGTTCGCTCGCGTCGACCCAGTTGCCGCGAAGTGCGCGCGAAACCGCGTCCAACCGCGAGCTGCCGTTCGGTCGAGGTGAATCCAGCCCGTTTTCGTGAACACAACGAAAGAGCTCAAACATTCGAGCAGAATGACCATTGAGTTGCTCACGGGCGGCCTTGACGACATGCCAGGAAAGCGCAGTGTCGTCCAGCAGCTGTTCGGTCATTGCGGCGAAACAGTCCCAGAAGGCCTCTTCACCCACCAGCCACGCATTGGCAAGGTCTGGCAGCTCTGTACCCTGATTCCAGCGCAGACGCGCGAGTTCGACGAGGTCTGGAGGCAGCTCTTCCGGAAGGTGTCCATCGGAGCGCAACCGCGCCAACAAATCGCGCACTCCGACGGTGACCCCCCTTCGCACAGCCTCTTCCAGAACTCCTGAGGGCCACAGGTGTGTCGCCTGGACCCGCGCGACCACCGGACCCTGGACGCGACTGACGAGCACATCGAGGTCTGCCTCGAGTTGGTTAGCGACCTCGGCCAGCATGACCGATATCGCATCCCGCCCTTCGGCAATGCCATCCATCTCTCGTGTGACCACGAGCAACCCTCCGAACTGCGTCTTGCGGTGCTCCAGACGGCCCGAGGAGCGCACGCATATCAAGCAAGCACTCCATCCTCGACGCGACCTACGAGTTACGAGGTCGGGCCTCCCGTCAGTCAACAACCTTGGCCAGCCGACATCACCCGCGGCATTCAGCAACAATCCGTCACTTGTCACTACGCTAGAAACAAGCGAGTGTTACCGGTCGCCCCAAAACGCCCGGCCGGTGATTACCACCCGGGAACATGAAAGGTTCGCGTAGTCAGCTGAGCTTGTCGGGCCTGATGCCTCGCTTTCCAGACGAAGGCTACTTGTGAAGTGCGCGACCGATCAAAATGGAACCTTCGTAGAAGATCAACATCGGCACCGCCATAGCTGCAAACGAGAACGGGTCACTGCTCGGAGTGATCACCGCTGCAACGATGAAGATCACGACGATCGCCGGGCGACGCCACCGCCGCCATGTGGGGCTCGGAACAACCTCGACCAGCTCCAAAAAGACCACAACGAGTGGATACATGAACACCGCACCGAAGATCACGCACATCGCCATGTACAGCGTGAAGTACCGTGACGGCGAAAAGAGAGGCACTACTCCAGGCCCGCTGGCATCGATCAGCCAGGTCAGCGCCTTGGGGAATACGAGCACCGCCGTAGTGACACCGGCGGCGAACAGCACGACAGCACTGGAGACGAAGGGGAGCACGTAGCGTTTTTCGTTTTTGTAGAGCCCAGGGGTGATAAAACGCCACAGCTGCCAGAAAATCACCGGCGACGCCAGCACGATGCCCTCGTAGGCGCTGACCTTGAGCCGCGTGGTGAATCCCTCTAGCGGCCCGGTGATCACCAACTGGCCCCTGGAGATGTTCTTCTGCTGATGCGCGGCAAGGAAAGCATGGTAGGGGTGGAGCATCAAATGCACGGTCGTGCCGTAGAAGAACCAGGCGACGACCGACGCCACTACTACCGCGAAAACACAGATGACAAGGCGTTTCCGCAGCTCGGCCAGATGCTCGAGTACCGACATACGCCGGAACCGGCGCGTCTCGGCATCCTTCGCCTGTCGGGAGTGTTCGTCCTCCTCTCCTA
>JBEDUR010000225.1:0-13339 GCA_040414865.1 Acidimicrobiales bacterium
CCCGGCTGGTGACCGATCCGATCGGCACGTTGTCCGAGTATGCACCGCAATCGACGCCAATCGCGGTGCTCGAGGACACCCCTTCGGTTCATCACGTGATCGTCTGCACGTTGTGCTCCTGCTATCCGAGCGGCCTGCTGGGGCAACCACCCGCCTGGTACAAGAGCTTCGAATACCGAAGCCGGGCAGTGCGCGAGCCCAGAGCAGTGCTGGCAGAGTTCGGCACCCACATCGAACCTGGGGTCGAGATACGTGTCCACGATTCCACTGCCGAACAGCGATATCTCGTACTGCCTCTACGTCCAGCCGAAACGGACGGCTGGAGTCAAGAGGAGCTCGCCGGCTTGGTGACCCGCAACTCAATGATCGGGACGGGACAGCCCCTGCAGTCACCCTCTGGCTGATCCGGGACGACCTGGGGTGGCTGCTCCCGCCGGCCGCAAGAAGCAAAGCCCCAAAGAGGGCGGCTGACACGGCAGGCGAATCCGGTGGCTGGCCACAGCCAACGGTCACGAAAACACCGGGAAGTGATCCAGTGGCTCGCAAGAAGTCCCGACTGTGGTGCCGTAGGATCTCTCGCGTCAGATTGCGAGGAGGCCGAGTCGTGACGATCTTCTGTCGGGCGGAGCTGCATTACCTCCCATCCACGGGGGTCCCAGGCGACCGGGTTCATACCGAAGTCGACGTCCTCGACGGCCGGGTGGCTGACCTGCCAGGGTGGCAGGAGTGCGGGTTCGAGCTGATCCAACACGAATCCGCGGTGACCGACTGGTCCGATGAGGTCACCATCAGCTCCGTCCACTACCCAGAGATCGAGGAGCTGGCACGCAAGCTCACCGGCGCCGAGATCGCGCTGGTGGCCAACCACATCCGGCGAAGCCCGGACGACGCCCAACGCCATCATCAGCTCTCGCCGATCACCTTCGTTCACTCCGACTTTGCCGCCGGACATGATGAGATCATCCGGCGCAACCTTCGAGAGGGAGGTGACGAGGCCCCCGCTCTGGTCCGCAACGGCCTCAAGGTCCGCGATGTCGAGAAGGCTCGCCGGCTGCTCATCCTCCAGTTCTGGCGCAACCTCGGTCCGGCCAAGATGGACTACCCGCTGGCGTTCTGCGACAGCCGCACGGTGCGTACGGAGCAGGGCCACAGCTTCCACGTCTCCAACTACGCCGGCAGCGGCTCGAACTTCGATGCCTTGGCGGTGAGCGCCCCCGGCGATGCCGCTGATCACCGGTGGTACGTCTTCCCAGAGCTCGAGCCGAACGAGGTCGTGACCTTTCGGACGTACGACACCGAGCTAGTCACCCGAGGGGAGACCTACTTCACGCCTCACTCGGCCTTCCGCGATCCGGACGTCGAGGTCGGAAACCCTTCCCGCACGAGCATCGAGCTGCGGGCGACCTGCCTCTGGCTCTGACCGACGAGGCGATCACCGGATGGTCACGCCAACTGGTGGAGGGATCTCGGGGACCGCCGGACTCAAAAACCGGTGCCTGATGCATACCGGAGGTCAGTTGGCGCGTCGTAGCCCGGTCTTCGGAGTGGCTCAGCAATAGACTGCCGTCGTGACGACGCTCGCCGAGCAGCTGGGGCATGGTCCCGAGGATCGGTTGCTCATTCTCAACTGCGACGACCTCGGCTTCTGCCATTCGGCGAACCTCGGGGTGTACGACGCCATTGGGAAGGGCTTGGGAACCAGCGCGAGCCTCATGGTGCCATGCCCCTGGGCCGCCGAAGCCGCCCGCCGATACGAGGGTGAGGATATCGGGGTCCATCTGACGCTGAACTCGGAGTGGGAGACCTATCGATGGGGCCCGATCACCGCCTCCCCGTCGCTCGTCGACGAACACGGGCGGTTCCCCCGCACCAGCGAGAGCGTGTGGGAACGGGCCCAACTCGACGAAGTGGCTCGGGAGTGCCGGGCGCAAGTCGATCAGGCACTCGCCTGGGGAATCGACGTCACCAACCTTGACGCGCATATGGGGACGGTGCAGGTGCGCCCCGACATGTTCCAGATCTACTTGGACCTGGCCGTCTCCTACCAACTGCCGTTACGGCTCTCCGGTGCCAACACCGAGTCAGCCCTGGGATTCTCGTTTCGGGGTCCAGCAGCGGAGCGAGGCGTCGTCTTCACTGACCACTTCATCTACGTTCCCGGCGTGGGCAGCCGCTCGATCCTCTTCGACATCGTCCCGAGATTGCAGCCAGGGGTGACCGAGGCCTACCTCCATCCCGCCGTCGACAGTCCGGAGCTGCGTGCCGCTGCGCCTGATTGGGAGCAGCGCGTCGACGACCACCAGCTCCTCGTCCACGACGCCAAGCTCAGGGAGCTTCTGGATGCCCACGGGGTACAGCTGATCGGGTTCCGCGCCCTCAGGGAGTGCATGCGCTCGTCCTAGCGGTGCCCTGACGGCCGTGAGTCGACGCTGATTATGTGCCGCCGGTGCGGGCACGTTGTAAGCCTCGAGATCTCGATGGACCAAGACGGCCAGATCAGAGGACCAGTTATGCTGCTCGGGTCCTGAGGGGGACAGTATTGACCAAGGGCGAGTACTTCCTCGGCATTGACACCGGCGTGTCGAAGAGTGCCGCGGCATTGAGCGACGGCGATGGCCGGCTTCTCGGAACCGTCCGAGGCACCGGAGTGACCTTCTTCCTCGATCGTTCCAACAAGCATCGAATGCGGGTCCTGCGAGATCTCATTTCGGAGGTCTGCCAGGTGGCCGGGATCGACAAAGACCGCATCGGTCATGTCGGTGCCGGTATGTGTGGAGTAGACCTCCCCAAGCAATGGGAAGAGCAGCATCGAATGCTCTGCGATGGACTTGCTTTGAACCCCGACACAACAACGCTGGTGAATGACGCCATCGTTGCGCTGTGGGGAGCGACCACCGCTGGCCGCGCAGCCATCGTTCAGCAAGGCTCGGCTTTCACCTCCGCATATCGCGTCGTCGTTGGTGAAGAGGAGCTCTTCGATCCGTTCGACTACGCGGGTCTGTTTGATATTCGGAGGGAGGCGTTGGCCAGGGTGGCCCGAATGCTCGATGGGCGGCTCGCCCGAACTCGGTTCGCCAGTCTGTTCCTGGAACACTTTGGGGTGAGCGACGCAGAGGGTCTCAACGACGTTATGGCGGACCCTGGAGGAGCAGGGCGGAAGACGCTCTCTACCGTGGTAGGGGTCATCTCCACGGCATTCGAAGAGAACGATCCTGTCGCGACCGAGTTGTTGGAGTCGCTAGCAACGGACTTGGCGGTGACGATTCGGGCCATGGCCGAGCGCATGGGCCCGGGCCCCCTTGAGGCGGCTCTTGGCGGCGGAGTCATCGAGAGGCTTCCCACCCGCTTCTTCGAGCTGCTCGGGACCAGGTTGGCCACCCTGTGCCCTGGGGCCGTCGTGGTCGGTACGACACTCCCCCCGGAACAGGGTGCCCTGGTGATGGCCGGACACCGGGCCGGCTTAGCTCCCGAGAGGCTGTTTGCGGTCCTGGCTGAGCAATCGAGCTCGGCCGGGCCGGCTCGGGCGCGCCTGAGATGAGGACAGTGGTTCCCGGTCACGGTGACGGGCACAGGACGACCGACCGGACTCGTCATCCCGATCGCCGAGCGGGGTCCCATGCCGAGGGAGGGAGGCGGTGAGATCATCTCCGCTCAAGAACGAAGTGGTGCTCTTGGTCGTCGGCGCGGGTGGGAGCTACACGCCGGAGCTGGTGTCGGGGATCGCGCGACGTTTGCCGGCCGAGCTCCCGATCGGTGAGCTCCGGCTCGTCGACATCGACCCAGACCGCCTGGACATCATGGCGGGACTCTCCCGGAGAATGCTCGACGCTGCCGATCGAACCCTCAAGGTGGCGACGTCGACCGACCTGTCAACCTGTCTGGAGGGGGTCGATTTCGTCGTCACCCAGATTCGCGTCGGCGGGATGCAGGCGCGTCACCTCGATGAGAGCATCCCCTTGCGCTATGGAGTGATCGGGCAAGAAACGACAGGTCCTGGTGGCATGTTCAAGGCCCTGCGCACCATCCCGGTCATGATCGAGATTGCCAAGGAGGTCGCGCGGCTTGCTCCTGAGGCGATGATCCTCAACTACACGAACCCGAGCGGCGTGATCACCCAGGCCGTCCTCAACCACACCGATGCTCATCTCGTAGGGCTGTGCTCCGGGATACCCGGCCTCCAGGGCTTGCTCTCCGATCTCCTGGTTCCGAGGTTTGGACCAGTTGAGACCCGCTGCGTTGGTCTCAACCACGTTGGGTTCATCCACGAAGTTCGCAGCAATCATGGTGACGTGACCGCCCAAGCCATAGAGGAAGTCGCTGACCGCCTCTCCGACGTCTCCCCTGAGCTCGAGCGCTGGGTCAAGCTTTCGAGGCTGCTGGGAGCCTTTCCGATTCCGGGCTACATCAACTACTACTTCCGGCGATCCGAGACCGTGGCCAAGCAGCGGCAAGCTGAACAGACGAGATCCCAGCAGGTCATGGAGATCGAGTCGGAGATCTTTCGAGAAGCTGCCGATCCCAACCGCTCGTCTGCCCCGGCCGCCCTGGCCAAACGAGGAGGTCAGGGGTACAGCAACATCACCTTCTCGGTTCTGGAGGCCATGGTCACCGATGTGCCGTCGGACCTGGTCATGAGCGTTCGCAACGACGGTTCAGTAACGGGCTTACCTGATGATGCGTCGGTCGAGATCGTCGGCCGTGTCGACGCCTCCGGCGTGACGCCGCTCCCAGTCGGCGACATTCCCCTTGCATTTCGGGGCCTCGTGCAAGCGATAAAGGTCCACGAGACATTGACGATCGAGGCCGCAATCACCCGTCGGCGAGACCTCGCGCTGCAGGCTCTCCTTGCTCATCCTTTGATCGGAGACCTCGACGTCGCCGAGCCGATGCTCGATGAGCTCCTCCAGGCCCACCGCCTCGACTTCGATTGAGTACCTGATCTCGCCGCGTCACTTGGATCTTCGTCGACCTAGCCATCCAATGCCGACAGGTTGACCCACCGGTATTGATCAGGACTGCGGGAACTCAGGAGGATCGCAATGGATCGATGACCTGCTCAGCAAAGCGCAACGCCGGTTCGACATCGAGCGGATGACCGAAATCGAACACGAAATAGCTGATACCCAGCTCGCCCATTCTCTTCAGGCGTTCGAACCATTGCTCTGACGCTTGATCCGAGTCGGGAAGCTCACCGGCCAAGGTCACGCAGCTCTCGATGTCAGCGGGCCGTCGCCCGGCATCGACAGCCGCTCGATCGACAATCCCACGCTTGCGTTGCCATGCCTCACGACCCGGATAGAACGTGTTCCACACGTCGGCGCGTCGGCCCACGACCGGAAGGCCGATCGCTTCGCCAGAGCTCCCGATGCAGATCAAGGGTGGTACCTCGGGGCGGGGAGTGGCGACCGCATCGTGGATCTGAAAGTAGGTGCCTTCGAAGCTCGGGTGAGCCTCGGTCCACATCAACCGGCAAATTTGGACGACCTCTTCGAGCTGTCGAAGACGGACGGCTGGTCTCGGGAAGTCATACCCGTAGGCGAGGTACTCCTCCTGGCGCCAACCTCCACCAATACCGAGCATGAAACGACCACCGGAGAGAACCTGAAGAGTCGAGGCCATCTTGGCGATCAACGCCGGGTTCCGATATCCGTGGCCGAGCACGTGATGACACAGCTTCACCTGGGGGAACTTTGCGCCGAGCCAGGTGAGACTGGTCCAGGCCTCGAGAAATCCCTCGACCTTGTTCTCGTCAAAGCCGTAGAAGTGGTCGGCGATCCACACCGAGTCGAAGTGCGGGAGCGCGCTTGGAAAGATGTGCTGCTCCTGGAATATCACGATCGGCTCGAAGTTGCTTCCCGCGTGACTCGCCACCGGTGAAAGCCAGCCGAACTTCAGCGCCATCGACCCTCCCTCTCTCCTCGCCCAGGCCTTCGGTCAAGGACTCGAACCGTGACTCCTTACCACAGACCCCGGTTTGGACGGGGATTCCGGCCGACGGAGCTCCAACAGTCGCTCCCCGGTTAGGCAGCTGAGCCCCAAGCCTTCCCACTCTGTCCGGCACCGTCCAGCGCGCGGCACCCCGGGAAGAGGGCCCGACTGCAAGGCCGAACGATAAGCATCGATCGCTACCGGGCTTCCTGCTCAACCATCCCACAGGCACCGAAGACGGTATCGTTCCGACGATGGCCCAGCTCGATGCGACCGATCGAATGGCTGCTGAGGTGACCGAGCTCCTCCAGCACCTCATTCGCAACCAATGCGTGAACGACGGACGCGTCGAATCTGGTGAGGAAGTGCGCAATGCCGATCTCCTTCGCAGCTACCTCGAGGGCTCTGGTCTCGACCTTGCCCAGTACGAGCCGCAGCCAGGACGGACGTCGCTGGTCGCCCGTATCGAGGGGAGTGATCCAGCGGCTCCGACACTGTGCCTCATGGGGCACACCGACGTCGTTCCGGTGACGCCGTCGGGGTGGACCCAGGACCCCTTTGCCGGCGAGCTGATCGATGGCGAAGTGTGGGGTCGGGGCGCGGTCGACATGTTGAACCTCACGGCGTCGATGGCGGTTGCCTTCCGTCGACTCTCTCGATCGGGTTGGCGTCCGCGTGGAACGCTCGTCTACTTCGCCGTCGCCGACGAAGAGGCCGGAGGCGCCCACGGAGCAGAGTGGATGACGACCCATGAGTATGACGCCGTTCGCTCCGACTACGTGTTGACCGAGTCTGGCGGGATCCTGCGGACGGGCCCGTCGGGACGGACCGTTTCGCTCACGACCGGAGAGAAGGGACTCGCGTGGCGTCGCCTTCGCCTGCACGGCACCCCCGGCCACGGTTCCATGCCATACGGCTCCGACAACGCGCTGGTGAAGGCGGCTGCCGTAGTGACGCGCTTGTCCGAGTACAGGGCCGATGCGCGCATCACCGAGGCGTGGACATCATTCGCCCAGACCCTTGACCTGCCCGAGGAGACTCGCGCCGCCCTGGTGGACCCTGAGGCAGTCGACGACGCCTGCGCGCGCCTGGAGGATTCACGTCTGGCCAAGTTGGCGCATGCCTGTACGCACATGACCTTCTCGCCAAACGTGGCTCATGGTGGCGTCAAGACCAACGTCATCCCGGACTCGATCGAGCTCGACGTCGACATCCGGACCCTGCCTGGTCAAGGGCCTAACGACGTCAGCGCCAGCCTGGCCGAGGCCCTGGGTCCGCTGTCCGATCAGGTCGAGGTGGAGATCATTCACGAGGCCGCTCCAACCGCCTCGGCATGGGACACCCCATTGCGAGAGCTGCTCGGGCGTCTGGCGCGCCGGACCTACCCCGACGCGGTGCTCGCCCCGCGGTTGACCACCGGCGGTACTGACGCGCGCTTCTTCCGCGAGAGAGGAGCGGTCGCTTACGGGTTCGGCTTGTTCAGTCCAGCGGTCACCTTCGAGGACTTCTCGGATCGTTTCCACGGTAACGATGAGCGAGTCGACGTCGAGTCCTTGCGTCTGAGCGCCCAGATGTGGATCGACGTCGCTGTCGAGCTGCTTGCATAGCCCCGTCGATCTCGCGAGTGCCTCCGGGCCGCCGGTGCCTCGGACCTACCCGGCTGGGCACCTGTCGAGCTTCGTCTAGCTCGGATCCGCCCGCCCGGGCCGTGCATTGGGGTCAGCTGGGGTGCCCTCTGGGTGATGATCACGCCACTTCTTCATCGTTTGCTCGACGTCGAGAGGCCAGACGGCAGTTGAAGGCCCGCTGATCGTCGTGCTGTTCACGTGCTTGATTCGGGCATTGATGTCGTTCAGCAATGTCCGAGCCGAGTCCTCCGATTGCTCGTGCATGATCTGTTCGAGCACTTCATCGACTTCTTTTCGCAGGGCCAACGCTGGCGGAAGGTAGGACACGCCTTCGCGCGCCAGTTTCTGCTTTACCCACCACATCTCGTCATGTGGCTTGTCGATTCCAGGAATCGGCTTTCCTGCTCCGGGGAGATTGTCGAACTCGCCCCGCTCGTCGGCTTCTCGAATCTGCCGATCGATCCACGATTCCCAGCTCATGCCCGGAGGCTTGCGCTCCGTCACATACCTCAGTGTACGACGACTGAGTGACCGGACTCCAAAGCGGGTTTCAACCCGCGGGTGCGCCTGCCCGACGTGATACTCCATCTTGGGTCCGTTTCATGCTGGGGCCTCCGAGCTCCGACCTGCGGCGCTGCGCCAACCGTGTCGTCCAATCGAGTCGGATGAAGCCGTCCTGGCCCTTCAGGGTCTTCCATCCACGCCCGCGAGGCCTCCCGTAGCCGATCGTGATCTCCAGATCCTCCAGGGTCGGCCGACCCGCTCGCTCCCATTGCTGGATGCGGCTGTCGAGCTCCTCCTCGGCCCTTCGATCGCCCCATGTCTCGATCCACCCGCTCCTGAATGGTTGAGCGAGGACTGCTGCCGCGCTGTTCCCGTCGGCACTCAGGGTGACGATGCCGTACCGGCCGCCGACTGAACAGAAGCCTGCCCGACGAAGGTCGCTCCAAGCGAGAAACCGGATGAGCCCGTCCGCTGCCCGGAAGGTGAATCGCCTGCCCAGGCGTGGCCTTCCGAGCATGGTCGCGAGCCCTCGCCGGATGGTCGCCTTCGACAAACTCCTGACAAAGGGTCCCTCGATCGACACAAGCGTCTCCGACGACCCCTTGCGGGCGACGACCTGGAGCCCGGGGACCACGGGGGGAGGACGCCCAGGGCCAGGATCACGAAGTGCCATGAACCCACCGATCAGGACTCGCACCGAGCGGAGGAGCTCGCCTTCTCGTCGAAACGTCGCCACGTTCTGGAGCCCGAAGCAGCTCGAGTCGAGCCAGAGCGGGACCTCGAGCATGCCACCTTCGACCAACTGGTCCCGCCAAGCCCGGGGAACTCCTGGGGCGCTGGCGGTAACGATGATGCGGTCAAAGGGTGCCTGATCGGGCGCTCCTGTCCGACCGTCTCCCACGAGGACGCGGCATCGGTGTCCCGTCAGCGAAAGGGCCCGTCGTGCCCTCTGGGCAAGTTCGGGATCGAGCTCGATCGAGGTGACTTGGCCCGATGGCCCGACAAGCTCCTTGAGCAGCGCCGCGTTGTACCCGGTCCCGGCACCGACCTCCAAGACCCGAAGCCCTGGACCGAGGGACAAGGCTTCGAGCATCGGAGCCATGATGCCCGGAGCCGACGACGAGCTGATCGGGACACCATGGGCATCCCTCGCGATCGGCAGCGCGGCATCTGGTCGATAGATCGCCTCGAGCCCGTCCCGGGCGGCGATCTCGGGCACGAACTGCTCCCGTGGGACGGCGAGAAAGGCCTTTCGAACCGCCCCGCTCTCGATCGCCTTGCCCTCTACGAGACCGACGACCATCTCCTGGCGGAGGGACCGGGCTGATGGACTTCTTGAGAACGTTCCTGACTTCGGCACCATCGAATCATCTCGTAAGCGGAGCCGGCACGATCGGGGTACTGGCGATGTCACGCTCACCAGCCATTGGACCTACTCAATGGCGGACGCCACCCACCTTTCGACCGAGACGCCGCCAGAGAAGCGGCATCAGATGATGAGCCGGGATACGAACGCCTCCTGCTCGGGGGTCTCGACGGCCTGGGGACAGTAGGTGCTTCGGACCCAGCCCACGGCGTCGCTCGGAGGGTGACCACACAGCACGGCAAGGCAGGACAGGGCCGTCCCGGTCCGGCCGTGGCCGCCCAGGCACCCGATCTCGACCCGCTGGCCGCTTCGGGCCCGTTCGAGAAGGGACCGAAGCGGCGCCATGACGCTCGACGTGTCCTCGGGAATCCCGAAATCGGGCCAGGCGAGGTGATCATGGGGCCACGGCGGTTGCCACCGTGGGTCGAGATAGAGGCCATAGTCGGGGCGACGGTCCCGGACGTACGGGTCGACCGGATCGAAGGACACTGCGCCGACCTCAGTCCCGTCGGGCAACACAACGGTCGAGCGATGCCGGTGGATCTCGAATCGCTGGTGCACGTGCGTCGGTTTGTCGCACCTCGCGGACTCTCGGCTGTCCCAGTGGACCTCGCAGTCGGCACATCGGACGACGACAGCTCGAATCTGGGTCACCCTCCGAAGTTATCCAAGTGTCCGATAGATGGGATCGCACGCCACCGGCCTTGGTCAGGCAACGCACTGGGGAGAGGCAGACCGACGGTTCTGGTCAGATACCTCTTCCCAGCACGTGGTCGACGGTCTGAGCGTGCAACAGAACCTCGAGCCTGGGCGGGGAATCGAACCCCGGACCTGCGCATTACGAGTGCGCTGCTCTGCCGGCTGAGCTACCCAGGCGGACCGTCGGCGCGAGGCCGGATGTATCCTACGTCCCCGCTTCCGAAGCCCGAGAGAGCTGCACGAGCAGGGATTCGAGCATGAGCGACTCATTGGGGTTGCGTTCGAGCGAAGCGGCCGCTTGGGTGATGGCGTCGTTCGCCCGCCGGCAACGCTCGATTTCTTCGTCGGCCTGTCCGGCGGTGAGCGCGTGGGACAGGCGTTCCCGGTAGGCCCGTGCAAGCGTTCCCAAACCCGCCCGGATCTCGTCGGTGCGCCACCGCCGCTCCTCACGGTGTTGGCGTTCCACGATGTCCCGCCGTCCGGGAATCGCCCGCTCGCCCAGGCTCTCGGATTCGACCGCCAGCATGGCCAGCTCCTCGGCGTGCTGCTCGCGAAGGGGAGCGACCGCCGCCTCGGCCGCCGTCAGAAGGTCGCGCGCCAAGGACGCGGCCACCGCGCCCTCGCCGGTCAGCCGACCGGGCACCGAGCGCCACAACTCGTGGCGGGTCATGAATCCGTCGTCCTCGGCGAGCAGGCGGGCCCGGTCGAGATCCCCGCCGCTACCCTCGGCCACCACTTCGGCGCGCTCGCGGTCCACCCCCCGCGCCGTCAACCAGCCTTCGACCACGGAGGCAGCGATCGGCGGAAACCGCACCTCGACACATCGGCTGGCGATGGTGACCAGCTCGGGCGGAACCGTCTCGGACAAGAGGACAAACACCGTCCCTGGCGGCGGCTCCTCCACCGTCTTCAGCAGGGCCGGAGCCGAGCGCACCGCCAGATGTGCGTCGGTCACCACCAAGACCTGGCGTTCGGCCTCGAAGGGGCGACGTTGAGCCAGGAGCGCGAGTCGCCGGGCGTCGTCGATCCCGAGGGCCGCTCCGGTCCGCTCGACCACCACGAGGTCGGGGTGGGTGCCAGCCAGGGCTCGGCGGCAGGTGTCGCAATGGCCGCACCCCCCAGCCGGGCACAGGAGGGCGGCCGCGAAGGCCCGGGCGGCCGGACGGATTCCGGATCCGGCAGTCCCGAGGAACAGAAAGGCGTGGACCGGGTGCCGGGCGGCGGCTCGAAGTGCCGCGACGGCCGGGTCCTGACCGACAACTCCGGCGAAGAGCGAGGTCGCCGGGCGGAGGTCCGACTCGGTCACCAGGGCCGGCCCAGCCGTCGCTCGACCACGGCCGCCACGGCCTCGGCCACGGCGTCGATTCCTCCGGTGCCGTCGACCACCACCCAATGCCCGGGATCGGCCGCGGCCAGCTCCCGGTAGCCCGCAGCCACCCGAGCATGGAAGCCCGGATCCTGGCGTTCCAGGCGGTCTCGAGCGGAGGTGGCGAGCCGTTCCCGCGCCACCTCGATCGGCACCTCCAGCAACACCGAGAGATCGGGTCCGAGCCCGCCGGTCGCCAGCTCGAGCACGGGGGCCAAGGCGTCCACCCCCAACTCCCGCCCGAACCCCTGGTAGGCGAGGGTGGAACCGCTGTAGCGGTCGGTCACGACCCAGCGCCCGGCGCCAAGCGCCGGAGCGATCACGGTCTCGACGTGCTGGGCCCGGTCGGCCGCCACCAGCAGCGCTTCGGCTCGGGCGGTGAGAGCCGCCCCGGGGTCGAGCAACACCGCCCGGATGGACGCGCCGAGGTCGGTGTCCCCCGGTTCGAAGGTCAACAGGGCGCCCAGGCGGCTGGCCAGCCGGGCCGCCTGGGTGGACTTCCCGCAACCGTCAACCCCCTCCAGGGCGATGAGGCGCCCACGCCCCTTTCCGTCCGCCACCTCTCTAATTGTGCGGCGTTCAGGGGTCGGCGGTGCCGGCCGGAGCCGCCTTCGGGCTGGCCGCCTTCTTGGCTGGGGTCTTCTTGGCGGCGGCTTTCTTGGCCGGGGCCCGCGTCTTGGCCGCCTTCGTCCCGGACGGGGCTTTTGCGCTCTTGCGAGCCGCACGCGGCCGGCGAGCCGGCCCAGCCGCCCGCCGCTCGGCCAGCAGCTCGGCCGCCCGTTCCAAAGTGACCGACTCCACGTTGTCGCCCCGGCGCAGCGAGGCGTTGATCGTCCCGTCGGTCACGTAGGGACCGAATCGGCCGTCGCGAACGACCACCGGCTGGCCGCTATCGGGGTCGGAACCAAGCTCTCGCAGTGGTCCGGCAGGCGTCCGGCCCCGGCGGGTCTTGGGTTGGGTGAAGATCGTCCGCGCCTCGTCCAGATCGATCGTGAGGAGCTGCTCCTCGGACACGAGGCTCCGGGTGTCCTTCCCGCGCTTCAGGTACGGGCCGAAGCGGCCGTTGTGGGCCACGATCTCCTCGCGGGTGTCGGGGTCGACCCCGACCACCCTCGGAATGGAGAGGAGCTCGAGGGCCTGCTCCAAGGTGAGGGCATCTTTGGTCATGGAATCGAACAGCGAGGCCGTCTTCGGTTTCGGCTGGGCGTCTTGGACCTCGCCCAGTTGGACGTAGGGACCGAAACGGCCGGCCCGGACCGAGACCTCGAGGCCGGTGTCCGGATCGATGCCGAGCACCCGGTCTCCGGAGGGCGCGGCGAGCAGCTCGGCTGCCCGCCTCTCGGTCAGCTCGTCGGGCGCCAGGTCCTCGGGAAGCGAAGCCCGATCCTCGCCCCGTTGGAGGTATGGGCCGTATCGACCGACCCGGACCACGATTTGCTCGCCGTCGGAGTCAGCGCCGATGGGGATGGAGTTGATCTCCCGAGCATCGATCTCCCCGAGGTGTCGGGCGATGGCCGCCTTGAGGCCGAGCTGCAACGTGTCCCCGCCGAGCTCACCGGCCTCGGCGGCATGCCCGTTCGAACCGGCCGGGCCGGCGCCGGATGCCGGCTTCCCGTTCGAGCGGCCCGGCTCCTCGGGCGAGCCGAAGTAGAAGCGGGTGAGCCAGGGCAGCGCCTCCTCGCGGCCGTCGGCGATCTCATCGAGGTCGTTCTCCATCGAGGCGGTGAAGTTGTAGTCGACCAGCTCACCGAAGTGGCGCTCGAGCAGCGAGACCACGGCGAACGCGGTGAAGCTGGGCACGAGGGCCGAGCCCTTCTTCCACACGTACCCCCGGTCGATGATGGTCGA
>JBEDUR010000226.1:0-3724 GCA_040414865.1 Acidimicrobiales bacterium
TCGTAGACGTACTCGTCGGCCTCGAAGGTGGTGAGGATCAGCACCCGGGTGCGGGCCGGGCCGGCCTCCTTGCTTATGCGCCGAGTGGCCTCCAGCCCGTCCACGTTGGGCATGCGAATGTCCATCAGCACGACGTCGGGGCTCAGACGCTGGACGAGTTCCGCCGCCTCGGCCCCGTCGCTAGCCTCGCCCACCACCTTGAGCTCGGAGTCCGAGTCGAGCAGCACCCGGAAGCCGGCCCGCACCAAGGCCTGGTCGTCGGCCAGGAGCACGCGGATCACGAGCGAACGCCGGCGGGAGGCTCGACCGAGCTCCGGGACGCGACAGTCCGCGGAGGCGTCGGAAGGCGGGCCTCTACCCGCCAGCCACCCTCCGGCTTCGGGCCCGCTCTGACCGTGCCGCCCAGAGCCTCGGCCCGTTCACGCATCCCGGTGATGCCGCCCCCCGTCCCCTGGGTGAAGTCGTCGCCGGGGGCACGTCCGTCGTCATCCACTCGCACGATCATCGCGTCGGGCAGGTACTGGAGCTCGACGGTCGCTCGCCGGGCGCGGGCATGGCGCAACACATTGGTCAGCGACTCCTGGACGATCCGGTAGGCGGCGAGCTCGACTGTCGGCGGGACCGGGCGCGGCGGCCCGACAACCGACGCTGTCGCCCGAAGTCCCGATTGATCGGCCGCCGTGACCAACGAGCTCACGTTGTCGAGGCCCGGCGCGGGGGCGGTGGCCTCAGACTCGTCGACTTGGCGCAGGACGTTCAGGATGGCCCGCAGCTCCCGCAACCCTTCGCGGCTGGCGACCTTGATGGCTTGGAGCGCCTCTGCGGCCTGCTCGGGCTGATCCTCGAGGACGTGGGCTGCCGCCCCGGCCTGCACGTTGATCATCGACATGCTGTGGGCCACCACGTCGTGCAACTCCCGGGCGATCCGCAGTCGCTCGGCGTCCACCCGGCGCCGAGCCTCCTCCTCCCGGGTCTGCTCGGCGCGCTCGGCCCGCTCGGTCATGGCCGCCAGGAGCTGGCGCCGGTTGCCCCGGACCGTGCCCACGGCCACGGCCGCAGGGATCACCGCCCATCGCACCGAGTTGGGGCCGTTTAGCCACCCGAATGGTCCGCCAAGGCCGGCGGCCAGCCATCCGACGGTCAAGGCGACGACCCCACCGATCTGCGCAGCGGTGACCTCCTTGCGGGCGAAGGCCGCCGGAAGCACGGGAGAGGCCGGATGGGTGCCGAGCGAGGCCGCGGTGTAAAGCGCCACCAGCACCGGGACGAGCAGTGCTCCATCGACGAAGCCGGCTGCGGCGTAGATGCCGTCGCAGACGACGGTGACGGTCAGCACGGCGATCGGATATCGCCGCCGCCACACCAGCGACACACCGGCGATCAGCACCAGGGCATAGAAGCCGCCGGGCTGGTGGGAGAGCAGGTAGTTGTACGTCTGGGCTGACGTCGGCGGCCCGGGCCCATGGGGTGAGGGGTGCGCTTCGCTGATCGACCCCCACAAGGTGATGGCGGTGATCGCACCCGCCACCACGATGTCGTGGATCCACGCCAGAAGCTTCGACGAGGAGTCCACAGCGAACCAGCTCGGCGACGAGAGAGCCCGGCGCAGCGGAGCGAGGACGCGCCCACTGAGGACCTGCACGCCGAAAGCGTAAGCCCAGCCAGGAGCAAGTGTCGTCAGCCCCCGGGAGGTGGTCGTGACCGGTTTGGAGTATCGGTCTATCCCCCTGCAGGAGTACAAGGGCCATGGACGCCCTCCTTCAGCCGGATGCCTGCTCACCCAGCGAGTGACGCCAAGAACCACCGTCGAGCCGATGTGCGATGAGGGCCGGCTCCCGGATCATGGCCACATGGCCCCGATCACCGCCTTCGTCCTCCGTCACAAGCGCCTGGTTGTGCTGACCTGGCTGCTCCTGGCTCTCGCCGGCGCGGCCACGTTGAGCTCGACCACCCATCGGCTCTCGGCCGACTTCTCGCTCCCCGGCCAGCCGGGGTATGTAGCGGACGCCAGGATCACGGCGCTCTACCACAACGGGGGCGACGCCTCGCCGCTCGTGGTCACAATCACGGCGCCGACGGCCGGCCCGTCCAATGCCGTCGAAGCGGACCGGATCTTTACCGCCGCGGCCCATGCGGTGTACCCCGGGTCGCGGGTGGCCGATGAGGCCAACACTGGCGACACCGGCTTCGTGACCAGGAACGGCCGCACCAACTTCGGACTGGTCTTCACTAGGCCCCAGAACGGCTTCAGCACCGACAAGTCGCCCCAGCTGGAACGGGCAGCTCAGCAGGCCGCCCCAGCGGGCTGGCATACCGCAGTCACCGGCCTAGCCCAGCTCGAGAGCGGTGGCTCTACCAAGGGCACGACCGCCTTGAGCGAGGCCATGCTGGGCGGGATCGGCGCCCTGATCGTGCTGGCTTTCGTGTTCGCCAGCTTCATTGCCCTCCTGCCGCTGCTCATGGCCCTCGTGGCCATCCCCACCACGTTCCTGTTGGTCGGCGGGCTCACTCGACTCACCTCGGTGTCGATCATTGTGGAGTTCCTGGTCGCGTTGATCGGTCTGGGCGTGGCCATCGACTACTCGCTGCTGGTGGTGACCCGCTGGCGAGAGCAGCGGGCCCGGGGCGCCGACAACGCCACCGCCGTGTCCCTGGCCATGTCTTCGGCCGGCCGAGCGGTGGTGTTCTCGGGCCTCACCGTGGCCGTCAGCCTGCTCGCCATTGTGGTGCTGCCGGTGCCGTTCCTGGCCAACATCGGGGTCGCGGGCTTCCTCATCCCCATGGTCTCGGTGGCCGCCGCCATCACGCTGCTCCCGGTGCTGCTGGCCACCATCGGTCCCCGTCTCGACCACCCCCGGCTGCGCCGGGAAGTCCACGCCAGCCGCCCCTGGACCGCGTGGGCTCGCCTGGTCTTGCGTTACCGGAAGACTGCCGCCGTGGTTGGTGGGGCGTTACTGATTGCCCTGATCGTCCCGCTGTTCTCCTTACGTCTGGGCGAGCCCACGACCAATGCCCTCGCCCAGCAGGGGAGCGCGCACGCTGCCTTAGCCCAGCTCGAGGCGGGGGGTGTCCCCTCCGGGATCATCGAGCCAATGGAAGTCCTGGTGCAGGCGGATCAGGCCCGCGCGGTCGCAGCCGAGCTCTCCAGGGTCCCCGGGGTGTATGCGGCGGTCGCTCCGTCCAGCCCGTTGTTCTCACAGCGGGGAACGTCCCTCGTCGAGGTGCTACCAGCCGCGGAGGCCAGCACGCCCGCCGGTGAGCGCACCATCTCGGCAGTCAGGGCCGAAGCGGCCCGGCTGCCCGGGGTGATTGGCGTGGGCGGCACAGGCCCGACTCAGGTCGACTTTGTCCACGCGGTGTACGGCAACTTCCCGCTGATGCTGGCGGTAATCGGCGTGGCGACCCTATTGCTGCTCGCGCGGGCGTTTCGGTCGATCGTGCTCGCCGCCAAGGCCGTGCTCTTCAACCTGATGTCGGTGGCCGCCGCTTACGGGATCATGGTGCTGGTCTGGCAGGAAGGACACGGCAGCCAGGCGTTGTGGTCCATCCCGGCCACTGGCTCGATCACGGTGTGGGTCCCGATCATGGTGTTCGCGTTCTTGTTCGGGCTGTCGATGGACTACGAGGTGTTCATCCTGTCCCGCATCAGGGAGGAATACGACGCCACCGGGTCCACCGACCAGGCCGTGATCGCCGGCATCGGCCGGACCGGGCGGCTGGTGAC